>JBCBTQ010000193.1:0-11152 GCA_039818605.1 Cyanobacteria bacterium J06639_14 | reverse complement strand
CGAAGAGTTAGCTGACAGCTAACTCTTCGAAGAATTTCCCTAGGTCAACTTGGCGCTCTTGTTCGACAAGTTGAAAGAAATTATTGAGACAAGCATCCATCGCAGCGGCAAACTCATAGCGAGTGACAAATTCGTCGCCGCGAAAGGTTCCGTCTGGATAGCCTTCCAAGCATCCGTAGACTTCAACCAAATTCTCTACAGCGGTATAAGCCCAGTGACTGGGAGACACATCCGTAGCGGGAAGATCAGTCACAAACTCTGCCGTTTTAGGGGCTTCGATCGCAGGACTCGAACGAACAGGCACTTCCACTGCAGGCAGATCTAGCTGTTCCATCGAAGTTGGTTGAGGATGTTGCTCATTCCCCAAGGCCAATGGCGCGATCGCACCCAGGCCCAATAACGCAACCCCAATCCCGAGTATTGTCCTAGTCATCGGTGCACTTCTCCTCACTCGTCACGTTTGGGAATTCCCCTTGCCTGTAGAAGACAATGAACTTGATCGGACGGTTCCAAATGCGCAACAGTCAATAAAACAGATTCTCTAAGAATGGTAGTATGCGATTCGCTGGATGGGTAGGGACAAGTGCCTGCCAGATGGAGCTATGACTGTGTCTGAATCATTTCGAGTTTCAGTGCCTGCAACAACGGCCAATATTGGCCCTGGATTTGACTGTTTAGGCGCTGCCCTCACTCGCTATAACCGCTTCACATTTACACGTAATCCGGAACAAGCCTCGTTAGCAATCACGGTGACGGGGGCAGAGTGCGATCGCGTTCCGACCGATACGTCCAACCTGGCATACATTGCTTTTTGTAAATGCTTCAAGCATCTCAATCAACCCGTGCCTGCTGTGCAGATAACGATTGATCTGGGCATACCCCTCGCCAGGGGCTTGGGAAGTTCATCCACGGCGATTGTGGGTGGCATTTTGGGCGCTAATGCCCTGGCGGGGTTTCCCCTCCAGGCAGCTGATCTGGCTCAACTTGCGACTGATATTGAAGGCCATCCTGACAATGTGGTCCCTGCCCTGCTGGGCGGCTGCCGACTCGCCACGGTGAATGACCAAGGCCAGGGAACTCTCTGTGAAATCCCCTGGCACTCAGCGATCGTGCCCATTCTGGTGGTTCCAGCGTTCGAAGTTTCTACCGCCAAGGCCCGCAAAGTTTTGCCTAGGGAATATTCCCGTGCCGATGTGGTTTACAACATTGGTCACCTGGGATTGCTATTACGAGCCCTAGAAACGGGAAATGGTGATTGGCTCCGGACAGCCATCAGCGATCGCATCCACGAGCCCTATCGCAAAACCTTGATCCCTGGCTATGACGAGGTAGTCCAAGCCGCCCTGTCGGCGGGAGCCTATGGGGTCACTATTAGCGGTGCCGGACCCACATTACTGGCCTTAGGGAGTGCCGATCAGGCTGAGGCTATCGCTACAAGCATGTCTGCAACCTGGCAGCAGCAAGGAATCGATGTGGTGGATGCGGTTGTGTTACAGATTGATGCGATCGGAGCGACCATCTCATGACATCCCAGTGGGAGCGACTACTCAAAAACAAGGGCACCTGGATCGGCTCATTCACTCAACTATCGCCTCACGGAGAAATCCTCAGTGATATCCCGACAGTGGTAGCGCTCAAACCGCTGGATGCAGGCAATGCCATGCGTCAAGAAATCACCCAATCACCACCGGGAGAATCGCCTCAAACAACCATTTTGGAGTATCGATCGCTCGGTAAAAGTACGCTTTTCTTTGAGACTGGAGCTTTTTCCCAAGGATCGTTGCAGTGGGGGCCGTTTTCAGAATTTGGCGCAGAGCTAGGACTCATGGCTGAACAGCAGCGATTACGTCTGGTGCAATTGTTCAGCAAAGACCGTCAGTTAAAGCAGCTAACCCTGATTCGTGAACACCTGGAAGGAACGTCTCCTCCTCAGCGACCGAATCTGACCCTGGCCGCTCTCGAAGGTACTTGGCAAGGCGAAGCTGTAACCCTTTACCCAGACTTCCAACCCAGCAAAACCTACACCACTCGCTTAGACGTGACGCTTGCAGACCATACTGTGCAGCAAACACTCCAGATTGGCGAAGGCACGCCAACAATTAGATCCGAAGGCAGAGTCGCAGGCGATCGCATCCTCTTCACATCCGGCCCCCAAACCGTCCAGGTGCTCATGCTTCCCGACGGTGCTTCCTCCACCTGCCCCACCCACATCGAACCCCGTCAACCCCTCTTTCTCGAAGTTGGTTGGCTAATTGCCCCCAACCACCGCCAACGCATGATCCGCCAGTACACGGCACAAGGGGCATGGGCCAGTTTGACATTGGTAACAGAATTTAGACAGTGCTAACGAGACCGAGTTAAGGGGATGTTATTCGTTGGTTGTTGATGGTTGGTCGTTGGCCGTAAAATTTGTCCAACTAAAAACCATGAACCATGAACCATGAACCACTAACTACGAACCATCAACCCATAACCAACCACTAATTCACAAACCGACAGGGCAGTGTCAACACTTGCTGCAGAAGATTTCGATAGTCTCGGTTAGAGATGTTGTACGCACCAAAACGAGCCAGGTGTGGGTTCATCATTTGGGCGTCGAATAAGACAAAGCGGCGCGATCGCAGCCATTCAACAAGTTTGACCATGGCAACCTTAGAGCCATCGGGAATTTGATAGAACATAGACTCACCAACGAAAGCACCCCCGATCGCGATACCGAGAATACCTCCAGCGAGTTCATCCCCCTGCCAGGTTTCGAAACTATGAGCCCAACCGGCTTGGTGAAGTTCCCAATAGATATCCTTAAGTTCATCGGAAATCCAAGTCACATCGCGATCGGCACAGCCATCAATCACTGCCGCAAAATCACGGCTAATAGCTGTCTGAAACCGCTCTTGATTCAAGACTCGCCGCAGAGACTTGGGATAACGGAATCGCTCATCCAGGGGAATTAATGTCCGTTGCCGACTGGAATACCAGCCTAGGTTGCGACCATTCTCATCGGCCATCAAAAAATAGCCTTTGGCATAGCCCTCAATTATGGCAGAAATATCGTATCTAGATGGAATCACAGTAGGTTCAATCGTGACGACAGGACGAAGGTAGAGATTTCCATTGCGGTCCGGAATTCTGCTTTGGTAGTGAGTTAGGCTTCGGGCTTCGATGTGAGCCTTCGGCGTGAGTTTAGTTGGAAGACTCAGCCGTTAGTCTAGCCGCCCCAGAGGAGCTACGCTCAGCCAAACGTAGTGCAGCACCCCATTATTCCCCTGACTTCTACCTTTTGGCTACATAGCTTTGTCCTTCGTGCGCAGTAGCCTGACATGGCCAAGACTCCCCAGCTGACATTGCCACCCATGTGGTCTCATCAAGTCCCTTGTTCCTGAGCTGCGTGAGCGGCATAAACGGCCTGCACGGTATACCAATTGAGAAATATCCGGGCAACTTCTAATGCTAACTGAGGTCGCCCTTGATTGATTAACCACTGTAAAAAGGGAGCCATGGTTTTCTCATTCAATCTGCCCCCTAGCGTTAAGAGCCCCCAAAGTAAGCGGTGTATCCAGGTCCGCTGAATCATCATCCGGACATCCCAGGTTGGATGCTTTTTGTAAAACACCACGCCCATTCGTCCCCGCTGAACTTCTTGGTCAATAAGTTTGGGAACTTCCTCTAGTGAAAACGGAGGATGCCAGTGATAGCCAATTGCCTCGGGAACCTTAATCATTGACATGCCGAGGTTTTTCAGACGGACACCGAGTTCTAAATCTTCCCAACCGTAGAGGGTGAATTCGGCATCGAATAGCCCAGCCTTTTCGAGCCAATGGCGGGCGATCGCCACATTCCCAGTCGCAAAAAAGGCACGCGAGTAGTCCGTTACTTTGAAGGGTTCCGAAGTGGGGTTGTCAAAGTTGCACGTATTAACGATGCGGCCATAGGTAAATACGCAATCGTTGCCGTGCTCCTTTTGGAATTGCACCAGTTCCATCGCATGGGTATGCAAGAAATCCGGCAGCACAATAACATCACTATCGACAAAAACAATAATGTCGCCCTGGGAACGATGGACCCCATGGTTGCGCGCAACTGCCGATCCCTGATGGTCCTGTTCATACAATCGGACATGGGGAAATTTAGCCTCCTGCAGCCACTCGACGGTGCCATCCGTAGAGCCGTCGTCGATGACCACAATTTCGTACCTCGCCACGGGACTATCTGAGGGAAATTGTTGCTGCTCCATCGCTTTTATACATTTGGCCAAAATGGGCTTGCGATTATAGGTCGGGATCACAACGCTGAGAAACACAATACACCTCAGAAAAGCACTCCAATCCTACTCTAGGGTATGGGACGTCAGCAGACGAGAAATCCAGCATCCCATGAGCAGTTTTAGCTGAAACTTCCAGAATAGAATCAGCAATCTGTCATTATAGTGCAGCGAAAGTGCCTTAAGTCTGCAACAATGAATAGCTTGTGAGTTCACGAGGTGACGAGCGATGGGTCGCGCAGAAAGAGTGGTTCTGGCATATTCGGGTGGGGTTGATACCACTGTATGCATTCCTTATCTCAAGAACGAGCTTGGAGTTAAAGAAGTGATTACGCTGGCGGCCGATTTGGGACAAGGAGAAGACCTTGAACCCATTCGCCAGAAGGCACTCAAAGCAGGGGCCTCGGAGTCTTTAGTCGTTAATGCCAAAGACGCGTTGATTAAGCACTATGCCATTCCCGCGATCAAGGCGAATGCATTGTATGAAAATCGCTATCCCCTCTCAACTGCGCTAGCCCGGCCTCTCATTGCCAAGCTATTGGTAGAAGCCGCCAGTCAGTGTGGGGCTGATGCAGTCGCTCACGGTTGTACGGGCAAAGGGAATGATCAAGTGCGTTTTGACGTCTCTATTGGGGCGCTGAATTCTGAACTCAAAGTCTTAGCTCCGGCTCGGGAGTGGGGCATGGGCCGAGAGGAAGCGATCGCCTATGGGGAAAAATTTGGCCTTTCCTTTCCTGTAAAAAAGTCATCCCCTTACAGCATTGACTACAACCTCCTCGGCCGCAGCATCGAAGCAGGGCCCTTGGAAAATCCCTGGAATGAACCTTTAGAAGAAGTTTTCGCCATGACCAAGGCGATCGCTGATACCCCTGATGAGCCTGCGTATGTGGAAATTGGCTTTACCGCTGGGGAACCCACTCACCTTAATGGCGAGGAAATGCCCGCCACCCAACTCCTCACCCAACTCAATGAAGTTTCGGGTAATCATGGCATCGGGCGCATCGATATGGTTGAGAACCGTCTGGTGGGAATCAAGTCCCGTGAGATTTACGAAGCACCGGCTCTACTAGTTTTGATTGCTGCTCATCGTGATCTGGAAAGTTTGACATTAACAGCCGATGTCACCCAGTACAAGCGAGGTCTGGAAGAAACCTACAGTCGCTTGATCTATAACGGCCTCTGGTATAGTCCCTTAAAAGCTGCCCTCGATGCCTTTATCGAACATACTCAAGTTCACGTGAGCGGTACGGTACGAGTCAAGCTTCACAAGGGCCATGCTCAAATCGTGGGTCGGCAGTCTGAGAACGCTTTGTATAGCGAAGAGCTCGCCACTTATAGCGCCGATGACCAGTTCGACCATCGATCGGCAGAGGGCTTCATCTATGTATGGGGATTGCCTACGCGGGTTTGGTCAGAGCGTCTACGAGATGAATAATAGCCATGAGCGATTTTGGACTGAAGAACTGCATACATTGCAATATATTCAACCTCAGCATTTGTAGCCGTCAAAAACGCAAGGGTATAAGCTGGGAAACGCTGGTTCCTGGCTTTTGACTTTTGCTCAATCCCAATTGCCCGCTTGAAGTTGGCAGTTAGACATGCCGTCGCAAGTTGGTGGCAATGGCAATTCAAGTACTGACCGCATTGGGACAATCGCGTCCAACTTCAGCATCGGCAATATTGGCCAACGTCGTTGCAGCAATGTTGCTCAGAGCTTCACGCGTAAAAAAACCTTGGTGAGCTGTAATCACAACATTTGGAAACGATTGTAAAAGCTGGAAGGTTTCATCCAGAATCACAGTGTCCGACAGGTCTTCGAAGAACAAACTCTCTTCTTCCTCATACACATCTGTACCGAAATAACCAACGATTCCTGACTCGATTGCGTCGATTACAGCACGAGTATGAATGAGCCCGCCTCGACTGGTATTGATTAACATTGCACCCCGCTTTAGAGACTGTAGAGACTCAGCATTAATCATGTGATGGGTTGCGGGGATTAAAGGGCAGTGCAGCGAAACAATATCGGACTGGGCTAGAAGGTCTAACAGAGGGACGTATTGCACGCCCATTGCCAAGCATGCCGGAGCTTGATAAACATCGTATGCCAGCAACTGGCAACCAAATCCACGCATAATTTGGGCAAAGCATTGACCAATTTTGCCAGTTCCGATAACCCCTACGGTCTTGCCGTGGATGTCAAACCCTAGCAAGCCATTTAACGCAAAGTTGTCATCGCGGACGCGATTATAAGCCCGATAAAGCTTCCGATTAAGCATTAGAATGAGCCCTACTGCATGCTCCGCTACGGCATAAGGCGAATAAGCAGGGACCCGTACAACTGTGAGTCCTAGTTCCTTTGCTGTGTTTAAATCAACATTGTTGAAGCCAGCACAGCGCAGGGCAATCACCCGCGTTCCATGCTCGGCGATCGCCCGCAGAGTTCCCTCACTTAAATCATCATTAATGAACACACAAATGGCTGGAAACCCATTGGCTAAAGCCGCTGTCTTAGGAGTCAGACGCGGCTCAAAAAAGACCAGTTCATGGGTATAGGACTCGTTAACAGTACTAAAAGACTGCTTATCGTAGGGTTTGGTGCTAAAGAAGGCAACTTTCATAACAGGGCAATTCTCATCGCTATCACAGCATTGATCAAATAAGGGGCATCCATTTAATCCATGAAATTTTGGCTAGGTAATATAGATGGACTTCACATGCTTTGTAAAGGAAACTCCCACTTCTTTATCGACCGATAACCCATCGGGCTCAGAAATGCTCTATTGTGACCCCAGACATTAGGCTTTTATCCGCCATGGCGGGGCACCCACTTAAAACAAGACGTTTTTTCAAGCATAGGGTTTAGGATTCGGCATTTTCTGGCTTGAGTGAATACCTCAGCGGTTTCGGCTCAGGGTTTACGAGGAGTGACAATCACAATAGATGTTGAAAGAATACGCTAGTTTGGCAAGCCGTCGGTATACTGTCAGGACACTCGGGGTTGAAGGTGAAGAGCTAGATATGGTGCTGAACTACCCTGGCTCTCAAGCTGGCAACACCATTATTGTGCTGAAAGGCCTACTGAAAGGGGTTCTATGAGTAGCTCCCAAAAATTCCCCAAACGCAATTCCAGGCGGCAAGTACCACCACCGCCACCGCGATCGCGCGCGCATGACTGGCAATCAGTCCCGTCTGATCGACGCGAACAGCCTCCTCGTTTCCAGCAATCAACGCAGGCCAATTATTTCACGGTCCGGCCTACTCCCCTGGCTGACAATGATGAGCTAACTAGTGTCACCCCAGCTGCTCCCCCCCCTCAAAAGCAACAAGGTTTCCTAAATAGCTGGACACTTTGGGCCTTCCTGATGCTGGTTTTGGTGGGGGGAATTGGCGGAGCTTCAGCTGTCAGTCTATTCCGTATTCCTAATTTGCCTAACTGTCGGGCTATCTTTTGGCCTACTGCCGCTGCCTCCACGCGCCTGCAATGTGCCGATGCTTATGCTCAAGAAAGTTCTGTAGAGAACCTATTAGCTGCGATCGCCTTGGTAGAAGAACTGCCTCGGGATCATCCCCTACGTCCGGACATTAATACACGGGTTGAAATGTGGGCTGATCAGATTCTGGATGTAGCGGATCAGACTTTCCATCAAGGGAAATTAGAAGACGCCATCAAAATCGCCCAAAAAATTCCCCAAAGCACAGCCGCTGCTGGTGTTGTTAGCGATCGCATCGGCTCCTGGCAAAAGACGTGGGAACAGGCCGAGTCCATCTTTCAAGAAGCTGAAAATCACATCAAGGCTTCTCGCTTTCAGGACGCCTTTGCAGCAGCTATTCAGCTTCGCACAGTCGCTAATAGGTATTGGTCCAGTACTCAATACGATGAGTTGATGAACCTCATCACTCGCACCCGTGAAGACGTGAATATATTGGCCAATGCCGAACGCCAAGCCGCCCAGGGTACTGTTGATGATATCCTGCAAGCGATCGAGCAAGTGGCCTCGGTCGCAAGCGATAGTTACGTTTATGAAGAGGCCAAAGCGACCCTGAAAACCATCGGACGCCAACTGTTAGATTTGGCTGAAGACGCGCTTGCTCGCGCCGATGGTGCCGAAGCCCGCAACATTTTGAGCAAGATTCCGCCCGAAGCCGAGCTGGGTGAAGAGATTGCTGACTTCCGAACCTTAGCGGATGCTTATGAACTAATCTGGGCCGGTACCACAACCGGATACGAATCAGCCATTGTCCGGTTACAGAGTATGAGCCCGGATCGACCTCTATACAGCCGTGTACAGGAGCTAAAACAACAATGGCAATGGGAACTTGAAGCCGTTGCCCAATTGAACTGGGCTCAACAGATTGCCCAACCCGGTTCAGTGGACAGTTTGCGGGCAGCCATCGCTGAGGCCCAGAAGGTCACATCCTCTAACCCACTCTGGGACGAAGCCCAAGATCAGATTCAGCAATGGCGTGAAGCGATTGCCGATATCGAAGATCGTCCTTTTTTGGATCGAGCCAATATTATGGCCAGTCAGGGCGATCGCGCAGGTTTGAATGCAGCCATCGCCGAAGCGGAAACCATCCCGGTTAGCAGCCCGCTCTACGACGAGGCTCAAGACGCCATTGGTGACTGGCGCTGGCGTATCCAAGAAATGGATAATGAGCCGATTTTGGCCCAAGCACAGCAGTTTGCCGAAGTGGGTCGTCTGGAAGATGCGATCGCCGTCGCTTCTCAAATCCCTAAAAATCAGGCATTCTATGATGAAGCTCAGGCGTCTATCGCTAACTGGCAAACCGATCAAGATGCCAGCCAGTCCTATCAACAGGCACTTTTGGTTTCTCAGTCAGGATCCGTATCGGCCCTTGTGCGAGCCATTTCTCTGGCGCAAGCCATCCCTGAAAACAGTAGCGATTGGTCAGCCGCTCAACAGGCAGTCAATCGCTGGAGTTGGGCACTTTTAGACTTAGCTGAAGCGGCAGCCCGCCAAGATGTTGAGCGCGGCATTGAAATCGCGGAGCAAGTTCCGCCCCGAACAGAAGCGTATGCAGAGGCACAATTACGGCTGCGCGAATGGCAGATCAGCTTCACCAGTGCCCCTCAGTAATCGCAGTCACCTAGGCAACCGTCTAAGTCGATCGACTCTGGCTGGGTAGTAAGCCAAAAGCCATTTTGAATAAGAGGATCAGTAAACCAGATTCCCCCTGAAAATCCCCCTGCGTAGCGTGGGTCAAAACCCCACCCGTCCATCAGAACTCCCCACCCGTCCTGATACGACCCACGGCACCCCACCCAAAAACCCAACCCTCCATTTCGGGTATTACCGAGGCAGCATGGACAACTAGCATGAAATTTTGCCAGATACACGACGACTGCGCTTCTGCCATTTCTAACGAGCAGCGTCAATACCGTCCAGTAACTGACTTCAAACTTCTTCCGCCACCGTAATTTCCCGGCTTAAGTTGATCCCGCAGCATCTTGTAAAGCGATGTTAAGGCAATTCGGAGCCATCACATAAAAAAAGAACGAAGTCTTCCCAATGGATGAAAACCAAGGACTAGGCTTATGGCAGAATGTAGGCGGTTTTGCCAGCCTGTTACTCATGACAGTGGAGTCGGCATAAAAGCATGGAATCAATTGAGGCAATTTACGAATACGCCTGGCTGGTGCCGGTCTTACCGTTGGTCGGTGCCGCGATCGTCGGGACAGGTTTGATTAGCTACAGCCAAACCACAAGTACCCTACGGCGACCTTCTGCTGTTTTTATCGTGTCACTTACAGGGGCAGCGATGGTGCTGTCCTTCTTGCTATTTTTTAGTCAACTACAAGGACACGATGCTTACACTCGTACGATTGAGTGGGCCTCAGCCGGAGACTTTCGCCTAACCATGGGGTACACCATCGATCACTTAGCATCGCTGATGCTGGTGATCGTAACCACGGTTGCGTTCCTGGTCATGGTTTATACCGATGGCTATATGGCACACGACCCCGGTTATGTGCGCTTCTACGCTTACCTGAGCCTGTTTAGTTCTTCCATGTTGGGGTTAGTTATTAGCCCTAACTTGTTGCAAGTCTATGTGTTCTGGGAGCTGGTAGGAATGTGTTCCTACCTACTCATTGGGTTCTGGTATGGACGTCAAGGTGCAGCGGATGCTTGTCAAAAAGCCTTCGTTACGAACCGCATCGGTGACTTTGGTCTGCTGCTGGGTATGCTCGCCATCTTTTGGGCAACGGGGAGCTTTGAATTCGACATAATGGGCGAACGCCTCACTGAGTTAGTCACCAGCGGTAGCTTGACGGCAAGTCTTGCCAGTATTTTTGCGATCCTGGTCTTCCTCGGTCCGATGGCCAAGTCAGCGCAGTTTCCTCTCCATGTGTGGTTACCTGACGCCATGGAAGGCCCAACACCGATTTCTGCCCTAATTCACGCTGCGACGATGGTGGCCGCAGGAGTATTCCTTGTCGCTCGGATGTTCCCTGTTTTTGAGGAGCTGCCCACGGTAATGAACGTGGTTGCTTGGACAGGTGCATTTACAGCTTTCATGGGAGCCAGTATCGCCATTACCCAGAACGATATCAAGAAGGGGCTAGCCTACTCCACGATGTCGCAGTTGGGCTACATGGTGATGGCTATGGGGGTCGGTGCTTATGGGGCTGGGTTGTTCCACCTCATGACTCATGCTTACTTCAAAGCGATGCTGTTCTTGGGATCTGGTTCAGTTATCCACGGGATGGAGGCAGTCGTTGGCCATGACGCGGTTTTGGCCCAGGACATGCGTTTGATGGGCGGCTTGCGGAAGTATATGCCCATTACTGCCATTACGTTCTTAGTTGGGACACTGGCTATTTGCGGCATCCCACCGTTTGCAGGTTTTTGGTCGAAGGATGAAATC
>JBCBTQ010000192.1:0-11465 GCA_039818605.1 Cyanobacteria bacterium J06639_14 | reverse complement strand
AAATTTCATCCTGATGGCCTTTACCTACATCACTTGGTTTCTCTGGCACCCATTCAATCTGTTGGCCTTTGATGAGGTTGACTCGTTCATTTTGGGGAGCTGTATTGCTTTGTTTGTTGGGTCGCTGATATTCATGCTCCTAGTTAACCAGACCCTGCTGTTGTTGCCTCGCAAGAAGAACTGGTTGTGGTTTGGGGCGATCGCGAGCATCAGCTGTCTGGTTTTTCCTGCGCTGACCTCAGTTATGGCAATCCTCCTGCTAAGTGTTCGGCCTACGAGTTCGTTTTTAGGAATGGCTCCCGAAACCGCCATTTTTGCCATTCCCACTAGTTTGATGGCAACCACAATCATGGCCTTAGCTTTCATCCATACCCGTCAGATTATCCTCGTTGGGCGATCGGATACTCAAGGGTTGCTGCGTGGCACTGATCTTTCCCAAGCAAGCATGGCGAGTGGAGGGGTGGAAGGGTAGAAGAGTGGAGGGGTGGAAGGGTGAAAGAGTGGAGGGTGGAAGGTGGACTTTGTATTCTGAATGGCATCTACGTTCCGCTACCGATGACTTGCCAACCTCTACTGAATCTCCCTTCCATTCAGCTCCTTAGCGAGGCTGAGAGTTCTTCTACTCTTGGATACGAATAATTAGGAAGGGTGGCTCGGCACCAGCGGTGCCACCGTTAAAGGGAGCGGCTCGGTTCAACTGATTGATCGTCGCGACCACGCTACCGTCGGGGGCGACATAAACTCCGTCAGGCCAAACAAAGCGGCTATCCTGGACCCAGATGCGGGTACCCGTTTCATCCGCAATGCTGATGGCATTATCCGCAACGTTGGTGATGTAAACGCGCCCCTGACCGTCGGCAGCAATGCCGTCACTTGAGGGTTTCGCCGCAAAGGGTGCGATCGCCGCCGCTAAATCGGCCTCATCAATCGCAAAATTGCCGAGAGTTTCTGCCGGAATGCGATAAAGGGTACCGGGGTGAATGGTTGAAAAATAAACCCACTCATTCTGGGCATCGATCGCGATCGGGTTCAATCCCAGTTCTACGGGGTAACTGTTTCCCTGCTCATCGGTAAAGGTCAGCGGCTCACCTTCAGCAATCATGGTTGCGCCAGCCTCAGGTTGTAGGGATTCATGCCCTTCCAAAACACGACGTGTTTGGCCGGTATCTAAATCCACCACCACAATGGCAGGATTACTAGCGTCAATAATGCCACCCCGTGACATATCGGCAATAAATGCTCTGCGGCGAACTTCGTCAATGGCAAAGTCCTGATGGAAAGAATTGGCCACATTCACTTCATCTGGCAAATAATGCACTGCCTTCAGAATGTTGTTTTGGACATCCCATCCCAGGAGCTTGGGGCTGGTCTCGGCGCTACCCATATCCAAAATCCAGACAGTTCCATCCTGCTCAACTTGGATACCAATTACAGCTGCGAAGCTTCTAGAAATCTCGGGTGTGGGGAAGGGGACTCCCTCACTACCCACCAACTGCATGACCTTGAATTCCGGCTGATCAAACGGATGAACAGAAAAATAGATGGTTCCATCGGGACCAATTGCAGGGTTGCCTGGACGTTCCTCGAATTCCCCTAAAACGGTGATCTGTGGTTCGGCATAGGCCGGTGTGGCGATGAGAACGGCAGACAAACACATTGCTTGAACAAGTCGTTTCACGCTTTGTCTCCTTAACGGCAGGAAATGACATTATCCCCTGTGAGTCGCAATGGTGACTCACAGGGGATAAAAAGAGAATTTGATCAGGGCACAATTCGGGAATCCTTTCCTGAAGTGATTTTCAAGAAAAAATATACCGCCTCTGTGAGGGCAGGTTCAGCCAGAATCAAATGTCAATATTTTGCATACTACAACCAAGACCTGCTCTGGTTGGTGATTTCATGATCAGAAATCGCCGCAAACCCAAATCACTGGTGTAGCCGAGTGCTACCAGAGAGCCCGAGGACTCTGTGTAGTTGAGTCGTTGGCCTCCTCTGTGTCTGAGGTGATTTCATCTGTAGTGGTGGCATCCGTAGTGGTGGCATCCGTGGGTGCTACAGAGTCGACGTCGCTGTCAGCAGTATTCGTTTCGGACTCACCTTCCACTGTATCGATATCCGTTTCAAGCTCACCTTCCACTGCCTCCACCTCGGTTTCAGCGTCACCGGTAGTGGCCTCTGTATCAGCCTCTGGTTCGTTAACCTCAGTATCTTCAACAGTTTCGGTTGGGGCTTCCTCGTCATCACTCACAACATCATCCAGTGTGGGTGACTCAGAACCTTCTGGTTCGATGGGAGCTGGTTCGATTTCAGACTCAGGTACTGGCTCTGGTTCCGCTGTTGGGAACTCTGGTGCGGGTGTTGGCTGAGGCGCATCCTGCGCCTGTACAGGCTGAAACAGAACGAAACTCGCTGTCAGCAGCATCGAAGCTGTGGCCGTAGAAATGGTGATGCATCGTTGAATCATCGAGGGGGCGAGATGAGACATCCGACTATGCTCCTTATTTTTGTAAGACAGTTTCTTATGGAATGGTTTCTTCGGGTTCGCTAGCAATACCGCGGTTACAAGAAAGGGTATCTCCTGCAAGGGTGCCGCCTTCCCAAGTCCCCGACTTCGAAGACCCATCCGTAAATAGGAAGGTTCCCCACCCTTCACACTTGTTGTACTCAAACTGGCCGATATAACGCTCGCCTGTTTCGAGTTCCCAAATACCCACCCCATGAAACTGATCGCTTTCGAACTGCCCCATGTACTGTCTGCCACTCGCGAACGTAAACGTGCCACAGCCGCTACGTTCACCATTCAGAAACTCGCCATCGTAGCGATTACCATCGTTGAACACCATGATGCCACGGCCATTCACCGGAATGCCATCTTCAAACTGACCATAAAACTTAACGCCATTGGAATAGGTAAAGCTGGGTTCTTGCGTTTGCAGGTCGGGAGGAGGAAGTTCGTTGCAGGGCAGAGAGGCCAGGTTTACATTGGGGCCTAGCAAATATTCCGGTGGGTCAGCTTCTGACCGTCGTGAGGCTATGAGGCGCGAAAGGATACCGGCGAAGACTGTGCTGGCAACTATCAGTACAACAAGGCTACCGGCAGCAATGAGCCGCCATTGCTGCAGTGAAAATTGAGTTTGACTTGAAGACCCCGATCGCGGCGAGGTGGTCACCTTGGGTTGCGATCGAGAAATTGGCCGACCAGGCTCGGGGGAGGTTATCAGCTCTTGGTTTGCCAGATCGGAAGTATCGCCCAGTAAGATTGGATACTCGGGCTTTTCACTCAGCCCTTGGCTGGAGGGCTCTGAGTTGGAAGGCTCTGAGTTGGAGGGGTCTAGGTTAGAGGGGTCTGGGTTGGAGGGCTCTGAGTTGGACAGGTAGCCACGGATGAATTCCAGAAAGGTTTCTGGTGTGAAATCACCCTCTTGGGGGTACCGTTCTTCGCGGGAATGTTTACGGTAGAGATAGTTGCACGTGATGTCGGCAAAGTCTGTTTTGGCATTCACCTGCCAGTTTTCGATACAGGCTCCCGTCAGATCAGATTTTGAGAAATTAACGCCCTCAGCACTGGCTTGGCTGAAATTAGTATGAGCAAGTCGAGCTTCACTTAAATTCGCTTGCTTTAAATTTGCATTAGCCAGGTCAGCGCCCTCTAAGTTGACTGCACTGGCATATAAAGTTTGTAAGTTAGCCCCCCTAAGATTAGCCTCCTTGAGCTTGGCTCCAATCAAACAGGCACGGCTGAGGTTTGCTCCACTGAGATTGATACCGCTGAGTTCGGCTTCAAAGAGATAGGCCCCACTGAGATCAGGCTGACTCTTGGAATCCACCTCGCGCCAGCGATTCCACTTCTCGACTCCTTGCTCGATTATTTCTAGATGTACCTCATCAGCCACTTAGGGGCACCTCCTCTTGCTGTTTCTAGGCAGAGCCATGGCTTTGGGCAAGACACCTACCTCACCGCTGTATTATCTACCAATGTTAATGTGCGAATTCTGAATTTTGCCAGGTATCTTTAACGACTTCCATTGATAGTCCTTCTTGCTTAGAAACGAGCGGTCAAATCAGAGGGGTTAGTGCTTTATGCATAGCCGTGACAGGTGCTCCTAAATGGATTGACCTGCCGTGTGTTGACTGATTGATATCTGGGTATAGTTAAAGCTGGATGGGGTCAACTATCAGCCACGACAGTCTAGGTTTCTCTGAAAACATGAACTGTAGTGGTGACTGTGATACGTGAGTTGATAGATTTTATGGAAATTGAGCAACAATTCAGAACGGCGTCCCAGTTCCTGAAACAGGGTGAACTAAATCAAGCCGAGGTTCAATATCAGAATATTCTAAAGCAGCATCCTAACCACGCTTATGTTAATTTCTGCCTGGGGTTTATTTGTCAAAAACGGGGTGAATTTGCTGGGGCTATAGAATCTTATCAAAGAGCAATTCATGCTCGACCTAACTATATTGAAGCCATTAATAATCTAGGAAACATTTATGAGAAGCAAGGGAATTTAGATGAAGCTATTCAATGTTATCAGAAGACAGTTGAGCTGAATCCTGAGGAGTCAAACGGTTATCGAAATCTAGGTTTTATCTATGAAAAGCAAAGACAATGGTCAAACGCCTTAGCGTGCTACAAAAAATTAGTTGATTTTGAAGAGAATTTTGTTGAGGCTTGTTACAAGATAGGTCGCATCTATCAACAGCAGGGAGAATTTCCTAAGGCCATACAGTCTTATCAAAAAGTTATTCAACATCAGCCAGATCACGCCGAAGCTTTGTTTGGTTTAGGGTTTATCCATCAAGAACAAGGCCAGTTAGCGGCGGCGATCGCGTTTTATAAGCAGGCTATCGAATTTGCGCCGCAGCTTGCCGATGCCCACAATAACCTCGGCAATGTATTAAAACAACAAGGAAAGTTTACTGAAGCGATCGCGGCCTTCCGACAGGCACTGCAACTTAAGTCCGATTATGTTGTAGCTCACAGCAATTTGATCTTTACGCTGAACTGTAGTAGCGACTACGAACCATCCGCAATTTATCAAGAACATCAACAATGGGCGGCCTGTCAGACTGCTGATATGCCCCGCAATATGCAGCCCTACAACAACAACTGTGATGGCGATCGGCAGCTCCGCATCGGTTATGTTTCCAGCGACTTCAGAACTCATTCGGTCGCTTACTTTCTCGAACCCTTGCTGGCCAACCATGACCACAGTAAGTTCGCGATTATCTGCTACGCCGATAATCCTAAGACCGACCAAACGACGCAACGCCTGCAAGAATTTGCTGATGATTGGCGGGACATCGTTGCCCTCAACAATGAACAGCTAGCTAAGCTGATCCGCCAAGACCAAATTGATATCCTGGTGGACCTTGCCGGTCATACCAAAGGCGATCGGTTACGCGTGTTTGCCTACAAACCGGCTCCCGTGCAGGTTAGTTATCTTGGCTATCCCAGCACCACCGGACTCGATACGATGGATTATCGGTTCACTGATGCCTGGGCCGATCCGGAAGGACAAACAGAGCACCTGCATACCGAGCGCCTGATGCGTTTACCGCAGGGTTTTCTGTGCTATCAGCCCGCGCCCGACTGTCCCGATGTCAAGCCATCGCCAGCTCTAGCGACCGGACACGTGACGTTTGGTTCTTTCAATGACTTGGCCAAGGTCAGTCCGCAGCTCATCGCTCATTGGTCGGCAATTCTGTTGGCCGTACCCAATGCCAAGATGCTAATTAAAGCCAGAGCTTTGGCTGATGTGGGTACGCGTAACGACGTGTACAGCTTATTTAAACAGCAGGGCATCGCGGCCGATCGCGTCGAACTGTTGGGGCGCATTCCCTCACCCACAGAACATCTCGCGTTGTATAACCAGGTCGATATCGCCCTCGATACGTTCCCCTACAACGGGACGACAACGACGTGTGAAGCCCTTTGGATGGGGGTTCCGGTCATTACGGTGGCCGGTGAGGCCCATGTATCCCGAGTTGGAGTCAGTGTGCTCTCGGTGGTGGGATTGCCAGAACTGATCACGGACTCGGCGGAAGCATACTGCCAAAAGGCGATCGCCCTCGCCAACGATTTAGAACATCTGCAGGCATTACGAGAGACTTTGCGCGATCGTATGCAAGCCTCGCCATTGATGAACGCCCAGTTGATTGCCCAATCGGTAGAGGATGCCTACCGGACGATGTGGCAATCTTGGTGCGGGAGTGCAGCCGCCACCCTCGGAACTCAATTGCGCTCAGCCGCCCAATTACTGTATGGCGGTGAACTGGAACAAGCGGCCTTGCAGTATCAGAGCGTTTTACAGCAAGACCCCGACCATGCTTACGCCAACTTTTGCTTGGGCTGTGTTTATCAAAAACAAGTTGACTTTGCGCGAGCGATTGCCTGCTACCAAAAAGCGATTGCCGTCAAACCTGACTATATTGAGGCGCTCAATAATTTAGGCAATATTTACGAGGAACAAAAATCAGCCAAAGCTATTGAGTGTTATCAGAAGATTGTTGAGCTGCAGCCCCATAAACCTTATACCTATGTCAATCTTGGGGTAGCTCTAAGATTCCAAGGAAAACTCACAGAAGCCATTGCGGCTTATCGTCAGGCTCTGCAGCTTGATCCCAACTTTGCTCAGACCCATAGCAATTTGGGGAATGCCTTGAATGACCAAGGCAAATTTACGGCTGCGATCGCGGCCTACCGACGGGCCTTAGAACTGAATCCCGACTTTCCTCAAGCCTATAACAATCTGCTGTTTGGTTTGAATTACAGCAGCGACTATGAGCCCACTGAGATTTACCACGAGCATCGGCAGTGGGCTGAACGTCAAGCGGCTGTGTACCCCCCAGTAACGCAGACCCCTGGCAGAGATTATGATGCCCAGCGGCGTCTCCGGATTGGGTACGTCTCGGGTGATCTCAAAACGCATTCGGTTGCCTACTTCATGGAACCCTTGCTGGCGGCCCATGATCACGACAAGTTTGAAATCATCTGCTACGCCAATAACACCCAAACAGATAAAACCACGCAAAGGCTACAACAACTAGCCGATGGCTGGCGGGACATTTCGCCGTTGAGCCACGAACAGGTGGTCGCCCTGATCCAGCAGGATCAAATTGATATTCTGATCGACCTCTCGGGTCATACCAAGGGGAATCGATTGCCGGTGTTTGCTTGCCAACCTGCCCCCGTGCAGATTAGCTATCTTGGCTACCCCAACACCACCGGACTCGACACAATCGATTATCGCTTCACGGATGCCTGGGCCGACCCTGAAGGTACAACGGAACACCTCCACACCGAGCAATTGGTTCGTCTACCCCATGGTTTCCTGTGTTATCAACCGGCAGCCAATTGTCCTGATGTGAGCCCATTACCCGCACGCAAAACGGGACACATTACGTTTGGTTCTTTCAATAACTTACCGAAGATCAATTCCCAAATCGTGGCTCACTGGTCCGCCATCCTGCTAGCAGTGCCCGCATCAAGGATGATCCTTAAAGCCAAACCTTTAGCTGATGTCGGTACCCAGGACGAGATCTATAACTTGTTTAAGCAGCATGGGGTGGATCGCGATCGCATTGACTTGCTGGGACGCATTCCATCGCATCCAGAACATTTGGCCCTGTACAATCGGGTTGATATTGCCCTGGATACGTTTCCCTACCACGGCACCACCACCACGTGTGAAGCTTTATGGATGGGTGTACCCGTGATCACCCTAGCCGGGCCAACTCATGTGTCCCGAGTTGGTGTTAGCTTGCTCGCCACTATCGGCTTCCCTGAACTCATTGCTGAATCAGCTGAGGCGTATGTTCAAACCGCGATCGCACTCGCTAATGATTTAGATCGACTGCAACATCTGCGGACGGTTTTGCGCGATCGCGTCCAGGCAGCCCCGCTGACAAATGCTCATTTAATTACCCAATCTATAGAAAACGCTTACCGAAAGATGTGGCAAAACCTTTGCATTCAAGAATCCCTTGAACCCGATCAACGCCTGGTAGAAATTAAGGGCGACGTCAAAGTCTGTGTCAAAGATGATCTCACCAGTTTGACGACCTACATTCTGTTGGAACAGGGTGACTGGTTTGAGGCCGAAATGGCCTTCATTCGCCACTTAATTACGCCGGGAATGCAAATTTTAGATATCGGGGCTAATCATGGTGTCTATACCCTGACCATGGCCAAATTGCTTGAAGGACAGGGCTATATCACTGCCTATGAACCCGATCTCTCTGTTCTTCAGCGCTTGCAAAAAAGTGTCGCAGCCAATAACTTGACGACCATTGAGACTGTGAATGCAGGTCTGTCCGATCATGAGGGTGAAGCAACTTTATTTTTATCGACCAATAGTGAACTCAATTCATTACATCAAAAAGCTACTAACCAGCAACAAGTCACGATTCAATTGCTAGCCTTAGATCAAGAGTTAGAACGTCGGAACTGGCAAGACATTGCTTTCATCAAATTAGATGCCGAAGGCGAAGAGCCTAAAATTCTGGCCGGTGGTCAGCGATTTTTCTCGGAGCAGTCGCCTTTAATCATGTTTGAACTCAAGCATGGTAAGCAAATTAATTTGCCGCTTATTCAACTCTTTGAACAACTTGGCTATGATACTTACCGCTTGGTGCCCGGTTTAGGGTTCCTGATGCCTTTTGATGTCAGCCAGCCTGTCGATAATTATCAGCTCAATTTGTTTGCCTGCAAAACCGATCGCGCTCAGCAATTGGTTGAACGCAATCTCATGGTCACAGCCATTCCAGAAGTCTCGGCGCTACCGCCCCCTACTGATGTATTGACTGAGGATTCAGCAGGCGCTTCCTTAATCCCTTTCTTGAGCCACTGGCAACCGGTAACTACGATGGCAGGGGATACGGAGCCGTATTTAAAGGGACTCCGTTATTTTCTGCTGGCCAAATCAGAGCCAGCGACTCCTGGAATAAAGCTTTCAGCCCTGCAATTGGCTTTTGACTGTTTGCAGCAAGCTGTGCAGGCGAAACCGACGCTGGCTCGCTGTTGTAGTCTAGCCAGAGTGGCGGCAGAGTTAGGGTGGCGACAAGAAAGTGCGATTAGGCTGCAGCAAGTTTCTGTGGCCTTGCAGAAAGGGAAAGCCTTCACGATGGATGAACCCTTTCTCCCTGTTGCTCCGCAATATGACCATCAATTGCCGCCTGACGATTTACCGGATCGACTGTTCGTCAGCATTCTCGAAACCTATGAGAAAAGTCGGGCCTATTCCTCCTACTTTGTCCCTCAGCAATCGGCTACGATACTGCGTCAGGTTGTCCAAAACCCTTTTCACAGCAGCCAGGCAGAACGTCGCCTCAGGCTAGCTGAGAAACGCTTGACGGGCGATCGCCAGTGGGTTGAAAAATCGCCATCAGAAGCGCTACATGACCCTGATTTTCAGTATGTTTTCTGCGCCGGGATGCAGCGGAGTGGTTCTACTTGGTCATACAATGTCGCCCGTCTCCTTCTGCAGCACACCTATGGCCAAGCTCGAATTGCGGCTGGCTACGTGGGCGAAAATCAAAACGTTGATCAGACCGTCAATCAATTTTCAGAGAAGGACAAGATTTTACTTCTGAAGTTTCATCGGGCCACGCCAGCGACGCAAAAATCGACCTCTACGGGATTGGCACGAACCATCTACACCTATCGCAATCCGTTTAATGCCGTTGCTTCATTGGTGGACTTTTTCAAATCGCCCTTACCCCAGGCGGTAGCCGCCATTGACGGTTCACTCCAGGACATGGTGCGGTGGCAGCAAACGCAACATGCTTTATTTGTCAGCTTTGACGATCTGACAAATCATCCCCAGCAGGCCATACGGAGGATTGCTAAACATCTGCAATTACCCGTTACGGAAGCTCTGATTCATGAGATTGCAGAACAAACTTCCTATGAGGCCACCAAAAAGCAGGCGGAAAAGTTGTCTGAGCACTCTGATCAAAAGTTGATTGACACAAAGTCATCGGCCTATGACCCGGTGTCGCTATTGCATGTCGGTCATGCGCCTCAAGGGGCCAATAGAGATTGGCAGACTCAATTTACGAGTGAAGAACAGCACTACATCGTTCAGCATCTCGGACGCTGGCTGGACGATGATGGCCGGTTAAAGCCTGAGTTCCTTCCCGACGACAATCGTTTGGTCAAGCCAAAAAAATCCTCAGCCATAGGCTTTCAGCCAGCCAAGCCGACTCAATCCACCCCAACGGCTAAACGTGGTGTCCGCATATCTGCGCGTAACAGCAAACAGCAGAATGCTGCGGCCCAAAAACGCAAGTCGACGAAGGCTAATGAACTGATTAAAACGGGGATCAATTTGAGTACCCAGGGCAAGACCCAAGAGGCGGTTGAGTGTTATCAAAAAGCCCTGGCCATAGACCCCAAATCATTTGCGGCTCTGGTTAACTTGGGCAACATGCTGAAAGATCAAGGCAAACATGACCTGGCCCTCAACTACTACCGCAAGGCGCTCATCGTTAAACCCAATCATCCGGCTGCGGCCAACAATCTTGCCGGTCTGTTCAAAGATCAGGGCTTGATGAGTGAGGCGGTTCGGTATTTCAAAATAGCCGCTGCCGATCCGGCTTTTGTTGTGGCCCACAATAACCTCTTGTTGACCCTGAACTATAGCGTTGACCATAAGCCAGCCGAAATTTTTGAGGAGCATTGCAACTGGGCAGATCGATGTGCGGCCCCTTTAAAGCAGGAAATTCGCCCTTTTACCAATGCCCCTGATCCGGATCGACCGTTGCGGATTGGCTACGTTTCAAGTGATTTTCGAACGCATCCAGTGGCCTATTTTTTCGAGCCTCTGCTAGTGAATAGCGATCGCCAACAGTTTACGAGCATTTGCTATGCCAACGGTGCTCCGGGGGATGACGTTACCGAACGCCTCCGGCCTTTGGCGGCTGAATGGCGGGATATTAATGCGCTCAAAGATCGGCAGGTAGCCGATCTGGTGCGTCAAGACAAGATTGACATATTGGTCGATCTGGCTGGGCATACCAGTGGTAATCGACTATTGGTGTTTGCGCACAAACCCGCCCCTGTGCAGGTAACGTATATTGGCTATCCCAATACCACTGGACTCGATACCATGGATTATCGCCTCACCGATGCTTGGGCGGATCCTGAGGGCCAAACTGAAGCGCTGCATACCGAGCAACTGGTGCGTTTACCCCATGGCTTCTTGTGTTATAAGCCCCCGTCGGATTGTCCCGAGGTGAATCCGTCCCCGGTTTTAGCAACCGGCCATATTACCTTCGGTTCTTTTAATAACCTGGCTAAGGTTAACCCGCAGTTGATTGGTTACTGGTCGGCCATTCTGCAGGCCATCCCCCAATCCAGAATGATTCTTAAATCCCGACCACTCGCTAATTCGGACATTCGCAACCATGTATCGGAATTGTTTCAACAGCATGGCATTGAGGCCGACCGGATTGAATTGCTG
>JBCBTQ010000191.1:0-11502 GCA_039818605.1 Cyanobacteria bacterium J06639_14 | reverse complement strand
ATCCTCGGGGAATTCCCTGAAGACAGAAAAAATTTCTAATTTTAGTGACCCATAAATACGTGATTTCATCTACTCTTTTAGAAGAACAAGACTATTCTAGCATTTATGTATTGAATATTCAATATGCAAATAGAATGTTCTATATTTGCAGATAGACAGGGCATCACGGAGCTGCCCATCATTTTCGACGCGCCGGAAGTGGCCCAGAGCTGCCGCGAGGCCTTTGTCCAAACCGGTAGTTCCTTCACCGTTTCAGGACGCGGCGGCATTCCCCAGGGACCACTCGACCCGGCCATCACCACGCTATGGCAGGATGTGTTGCCCATCGAGGGCGAGGTGCCATCATTACCTGAGACTGATAGGGATGCCGCAATTGATAGCAGCGCCCCCCCAGAGCCAGCGCCCATCGTCGAAGCCCAAGAGTGGACACGGAATGAGCAGGGTCAGATTGTTTTGCTGGCTGCAGACATACAGACATTGGCGATGGAGCAGTCTGTGACTTGCCCCTAGCCAAAGCGGTGAACGCTGAACAAACTGGCATGAAAGCGGGCGCAAATTGTGGGCGATCGCGATGGAAATCAGTGCACGATAACGTTTCAAGACCTTATCAGTCCTAAGTTTAAATTCTCTTAGCCATCAGGGTGCATAAACCCAGCACCTTGATCATATATCTCCTCAGACAGGTTTTTGAAACCTCTCAACCATCAAACCTTTCAACGGAGAATTGCTATGCCTGATGTCAACGGTACCGTCAGCAACGATACGATGACAGTTTTTACCGGAGCTGCCGGTGGAGCCGAAATTGAAGTTCATCGCGATGTCCTCGAATATAAGACAATTTGGGATACCCGATGGCTGGCAAAGCGCGAGGGCAATATGCTGCGGCATGCCCATGAAGGGGACTGGTCAAATGTGCGTGTGTCCAATGCTATTGACACAACGGTTTTGGGCAACAGAGCCTTTCGTACCATTAACAATCAAGGGCAATATGTATCCGATTCTGGATCCACTTCAGATTTTTTATTGTACACCAACTGGAATGACCAGCTTCAATTCGTAGAGTCTCAGGGCAACACGTTTGTTCAAAGAACTGTTATCTCCGGGGATTTTAGTATTAATGGCGGAGAGGGGAATGACAACATTCGCGTTTACGGTGGCGATCAAACGATACTAGGTGGCAACGGTAACGATACGCTGATCGATACTGGCTTGGACGGAATGGGCTCTGTCGATTACATCACCTGGGATGGGGGGCGCTGGTCGGTTAGACGAGAAGGCAATCAATTTATCCATGCGCCTAACGGAGACTGGGGTAGATCCCAATCTAGCAACTTTATTGACTACAAATATGGTGGGAATAATTGGCGAGCTAGATTCGATGGTAGCAACTTTGAGCATGCGCTCAATGGTGATTGGAACAACAGCCACTTTGGCCCAATAATGACGATCACGAATTGGTCAAACGTCCATGAGTCGGTAAGCCTGGATGGTGATACCTTTATTCGACCATATACTGCAAGCGTTAAAGCCAATGTTTTATATGGAGGAGAAGGCAATGACACCATACATGTATTAGGCACTAACTCAATTGCCTATGGTGAAAATGGCGCAGACCTCCTATATGGCGGAGAAGGCACTCAAACCTTAATCGGTGGTGCAGGTGACGATACGCTGGTTGGCGGCAAAGGCCATGACACATTGCAGGGTGGGGATGGCATCGACACCACAGAGTTCAGCGGTAATCCATTAGACTACGAATTTAGTTCTCAAAATGACTTGCTGACTATTCAAGATAAGCGAGGTTTCGATGGCATCGATACACTATCAAGTATCGAGAAAATTCACTTTAAAGGTAACAATACTACTTACTCACTGGTATCAGACCCTAACCGATTTTTGTTGTCTGCAGGTAATGGCGATCCTCACATTATTGTGGGTAGTAGCAGAAACAATAAATTGGTTGGCAGCAAAGGAAATGACACCCTGAAAGGGGGGGATGGTATCGATACTGCAGAGTTCAGCGGCAACCCGTTAGATTATGAATTTAGTCATCAGAATGGCTTGCTAACTATTCAAGATAAACGGGGTTTTGATGGCATCGATACACTATCAAGTATCGAGAAAATTCACTTCAAAGGCAATAACACCACTTACTCGCTAGTATCAGACCCTAACCGACTCTTTTTTTCTGCTAGCATTGGCGATCCTCATATTATTGTGGGTAGCAATAGCGCTGATTGGCCTAACGTTCTTAACGGTAATGATCGTATCGCCACGATTGGCAACGGTAACGATTTCATCTATGGCGGCAGCGGAGTAGATGTTATCAGCAGCAGAGGTGGTAATGATTTCATTTCTGCTGGTAGCGGCAACGATCACATTGTTGGTGGCGGTGGAAACGACACAATCTATGGAGGTGAAGGGAGTGACATAGTTCAATTTAGTGGGGTTCTGGCTGATTACACGCTTTCATTTTTGAGTGATAAACGATTACGAGTCCAAGATAATAGAGGCATTGACGGTGTCGATACGCTATACGATACTGAAATGCTCTTTTTTGCAGAGAATCCTAGTCTATACCAAGTCACAACAAATTTTCACAGAAATGAAAACTTGAAAGGCGCTACTAATCGTCATAACATTATTCAGGGTAATGATTTTGTTGATGAATACATAGAAGGCGGTTTTTATAACGACATCATTGATGGCAAAGGAGGCATAAATGACTCTGTCTACTTTGATAATTCTGTTGAAAACTATACCTTTTCTTTTCAAGAGGATGGCGCGTTAATTGTCAATGATGAAAGTGGCAAAACCGGGATAGATACCCTGAGAGGAATTGAATATCTACACTTCAACAATAGCTTGAAGTATGAGGTTTTAGTCGGTGATGCCACAGACAACTTCATGGAATCAAAGTCCAATGGTTCCAATCCATACAACAGGTACGCTGCTCCCGTAGGTTTTTCCTACCTCATGCACGGTGGTGCAGGTAATGATACTTTGAAAGCGTTTCAGGGTTTTAACTCGCTTATCTTGCAACGTCAGGCTAATCTGCGTGAACGGGGACTTCGTGGGCCTGACTGGTCCAATTACATTGAAAATAGTGTCCTCTACGGTGGTACAGGCAACGACAAGTTAATTGCTGGGGTCGGCGATGACGAACTATACGGAGAAACTGGTGACGATATATTATTCGCTGGCCGAGGCAATGATCACGTATTTGGTGGGGAAGGGAACGATTACCTGTATGCAACGGCTGCGGCAAATGGTCATGCCAAACGCTTATATGGAGGCCAAGGCGCAGACACATTTTTCCTAGAATTACAAGGCCAATCATCTATCAACCTAAACTTCGACACTCAAAAACTTGCCAACTTCATCAACGACATCACAATTCCACCCGATGAAGGATTTGATTGGGCTAGATTCGGAACGGATATGATCTTGGCAGGTGTTGGTGCTGGTCTAGGCGCTGCGGGTCCTGCAGGTAGTCTACTGAATTCTGTCATTAGTATCGGAGCAGATTTGATTTTCGATGAATTCTTTAGCAAGAATGAAGCAGATGCCCAGATTGAACGTGCACAAGCCCATATTCCAGAATACGATGCAACTCCCTGGGGGGAAGTTGTCATCCAAAATGATCATAGAGACCTAGTGATTATCGAAGATTTTCAATTAGGTGTCGATACTATCGTTTTGCCCAATATCATCGATCCATCGCTGGAAGACGAAAATAATCCCCAGCCGCAGCCATTTGGTTATAACGTGATTGCGCCTACGAATGGATACGAAGGTGGAGCCCTTATCCAGGTCGTTAGTAACAAGGCAACAGAAAGCACTCAGAATGTTGTCTTCATTAAGAACACTTACAGAGAGTTTGGTATTACTGACGAAGATTTTGCCAGTACGCTGCGGGATATGATTGCAGGAAACGTGATCAGCACGTTCAAGACAACTGGAATTATCGGAACTTCTGATGATAATGTCTACAATGCTGACAATAAAATGACCTTCGCAAGGGATGTTATCAAAGCTGGAAATGGCAATGATACCGTCACGGGCTTGTTTGGAGACGACCTAATCTTGGGCCAAGCAGGAGATGATACTTTATATGGCGGCACATTCAATGATGAGCATCGGAATAAATTGCTCAGCACTTATCAACATGATGGTAATGACATCTTAAAAGGAGGCAGTGGCAATGACATCCTCTTTGGAGAGACTGGGAATGACATCCTAGTTGGCGGTGCAGATGCAGATAGATTTGCATTTATGGGCCTGAACGAGGGTATTGATATCATCAAAGACTTCAGCCAGGCAGAAAATGACATCATCCAGATTGATCGAGCTGGCTTTGGTGCACGATCAACTAGCCAGTTCCAGTTTGATGCAGCAACGGGGGCGCTCTCTTTCAATAACCAGCAGTTTGCCACCTTAGAAAATGCGGCTGCTAGCGGTTTCTCAATTGATAAAGGTATTACCTTTGTCTAGCATCGCGAGTCGCGCTACGGCACTTACAAGCTACGTTGAAACCTAGAGAAACCGCCGCCACAAACAGTGTGTGCGGCGGTTTTTCGGTTTTTCCTTGCCTCCCCCGGTCAGGAAAGCAGTCGCCTGACAACAATCGGCTGCGGGTATTCTGTTACCAAAACCATCTGGCTCAGGCACATTTTTAGCTGTCTCACGCCATGACAATGAGAATTGTGCTCACGCGTTCCACCTCATTATTTCAGCGGTAGCGATACCAGGGGTAGCGACACGACCTCACGCGAGACGATCGGTGCGTTGGCGATCGCCCCTAGCCCCTGCTGCTCTAGCAGCGTATTCCAGTCGCTGGTGTAAGTGCTGGGATCGCTTGCAGCCAAAGAAGCCAGGGTTGCCAGTAGTTCATGCCAGATACCCGCTTCACCATAGACTGTTAAGCTAACTTCAGTAGAAACACCTTCAACGTTAGCAAGCTGATCCCGTAGGGCTGGATCAAGGGTTTGCAAATAGGCCGTATCGGTCCGCTGTAGGGTTCCTGCAGCGATAATGTCGTCCGCGCGATCGTCCGCATTGCACACGAGCATCACTGACCAGATGTAGTCCTTGCCGGGATCTAGCATCAGCGCAAAGTCATCCTCAGGCACCGTAAGTTTGAGAATGGTCGACTGGTAGCGATAGTCTGCCGCTACAGCGACTAGCGGTAAAGATACTTGCCCCGCATACACCTCCTCACCAGAGTCTGCTTCATACAGGCGCAGCTCTACCCATTCGGCATTATTGGCAGGTACGTAAACGAAGAAGGAAGGCAAGGCTTGGGTGGTGAACCCAATATTCGTTTCAGGAATCAGAAGCGTTAAGCGTTGATTCTCGGCAATTGTGGCGCAGCCGTTGTTGCGGGAGGTTCCAGCTTCGCGATTACCGGGAGCACTCACGGGGGGAGCCACAAAACGCACCTGAGCAGAAACAGGCTCTAGGGTTGCGATCAGCGGTAGCATCAGGATCACCGATGTCATTGAGTGCTTAATTAAAGAATGGAAGCGATGCTCCACGGTCTATCTCCTTATGGGATTTTTTGAAATGAATATACTGCCGTAAGTTGGCTTTGAGGTACAAGACCCAACGCTCCGATCAGGTGATTTCTGGTTCCGAGATTGCCTTATCCCAGCGGCTAGTTAAAGTGATATAACCGTTACCGGCTTTAGTAAAACAAGACGGCAAGCTACTTAATTATGAGCCGAGCCCCCAAATAGGACTTGATCGCCCAAGCTCAATGGGGTACACGCGGTAGCTCTGATCCCCAACATTTATGTACGGTGTACACACAAGTACTGAAAACTAGCGTTCGCGGTTGCCTAACCCCCTCTAGCTCCCCCTTCGTAAGGGGGAGAACTGGATCTTCCCCCCTTACGAAGGGGGGATTGAGGGGGGTAATGCAGGATTTCGAGCTGCAATCCGAGATGTGTGTACACGGTAGCCATCATTTATGTATAAGCCCATCGCGGTGTAATGGGTCGCATCCCCTTCAACCTATGTTTACACGGTCGGTGCATAAAACCCACAAATGCATCCTATATACCTTCAGATGATTCAATTTCTGCTCTACTCTAAAAGTTCTACTTTATAGCCCCAGTCATTATAGCTTTAGTCATTCAGGGTAAGTAGGTGAGCAGACTGCAAGACGAATCTTAGGTTCACCTTAGGAGTCGACGAATGAAAGTAGTTTATTTGGCTGATTTAATCGGAACATTTGCCTTTTGTATAACCGGCATTATTGGTAGTATTCATCGCCAGATTGATGTAGTTGGTGCTTTTTTTCTAGCGCTCGCCACCGCATTAGGAGGAGGAATCATTAGAGATATGGTTTTAGGGGTAGCATCCAGTACGTTTAATGACCCATACCATTTGTTTACAGTTTTTATCGGCGTTATTTTTACTTACCTATTTATAAATCAAATAAAAGATGGATTTGGCCATAAAGCTTTTATTTGCCTTGATGCATTAGGGCTCGCCGTTTTTACTGTAATAGGCGTCGAGAAGGCTATTGCATTAGAGGTTCACTTCTTTGGATGTATTCTTGCAGGTACAATAACGGCTGTAGGAGGAGGCATAATCAGAGATACTTTGATCGGCAAAATTCCTTTTATCTTCCATAAGGAAATATATGCCGCCTCATCACTATTAGGAGGAGTAATCTTTTATTTTGGACATAAATTCAGTCTTTTGCCCCTGCCTCTCAATACGTTCATTTCCGTTGCATTGATTTTCGGAAGTCGCTTGTGGGGATATCAGAAGAATATTCACATGCCGCGCTTTTGTCGCTAACCTTATACGCTTCACCCGCCAAAATCGTTAATTCAAAATCGTTAATCGTCAACCTATGGGACTTTCTTCGCTGGTGAATTTGTTCAACCGTGTGCCTGGTTTTAATCGCCTGCGATCGCCGCTGATAGCCATGGGTCAGTCTGTTTTGCTGACCAGCTTTACCGTCACGGGATTAGTGGTGGGGCTATGGACCCTCGGTATTTTTGAGCGTCCAGGGTTGGCACTATACGACCAGTTTGTTCGCCTCCAGCCTGATCGCCCGCCTGATGAGCGACTGCTGGTCGTCGGTATTAATGAGGCTGACCTGCAGGGACTGACTGAATGGCCGCTCAGCGATGCCACCTTGGCTCAAGCATTGGAGTTACTGCAAGTCCATCAGCCGCGCGTTATCGGGGTCGATGTTTTACGCGATATTCCCATCGGTGGCGGGCGCGATCGCCTACTGACACAGGTGCAGGCGACCAACGTCGTGATTGTGTGCAAGGTGAGCTCAGCCAGTGACCCAGGGGTTGCGCCTCCGGCGGGATTGCCGCCAGAAGCCGCTGTATTTGCTGATCTGGTTGTTGATCCAGGCGGTACGCTACGGCGGAGTCTGCTCTATCTCAATCCGCCACCGCCGCCCAGTCCAGCGACGCCATCCCATGTCTGTAATATGCCAGAAACGGTAGTTTCTTTGAGTTTTGGGATGGCTCTCAACTACCTGGCCGGGGAAGGAATCACAGCCTCGTTTACCGACGACGACGAGCTATTAATTGGATCAACTCTATTGCCGGCGCTGACGTCCAATTTTGGCAGTTACCAAAGGGCTGATGTTGCTGGTTATCAGCTAATGTTACGCTACCGGGCAGAAGAAAGCAGCGTACCGATGGTCAGTCTGACCGATGTGCTGAACGGCCAAGTGGCGGACGAGTTGATTCGCGATCGCATTGTCCTCATTGGCTACACCACCCCCTTAGCCAAAGATGACTTCTACACCCCCTACAGCATCAGCCGCGACGACCAGCAAAAGATGCCGGGGGTGATTGTTCACGCTCAATCTACCAGCCAAATCCTAAGTGTGGTGCTGGATGGGCGATCGCTGATTGCCGACTGGCCACTGCTGGCGGTGATTCTCTGGATCGGCGGGTGGTCGTTGGCAACCGGCGTTTTTGCCTGGTACGTCAAACATCCGGCGCGATTTATCCCGGGCTTGCTGGTTCTCAGCGGTACAGCCTACGGTGCAGCTCTGTTGCTGTTTTGGCAGGGGACATGGGTGCCCATTGTGCCTGTGCTGGTCACCGTGGTGACAACCTCTAGCAGCGTCGTTTTGGTCGAACGATTTAATCGCGGCGACTACGGCAAGCGGTTCGTTGATCAGGTTAAGACCTTGCTCCATATTGATGTTGATATTGACGAAGCGAAGCGTCATCAGCAAGTTGCTGAGATTACGGAGACTGAATACTTTCAGAATTTAAAGCGAACGGCTAAAGCGCTTCGCTCACGGTCAAAAAAGAATTCCCCAACGTCAAATGCAGAGGCAACCAATCCTGATGCGGAGTCAGCAACTACGCAGGACTATCTGGCTGACCTTAAGGCTAAGGCACGGCAACTTAAACACAAACCTGACTCCAGCCACGATAAGTAACCCTCTTCCGCAAGACATGATTAACGCATCCAGGAACCCAACGCTCCGAGAGATCCCCTAACGTCTACAGCCAGTTCCCCACCAGTACAAACGCCGACCAAAAATACGGCGCGCGGTAGTCTGGGTCGTTTAGCAAGGCTAGCTGAGCTTGGCGTAGAGCTTCGGCCTTAGACGTATTGGGGGTGACCAGCTTTTCATAGAGATTCCCTACCAGCACTGCCCCCGATTCATCATCCAGGCTCCACAGCGATGCGATCGTGCTGCGAGCGCCCGCCCGCACCGCGACACCTGCAAGTCCCAAGGCAGCACGATCGTCCCCTGTTGCCGTCTCACAGGCGCTTAAAATCAGCAGCTCAATGGGCGCTTGGCGCGTTTCATCCCCTGTCCGCAAAATGGCGCTGATTTCGTTCACATTCAAAGGTCGGTCCCAGGCAAGAATAAAGGTATCTTCAGCGCGGGAACTAAACTGACCGTGAGTCGCCAAATGCACCACTGGGTAGGGCAGTGCTTCCACCTGCTCCTGCAACGCCTCACTGGTAAAATTCTGATCAATCAACACCTGGCTAGGAACCGTCGCCTCAATTTTATCCAGTTCCAGACCTACATTCGTTAAGGCACTGAACCCATGCCGCGCCTCCGTCAACCCGCCTGCTATGGTGTTTAGCCCCTGCTGCTGCAGCGGTTGTGGGGCAATCAGCTGGAGACCAGGCGTTAGCGCAATGCTGTAGTCTTCAATCAGATAGCGATCGCCATTAAACAACGTCGCCATCGGGACCGATCGCAGCGAGCCGTCCAGCACAAACACCAGGGTCGTCACTCCACTCTGGCGCAGATCAGTCTCAATGGGACGAATCAGCCAACTGTAGATGGCTTCACCTAGCACCTTGCCCCTAGCGGTCACAAAGGGACGGGTCAAATCGCGCCGCAGTTCCTTCAGCGTTGCATCCACATCCTCGCGAGCCACCGCCGTCGAATGATGCTGTAGCGGTTGGTTCGGTAGGCTAACGACCACTTCGATGCGATCGCTCAAAATAATCGGATAGATCACGGCTGCATTCGTCTGGTCAACTGCGTCAAGGGCCACCGCCTGATCCTCAACGCAGGCTGACCGGAAAAAGTTATTCAATTCAGCAATCTGCAGCGACTCAATCACCTCACGGGCCTGCTGTAGACGCTCGGGGCCAGCATCCGGACTCAACAGCAGATTGACATAATCGCGATAGACCGGCTCAACGCTCTCACGAAAGGAGAACTGCTGATCGGTGGCAATGGAAGCAAGGTCATAGCGCAGTGATTGGAGCGATTGAAATGCCATTTTATAGGCTGCGATCGCTGGCTCAGACTGGTTTTGTGCCTTAAGAATGCGCCCGATCTGCCACTGCCACTGGTAAACAATATCTGTAGCGTTAATTGTCTGAGCAACTGATAAAGCCTTTTCCGTCAGTTCTTTGGCGCTGGCCCACTGCTGGGTCATTTCGTAAGCGTTGCCGAGGTAGCCGGTAGCATAGGCTTCGGCATAGCGATCGCCCAACGCCTGGGCCTGCTGTACGGTTGTCCCCAATAAATCAGCAGCCTTCTGGATCGAATGGGTACGCTTCGACTGAATCAACTGGTAAGCAAAATTAGCCTGGGCATAGAGGCTAGTTCGACTTGGTGGCAAAGCCATCAGCTGGGACTGTAGCGCATCGGCTAAGGCATCAGCGGCATCCCAGGACTCAGTCTGCATCAGCAGACCGAACTCGTCTACCCGTGCTTGCGCCTGCTGTAACGGCGAGGGGGCGATGGCGATCGCTTGACGATAAAACGCTAAAGCCTCAGCCAACTGCTGTTGTCTTTGGGCTTGGCGACCTAGGCTCAAGAGCAAAGCTACCTGCTCCTGCGGGAGGGATTGAACCTCGGCCATTTCTAACCCCTTGGTGTAGATCGTCGCTGCTGCCTCACGATCGCCAACTGCCTGCAGTGCATCCCCGAGGCTCTGTAGCCCCAAGACTTGGAGCGTCGGGTCAGCCTGGTCGAGATGGGCCTGAACCTCATCCAAGGCAGCCCGAGCCCGGAGAAAATAACCCAGCGACTGCAGCGTCCGAGCCTGGTTGATTAGGCTGCCGGTGTAACGTTGGCTATCTCCTGCTTGTTGATAAAAGGTTCCCGACTGTTCCCAGCTAGTTAGGGCATCGGTCAACGCCCCTTGGCTAAATTGCAAAGATCCTTGAGTATTAAATACCTGGCCTTGAATAATCAGGGCTGGTCCTGAATCCTTAGGAGCATCACTCGCCTGCCACTGGTCAAGTTGCTCGCGGCTCTGGGTGATCGCTGTCTCTGCCTGCGGCCAATCACCTCGGTACTGATAGGCCATCGACAGATAGCTAAAGGCTAGTGCCTGGTGGAGGCGATCACCTTGCTGTTCCAAGCGCTGGGCTGCAGCCTGCCAGTCGGTAATGGCATCATCAATCTGTTGATTTTGATACGCACTGCGTCCCGTTTCCAGTAGCACTTGGGCATCGGTGTTCGGTACCTGACTTTGAGTGGCTGCTTGAACGGCTGTAAAATCCGTAAAAGTTGAAATATGACCAAGCGCAAAAGCTAGTATAAATGCCCCCAAAAATCCAATAAGGAGGTAGCGCGATCGCTTCAAAAGCTGTGACATATGCTAACCACTGAAAACTATTGCATCTGTCCTTTTGCCTAGAATACTGGAACGTCATCCCCAATAGCCAGAGCGCTTCGGGACTCCTCAATCCTATGCCCCGATCGCGCCTAAGACCTCTAGGGTCACCTTCTGAGCATCGGTGAGCCCTTGGGCTCCGGTGATGTCCATCCCCTCGTAGGGCCGATCGCCCCTCAGCGTTTTCAAACATTTACCCGTTTTAACGTCCCAGAGCTTGATCGTTTCATCTTCACTGACACTGGCCAGAGTGTTGCCTTGCGGATGGAAGGCCAGCGATCGCACCACATTGGCATGGCCCACCAGCGTCTTCAGACACCGGCCATCGTGGACATCCCACAACTTCACGGTTTTGTCGGCGCTACCACTCGCCAAGAGATGACCTTGTGGGCTAAACGCCACCGAC
>JBCBTQ010000190.1:0-11518 GCA_039818605.1 Cyanobacteria bacterium J06639_14 | reverse complement strand
CACTAGAGATCAAATGGAGTAGAAAGCTCAAAAACAAAGGTAACCTTGTCAACGCAGATTAAAAGTCTGTTAGCTTAGCCACAATAACCAAAAATACGATTCAACTCGGCAACGCGGCAGTGGACTTGATCCTTACAAGGGCTACCTCCTGGAACAATGGCAGCAAGGCCACCAGCAAACCAAGCAACTATTTGCTGACATTCAACAGCAAGGCTATCGGGGCAGCTACGCTACGGTCGCTCGTTACACGCGCCAACTGCGTCAGTCACAGCCTCAGAAGCAGCCCTTACCTTAGACACTCAACAAGTTACCAGGGCGCGGGCCCGCACCCCAGAATCAGACTTCTTCATCCACGACGTTGAGTGCCTGCCGGGCTGCTTGGTTGTTTCTACAACGACCTGAAACCCTCACCGCTGAGCAGGAACAAACCTTAGAGCAGCTCTATCAACAACCCGAACTCACCGACGCGATCACCCTCGCTCAAGGCTTTATTAAACTGGTGCGTCAGCGGCTACCAGGCGATTTAGATGGTTGGTTGGCAAAGGCAGCCAATAGCTCTATCAAAGTCTTTCAGACGTTTGCGAAGGGGCTCAAGGAAGATTACGATGCCGTCAAAGCAGCTTTGACTTTAGACGTCAGTAATGGCCCAGTTGAAGGACTGAACAATCGGCTCAAAATGCTGAAGCGACAGATGTTTGGCCGTGCTGGACTGGATTTGTTAGCCAAACGATTTATCTTGGCCATCTGAAGATCACCAAAAGTTGCCAAGAGCCAGTAGTTTTGAGGGATAGTTCCTATGTACCTCTCTAGAGGGCATTTGGATCACCAAAAGTGGATAAGAGCCCGAAGTTGATGCGATTTAGGTGCCGAAGTTAGCGCGATTTTGCACCAAGAGTTGTTAAGCGTAGGCCCAAACCCTTCCCCAGAATGCAACAACCGCGTTCAGTGCTCAAAGCTAAGCTAGTGGCTTGATTCGTCCTACGTCAGCGCCATTCCACTATACTCCTTTTTCCTGAGAAAACTTCAGATTAACCCTTGGTCAAAAGCGTTAATAAACCGCCGATGAGGTTAATGGCCCCAAAGTAAAGTGGTTAAGCAAAATTAATTACATACTTCTCTCCAAATTCTCGGAGTATCTCTTCAACCTGCCTAACAAGGCTTGCCCAGCATTGATATGCACTCACATCTAACCAGTCATACTTGATAAAGCGCCAGAGAATCTCGATGAGGTTGAGTTCGGGTGAATAAGTGGGCAAATCAAACACTGCGACTCCCCGCTCCGCCCACTCGAGGCGCTTTTCCTGAACGGCATAACTGGTATGAATCGGCGCTTGGTCTATCACAATGACGGTCTGCTTGTCGACCTGGGCAAAGAAGGTATCAATACAATGAATTACGACATCACTATTGATACTCTGCTCCGAGACATAAACTTTTAAGTCGTTGCGACGATTCAGGATGCCCAATACGTTGAGCCGTGGACTAGAACCCGACGGAATTTCTAAGGTCTCACCCATCGGCTGCCAGCCATAAGGCACACAAGACATGAGCGAGAAACCTGACGGGTCAAGATAATATAAATCAATATCCCCAGCCTCATCGAGACGCTTTAATTCGGCTAATTGGGCACATTTTGCAGTATATTCTTGAGGGTTAGGAGTGCCCCAAGGGCGACGTCGAAAGCGATGCCAACTGAGCCGCAGCGACTTGAGCACGCGCTTAAGCGTGGAATGACTAACACGAATTCCCCACTGCTCTTGGACCTTCTGCAGTACTTGCTTGAGTTGCTTGGGATGGGCTTGAGCCCACCGCTGAATTTGCGCTTTTTGCGCATCGTTAAAGGTGGGCTTGCGGCCCCGACCGGGACGGTTATATAACCCTAAGAGACCTCGTGTTTCCCAAGCGTGAAACCAGTTGTAGAGCGTCTTACGAGTGACCTGAAAAATGGTCATGAGTTCAGATGTCGAGAATCCTTGATGTTTAAGAATCAGACAATGGGCTCGTTGTCGCACCTGATGATGACGACTGTGATGATAAATCCGTTTCAGTAAACGTAATGTCTCAGGAGAGATTTCTCGAATTAGGGGAGAAGTTGCCATCTGAAGGCTGGTAATATGTTGACACCCTAAACAGGGTAATTTATTTTGAGCATCTACTTAAGCTTAATTGAGGCTTGTATCATCGATAATCGCGATTATGGGGTGACAATATCTTGATGGCGTCACCAGCACTAATGAGACACTAGCAATTTTGAATAACGTTCAAGTGTCATTGCTGAATTTTTCATCTCGCCCTTAGTATCGATGCGCTAAATCACAACTACAACTTCTAGCTCCTTGCGCCGTTGGATTTAATAACATCTATTCCCATTAAAATACTGAATTTCTATCGCCTAGATAAAGCGCCTAACGTTGTATGTAAACAGGTAAATGCTAGAAAAAATATTGGTTTAGCAGTTTCGGTGTGATATGGAAGAACAAACAACAGCTTTGCTTTATTGACAATCAAAAGCAATAAGGTGAAGGTGTTATTAGAAACAGCTTCAGACATTTTTTGTACTTAGCCCTTAAAGGCAAGCCTATGTCATCACACTATAAATTCGCGTTTACCAACACTGATTTCCAGGAAATGCTAGGGGAATTGCAGCAGCAGGCAGGAACACAGGAAATAGGCGCACGCTATCAAGTTGAAGGGAATGAGAGTGCGTGGAGGCTACAGAAGTCCTTTGGAACCTGGTCTGGCCATGCTATCGATCTGCGAGATGGCCTTGATCTATCGTTGGTTGACTGGGATATACAGGAAGACTTGAGCCTTACCTCAGAGGCCCCAATGGGGTCATTGTTCGGGTTAAGCTTTTGCGTTGCCGGTGGATTTACTACCAAATTTTACGGTAAAACTGCTGACCAGATGGCCCGTGCTAACGAGGTTTACGCAGGATTTTTCCCAAACGATGTCAAATCAGTTGCCGAATTTACCGCTGGGCAAAAGGCTACGCTCGTGCAGGTGAGGGTGAGTTCACACTTGCTAGAAGCGTTAGAGAGCGCATCACCCGATTCGTCTCAAGCCACCCTAAAGCAGATCCTTGCGGTGGGATTAAACTGGCAAACTTGTAAGACGACACCCGCTATGATGCTGGCCTTACATCAAATTCTGAATTGCCCCTATGAGGGGCTAACGAGGCGATTTTATTTAGAAAGCAAAACCTTAGAGCTAATTGCGCTGCAACTGGATCAGCTTAGTCAACATCGATTAGAGTTACATGCCACGTCTACCCTGAAAGCAAACGATATTGCTCGAGTTTACCTGGCTAGGGATATTCTGATTCGTGATCTAGAAAACCCGCCTTCTTTAGTCGCGTTAGCCAAGCAAGCGGGCATCAATAGTCTCAAACTAAAACAAGGATTCCGGCAGATTTTTAATACAACCGTGTTTGGCTATTTGTATGCGTATCGGATGGAAGAAGCACGACGGTTATTGGAGCAGGGTGGTTCAAACGTAACTCAGATAGCGCAAAGGGTTGGGTATGCCCATCCAGGGAAGTTTGCCGCAGCCTTTAAGAAAAAGTTTGGAATCAGCCCTAAGGTGCTTAAATCCTGCTAAGTAGGCTTGCGAAAATACGTGTAAATACCGTTAGGGCCTAAAAAATACGGCTTGGAGCTGTATCGAAATTGATTTTCATCTAATCTCCTCAATGAAACTTGTATCTCAAGATTCTGCATTCATGAGAAGGGTGAGTTACGGCAATCCCATTCGGTTAAGGTGAAAAGTCCTTCTTGCTAAGAGCCTGAGCGATATGCATAAAACTCCTATTCAGCCCTCCTCCTATTTTTAAGCGGCAGGAGTCAGGGTGAAATTTCCTGCTGTTTTCCTTTGCCTCAAGTTTTGCTGAGGCAGGGGGAGAAGGTGGCTAGATTCATGCTGTTGATTGCCGTGCATAGCGACGTAAGTGGCTGATCGCATCCTAGGTTCAGGAGGAAAACCGGCGGCGGTGCTGCCAAAGGGTGTCTGGCAATGGGGATAAGCAGGCTATAGAAGGTTTGTTGCAGCAAAGTTATAGCCTCCTAAAGGAGGCTGATCGCCGCTCCGAGCCGTATTGCCAATTCTTGACCTCAATGAATCGCCAGAAAGGTGAAGCAAGTTTTCCTGTCACCTAAGGAGACTTTAATTCTATGGATACGAATCCGGTTACCCTAACTGAGGTTGAGTCGAATGATACGCTCGCTACCGCAACACTTGTATCGCTCTCAACCGACTCACCTAAGGCGACCTCTACCGGCAGCATTAACTTTGACTTTGACAACAACCGTGACGTTGATGCCACCGAAGACGTTGACCTCTATGCTTTCGAGTTAGAGGCAGGTGACACAATCAAGCTGGATGTTGATCCAGCTGGTGATATTAAACCCGTCGATTTTGCCGCCCTCATTTTGTTTGACAGCAGTGGTAATGCCCTGGCCCAAGGCGAAATAACTGGCCCTGGCCCTGATGATGCCTTTATTTCGCGGCTGCCCTACTTAGAATATACGGTTACTGAAGCAGGTACCTATTACGCTGGGGTAAGTGCCTTTTTGAACGGGGGCTCCTTTTTTGCCCCCTCTACCTACGATCCGTTCACAGCCGGGTCGGGCAGTGGTACTGACTTCCCTGGATTCAATGGCTCTGGCGACTATACCTTAGGCTTTGAGCTAGTAAACGACTCTACTCCCATCGTCGAACCTCCTGAGCCTCCCACCATTGGAGGGCCTCCATCGGCTGATGCACCGACGGTTTCTTTAAAGACCATTACCGGCACCTATGATCTCGATGGCAGTATTATTGCGACAACCGTGGCTGAGACGGTCAGCGATCGCGGGTTAAATCCCCTGATCGGGGGTGGGTCGGCCATTACCTTTGTTCTAGACACCAACGGGAGCATTCCGGCAGAGGGCATCGAAGTCATTCTTAATTCTGACGCCAATTTAGAAGACTATATAGATACGTCCATTCCTTTTATCCGCGGCGGGGAAGTTTTAGGCCCCGTGCTTGATGCCGAGGGCAATCCATCGGGTATCCGTCTAAATTTGACGTCAAATACGGCCCTGCTCAATTTCATCCTGTTTGATAAACCCATCTCAGAAGCGGATGGCTCCGAGCAAGTAACGTTTATCTTAGACAGTGGTGCAGCCAATGTTAGCGCTGCGGCTGCCGAGTCGACGATCACGATTTTTGACACCCTCTCAGATGTTCCTCCCGTAACCTCGGAGCTAACCGTCGGGCTAACGGTAGAAAACGAAGCCCTGGTTGAAGCCGATGGCAACAAGGCCACCCTCACATTTAGTCTCAGTGAACCGCCGCCGGACGAGGGCGTACTGGTCTATGTCAATACGTCGGCGACAACGGCTGGTTTACCTTTTAATGGCCAGACCTTCAATTTGTTAGGCCAGTTTGATGTGTTTGGCGCGGAGATTGCTGGTGGTGAATTTCCCATTCCTGATTTTGCCTCCAGCGGCTTTTATTTCAATATCACTGAACAAACAGCCACCATTAGCATTGCCGCATTCCCCGATGGTGTAACCGAAGGATTGCAGGCTTTCCAGGTGGCCCTGGGCGGCAGTGCCGACTATCAGGTGGATCCTGCGGCCAGTGCTGTGGCCGTAACCTTGGCCGATACGGCTAACTCGTTGCCCCAGATTAGTCTGAGGACTGAGCCAACGGTGCTGGTGGAGTCAGAGAGCACTGCGTCAGTTCATACCTTTACCTTGAGTGCGCCGCCGCCGCCCGAAGGGTTACAGGTGTCGGTAGCGGTAGAAGGTCTGGATGAGTTTGACCTGAGCGGGATTGCCACCACCGGGATTGCAGGTGACATTAGCGTTGCTGACGGTTCGCTAGTCTTTACCGTTACCGAGGATATCGCTACTATTACGCTGCCCGTTGTCGACGATGGTGAAGCCGAAGGCTTGGAAACGGCCACCTTTACACTCAATCCTAGCGATGTCTATCAAATTGATGTGATCGCCGCATCTGGCAGTTTTCAAATTATTGATACGCCTGAGGATTTACCGCCTCCGTCGGTAGAAACAGAGGTGAATGACTCATTGGCGACGGCGACTTCAGTGAATCTGTCCCCGGGTGAGTCGGTGACGATTGCCGGGGCAGCCAACTATATCTATGATTTCACTGATATTCCGGTGATTGATTTTTCGGAGGATGTGGATCTCTATTCCTTTGAACTGCTGGCTGGAGAGTCGATCACGGTGGATGTGGATGCGATCGCGCCTGATGGTTCAGTGTCGTTGCTACAGCCAGTGCTGCGAATCTTTGACGCGGACGGCACCGAACTTGATGCGATCGGCCAGATTGATGCGATAGAGGAGATTGTTTCCGGTGAGGGAGAAGCCAGCCTCAGCTTTACTGCCGAGACGTCTGGCACCTACTACTCAGGCATCAGCGTGTTGGGTAACGATGACTATGACCCCGCCGTACCCGGTAGCGGCAGCGGTTGGTTCTTTGAGGGCGTGGCCGAACCAGATTTCTACCAGGCCACATTTACCACCGCCGCCCCGGCAGACAATACCTATGTGGTCACGAACCTGGCGTCGAACAACCCAGACAACAACCCTCAACTGCTGGACTACAATGCCAGTCTCGGCTGGGGCATTGCCATCCGACCGGCAGGCTTTGGTGGCCATTTCTGGATTAGCAACAGCGGTACCGGCACCAGTGCAGAATACGTGGGCGATGTGGGCGGTGTCCCCATCTATCAAGACGATCTCAAACTGGTGGATGTGACGCCGACGGCCAACAATTTCTTTGGGATTTCGGGCCCCACCGGACAGGTATTTAACGGCTCTGGTGATTTTGTAATTACCCAAGACCACCCCAACGGCGATATCACCGCCCCCAGTAAGTTTATCTTCGTCGCCACCGACGGCGGTATTTCTGCCTGGACTGAGCGGGCCAACGATGATGGCACGATTGATCGGCCCCTCGTATCCGAAGTGGTCGTCGATAAGTTTCTCGATTCAATCTATTACGGCGTAGCCATCACTGAGTTTGAGAGCGACAACCGCCTCTACGTAGCCGACTTTGGTCCAGCGCCCGAAATTGAAGTCTATGACGCCAGTTTCAATGAGATTACTGATAACTTTGACTTTACCAATCCCTTTGCGGCTGAAGGCTACGCGCCCTACAACATTCAGCTAATTGATGACTCCCTGCTGGTGGCTTATGCGGTCCCTGACCCGCTACTACCGGGCAATGAGATGATCGAGCCGGGGCTGGGCCGCATCGCTGAGTTTGACCTTGATGGTAATTTGATTACTACCTGGGATGACGGCGGCCTGCTTAACGCCCCGTGGGGATTTGTCGTTGCCCCCGATGACTTTGGTGAATTTAGCAATGCGATGCTAGTGTCCAATTTTGGCGACGGCACGATTGTCGCCTTTGACCGCGATACCCAGCAACCCATCGACTATCTGCGCGGCACCGATGGCGACCCTATCGCCATTGATGGCCTTTGGGGCTTAGTCTTTGGCAACGGCGCGAGCCTCGGCGAAAGCAACGACCTGTACTTCGCTGCGGGCAACGATCTCGGTCCCAACGCGGGCGATGGCGTCTTCGGCAAAGTCGAATTTGCAGGCGATGTCGATCCAATTCCGGCTGGCGGCGATGAAACCGTCTTTGGCACGCCCGATGCTGACTTAATAGTCATTGGCGGGAACAACAATCTCATTCTCACCGAGGCCGGCGATGATACCGTCACCGCTCGCGGCATTGGGCAAACCGTTCTAACCGGCGACGGTAACGATATTGTCAGCATTGGCAGCGGCACAGTAGACGCTGGCGATGGCAACAACTTTGTGGCGGCTAGTGAGGGCTCTACGGTCGTTACAGCGGGTAGCGGCAACGATACCGTCAACCTGGTGCAGGGCAGCTTAGTTGCCACCGTCGGTGAAGGGAATAACCACATCACCTCCGGAGCAGGCGATGATACCGTTATTGCCGGTGACGGCGATGATTTCGTTCACGCTGGTGACGGCCGCAACACCTTGGTGCTAGGTGACGGTGACAATACTGTTGATACCACTGTGGTAAGAAACCCTGTTGGTCTCACTTCGATTGGTCAAACCACGGTAACAACGGGCAGGGGCAGCGATACCTTTATCATCGGTGGCGGTGAAGGGGTACTGACGATTACTAATTACGATGCGAGCGATCGCTTCGAGCTAGTTGGCTTTAAGCCTGATTTCTCCGGCGTGCTTGACTTCAGCGACCTGAGCGTCACGCAGCAGGGGGCTGATACCATTATCTCTCTGACGAGCACTCCAGATGTTCTAGCGGTTCTCCAAAATGTCCAGGCTGACACCGTCAATCTGGGAGGGGCTCAACCGGGAGAAACGCTAGTAGGCACGGCTACTGACGATACCCTGGATGCTGGCAGCGGTGATGACACCGTAGCCGGTGAATTAGGGAATGACGTTATCACAGGGGGCGATGGCGATGATGTTTTGCGGGGCGACTTGAACTCCCGCGCTACCCAAGACGACGAACCTGGTGGTGACGACATTATCTTTGGGGGCGAGGGCAATGACCGTATCGGCGGTAAAGCTGGCAACGATATCCTCAGCGGTGACGCGGGTGATGACTTCATCTGGGGCGACGACGGCGATGACATCCTTATGGGTGTAACCGGCAACGACATCCTCACAGGGGATAATGGTTCCAGCGGTAGCGGTAGCGATACCTTCGTCTTCGGTAACGGCGACGGCACCGACACCATCACCGACTTTGAAGTCGGCATCGACTTCATTGGTTTGGTGGACGGTGAATTGGTATTTGAAGACCTGAGCCTCATTCAGGACGATGTCAATACCCTGCTCGGCGTCACCAGCACTAACGAAACGCTGGCAATCCTGAACAACGTTCAGGCGTCATTGCTGGATGCCAACAGCTTTGTCATAGTGCCGGATGTGTCCAATCCAAGTGAAGCGCTAGCACTTGGTTAGATAACAGGTAATAGGGAGCAGAGAACAGAGAGTGATGGCACGATGGCGAGCCGGGTTTTGAATTTTGTAGAGCTTGGCTCTTCTCGCAGAGTAATCTGAATTTTGAATTGCTTCTGTCTTCTGCCTCCCCCAACCCTTGAACCATTGATCCAGCTGTCATCATTTGTTTATGGGAGCTGAATTTCCTTATGCTAAGCAGTCATCAACCTGAATTTAGACTAGAACTATCACATTACTAGATTTGCAAAATTTGCAAATCTCTAAAGCACATCCTAAGAGCTGATTTATAAAATAAATCTTAAGATGGCTATATCCTTTACCCAGTAAGGGTTTTGACTCTTTCTGTCTTCTGTAAGCTGATTCTCTGAAAGCCTTGCGACAAGAGGATTTCGGCGACTTAAGAAATCAGCTCTAAAGTATCATCAACGTTTTATATTCCTAATCTCTAATCTCTAATTACTTCCTATGGCCATTAGATTAGAAGTAAATGAATTTAACGAGCAGCTTCAGGAAGCCGATGAAGAGGAGCTGCAGTGGGACGCTTCCGATGAGTTAGATATTACCTATAAATTTGGGCATGGTTCAATTTCGGTGTTTTTTGGGTAACACTGGCAGCCCAAATCAGACCATCTTTGAAGATGGCCCAGCTTACTTAATGAGTCAATTTTTACGCTCTCTGGAAGCGATTGAAACCGAGCAACTCCAGCCAGTGTGGATGGGGCTGCCCTGTCAGCAACTCCTTAGGACTTTTCCCGACCCGCTCCGGCACCTGAGAGCGGATGAAACGGCGGTGATTAAGGAAAAACTGGAGCAAGCCTAAGTAGGAATCGCCCAAACGCCGCCGCAGGAAGAAATAGTTCCGTAAACGCGAGTTGAGATTCTCCACCAGTGAACTCGCTCTGGGCGTTTGTTTAAGTACCTCACCGACCGCTATCATGACGCCATGAAACTGGCTAGACAACCTGATTCCAGCGTTCCCAATAGGCAGTGGCAGTGGGCGATTTACGGTGTAGCAGGCAGACATCACGCACCGCTTGCAGGGGAAGCTTAAAGCGCTCGGCAATCATGGCTAGCTTCTGATCGAGGACACCTGCGAAGGCGAGCAGCTGATCACGCTGGTGATGCAGTGATTTCCGCAGCTTACGAATCGTGGGATGCTGCGGGCACTCGCGTTGTTTGAGTTCGGCCTCAATGAAGTCAAAGAGTTCCTGACGCACTGTTAGCGACAGGCCAGCTAATTCCAGGACATCATGCGAGAGCCACTGTAAGAGGGTTTTGAGATCTTGGGTGAGGCAGACGAATTCACGCTCGCGGTGTTTAGCGTGAACCAGTTGGCCTGTTAGCTTGCGCGTCACACAGCCCTTCAGTTTAGCTTTGGCAAGCTGCTGTTATAACTTCCAAGAGGTGCCAACCCCAGGTATCTTCATCGCGACGTTCGACCCCTTGGAGAAGGTAACAGTAGGTGGAGGTGGCATCGACACCGACCAGCACCGGGTGATTGGACTGAAATATTTCATCGTGCAGTCCCACCTCAATCCCCGCAAGGTCTTGGGCTTGATTGAGTGCAGTCGCCGTGGCAACGGTGGCTTGGAGGCGATTGTAGACAGTGCCCACACTAATCGGCAGATCGAATAAATCGCGCAACAACTCAACCACGCCGCGATAGGAACTGTGGCAAATCAGGACTAATCCTAGCATCAGCTGAAATAGCCAGTTTTTAGTCACTGGCAGATGGAAAAAGACATCATCATCGCCTTGGGATGGTGCAAACGACTCATTCAGCGCTTGCTAGGCTTGATCGCCCTGCTGATAGACGAACTTCCGGCTCACTTGGTGCGTCGCAGCGATGTGACTGATGGGTTGCGAGCGCGAGAGCACTTGGATGCCGATGTCTTGGCGAACGTCAGGGGATAAGCTGGCGGCTATGGAAAGGGCTGGTGTCATATTTGGGTGATCGCACTCTGGAAGGAGCAGCTACTTAGCCTACCTGAGTGTGGCGGAAGTGTAATACCAATTCTGTAAGTCGAGGCTACAAATGCTAAAAAAGAGTTGAAGCATTTTACACAAGCGATGTCAGGCGTCTATCACCTTGAAATAATCGAAAGTGAGCCAGAGCTCAAAACCCTTCTAGGGAATCAAACAACAGCCTCGGCTAAAGAACGGATTCAATGGCTTTACCTCCTCAAAAGTGGGCAAGCTAAGACGATTCAGCAGGCCGCCTCCTGATTAGGGCGGCACCGGGTGACCCTACAGAAATGGGCTCAGCGCTATCGCCAAGGGGGACTCGAACAATTGCTGAGCCACTTTCCCCGTACGGGAGCCAAATCGACGCTTCCTGACTGGGCTGAAACCGCCTTGAAAAATCGCTTAGAACAACCCGAAGGCTTTGAGAGCTACGAGGCCATTCAGCAGTGGTTGGCCACGGAATTAGGCATTGTGGCTCCTTACAAAACGGTCCATAAGTGGGTGTACTATCGTCTCGGGGCCTCGCCCAAAGTGGTGCGACCGAAAAGTGATAAACAGGATGAAGCGGC
>JBCBTQ010000189.1:0-11534 GCA_039818605.1 Cyanobacteria bacterium J06639_14 | reverse complement strand
GCAAGGAGTCTAAATCGACTGAATTCTCGGGGATTTCTGGATGACTGGCTGCATCATCTGGTAGTCGTGTTTCGACACAGAAAGACGCTGTATTAGAGAGCCCAATAACGGTACTGGTTCGTATTCGCATCACTTCACTAGGAAATGAGAAGCGTTCTACTGAACTCATGGTGGCGTAGTCGGTCAGAAGTACCAGGCCGTCTTGCTCGTCTACCAGGTAGCGACCGACGACAGGGCTGGTTTCGGCGTAGCCCTTTTCGCGCAGTAGCTGTCCCGCTTGAGCGTTATCAGAGTCGGGAACAAGTACCAGAATCGTCGAGCCGTCTTGCGTTTTTCCCTTTTCGTCCCAGGCCATTGAACCTTGCCAACTTACGGCTAATCCTCCAATTGCTAGTGTTGGGTCAACATCATGCATGGTGCAGATCTGAACAACTTCAGGTGCATCCTGTTCGAGGATTGAGGTTGTGATTTCTAGCTGTCCGAGTTCTGTCCGACGCATTGCTAGATGATGAGTGACTCGCTGAGAGATCCAACGTCCCTCACTCATCCGGAAGAAATCCATGGCTTTCATAAATGAACTGGGTAAAGAAAATCGCTAACGCTTAAGGGTCTGTGTAGATATTGTAATGAGTGTGGTTGCTTTAGGAGAATTCTGAGCCTTGGTAAACCAGTGCTCGCTGCGAAAACAGCCAAGATGGCTACAACGGTGCCGCTGCTACAGTGCCATGGGGCTGGCGATCGCGTTGCTCTGCACAGGTGTTTTTCATGCCGAGGGACTGGCTCAAGATAACGCCTCGCCGTCGGCACCAGCAGCGCCTGAAGAAACCACTGAAACTGCGCCGGAAAATTCCCTGATGCCTTCCTGGCAAGATTGGTTGCCACCAGAACTCGAAACTTTATTTACAGACAATAGCCCTGATGTTGAGCTAGCGCCTGTTTACTTAGATGGGAGAGCCTTATTTGAATTAACGGGACCGGCTGAGGGAGGCATTTGGACCGCAGCTAGACGGGCCAATATTGTTGAGTCAGAGCTGGCCAGCTTAGCCCAAGAGATTGTCCACCAAGGTAGCCTTGAGGGCCTGTTGGTCCGATACGAAATTGATGTGAACAGTAATCAGCCTGTTATTTATGTCAATGGGAAAGTCCTCATGACCGTTACTTTTCTGGATGCCAGGCTGAACGGCTTTGAAAATCTGTCTCTATGGGCAACTCAAGTCGCAGAAGATATCGAGTATGCGCTTGCCCGTTATTATCGCGAACGGCAACCCGACTTTCTGTGGGGGCAGCTTCGATGGACGGCTGTAACGGTTTTACTGACCCTGCTGGGAAGTTTTGCGCTGGCCCACTATTACCAGCAACTCGAAAATCGCCGCCAGCAGCTCAAGCAAGGTCAAGCTGAGCCACAAACAATTGCCGATCCTCATGATGCATCCGAGCAAGCCGTCGTTAATCACGTTCGCAATACCGTTCTGACGCGTCAGCGAGTTAAAAGTCTCAAGGTGCTTGAACAGACAGTGCAGATAGGTCAAGTCGCCTTGTGGGGGAGCAGTCTATTTTTGATCGCCGGGTTTTTTCCCTACATACGTTGGCTACAGCCTCTAACCATAGGTGCCTTGCGCTTACCCTTGCGTTTTCTTTTAATTGCGTTGGTTGCGTATGGTCTAGCTCGACTGGCAGATATTTGGATTGATCGGGTGTTTTTGGCGGTGCAATCGCGGGCCGCCTTAACCATGGAGAAAACCCAACGCTTAGCGCTGCGGTTATCGACATTATCGGAAGTGGTGCAGGGGTGTGTAACGGTCGCGATCGCCCTCATCGCGCTCATGATTATGCTCAGCCAACTGGGAATTCAAGTCACACCGATACTGGCTGGTGCCGGTATTGTGGGGGTTGCTCTGTCGTTTGCTTCACAAAGCCTGATTAAAGACATCATCAATGGATTTTTGATTTTGATTGAAGATCAGTACGGCGTTGGGGATGTCATCTCTGTAAGAGGGATCTCAGGATTTGTTGAAACAATGAATCTAAGGATGACTCAGTTGCGTGATACTGAAGGTCGATTGACGACCGTCCCCAACGGTCAAATTGACATCGTGCAAAATCTATCAAAGGAGTGGTCACGGGTTGATTTAGGGATCCCTGTGGGGCTCGAAGCCGATATTAATCAAGCTTCGAGGCTCATGGAGCAAATCGCCCATGAAATGAGTCAGGATGGGATTTGGGGACCGTTGATTCTGGAACCTCCTTTATTGTTAGGGATTGATAGTCTCGATGATTTAGGAGCCACGATTCGCATTTGGATTAAAACTCAACCGCTTAAGCAATGGGACGTGGCTCGGGAATATCGCCGCCGCTTAAAAATAGCTTTCGAAGCAGCTCGAATTTCTATTGGGGTACCGCAGCAAATTTTGCATATCAATGGCCCCCTAACAGCCCCGTTGATGAATGCCCCTCAGCATTCTGTTGCGGAGAAAACGATGCCCTCAGAATGTGCTGACACTTCTGAAACCTCTGAGGCACTAGCTGAAGATTCTTAATCCTAATATTCGCTGTAGGTACAAATTTGCAATGGTTTCTGGCACGACTTCATCCTGTTTTGCGGGTATGAAAAAACGCTACTGGTACTGGCGGGGGTGGAAAATTCGCTATTGGATGCTACCTGCGACTCAACCTGTTGCGCCATCAGCCCCACCCATATTACTGTTGCATGGATTCGGGGCGAGCCTGGAACAATGGTCTAGCAATCTGTCTGCTTTGGCCCAGCAGCGAACAGTTTATGCCCTGGATTTATTGGGCTTTGGTGATTCACAGAAAGCTGCCACCACGTTTAGTGCCGACTTGTGGAGTGCTCAGGTTCATGACTTTTGGGAGCTATGGATTGGTTGCCCGATGGTATTGGTGGGGCATTCTTTAGGATCTTTAGTCGCGTTGAACACTGCCGTTCTCTACCCAAACGCGATCGATCGATTGGTGCTGTTGACATTGCCTGCGGCGCGTGAGGAGTTGTTGTCTGGCTGGCTGGAATCCGTATCGCGCAATATGGAGCGAGTCTTTTCCACCCCCTTGCTCATCCGCCCCCTCTTTCGATTTGTCCGGCAGCCCTGGGTGATTCGCAAAGTCCTCCAGGGGGTTTATCAGCGTCCTGATCAGGTGGATGCTGCGTTGGTTGATCAATATGTGCGACCCACGGACGATCGCGGTGCCGCTCGAACCCTTTGCTATTTGGTGCGATCGCGCACTGAACTCCAGTTCACACCGGCAACCAAGGTGCTCTTGAATCAGTTGACTGTACCGACGCTGCTGCTGTGGGGTGACCGCGATCGTGTCATTCCACTCGCTTGGGGAGAACAGCTAGCTCCGCTTAATTCACAGGTGACATTTATTGTCGTCCCCGAGGTCGGGCATTGTTTGTGTGACGAAAAACCGGAGACGATTAACCACCACATCCTGAGCTGGTTGTAGCGATATCCTACCCGCCATAAATAACGTTCACAGGATGCCGATCGTCGCTAAAACTGATGATGCGGTGAGGCCGTGCTGGTTGTCATGGATAACCCAGTACTCACTAAGGTGTGGTTATTTTGCTTTTGTTTGCGGGTGCGCCAACGGCGAATGCCAATCGCTTTGCGCTGTACTGGGGTGAGGTAGCCGTCAAGTTGTACGACTGGATCGAGCAGATCAGACGAGGACGGGCGACGGGGTTGATGGCTGAGGCCAGCCGATAAGTGCGGAATATGTTTTTCTAATTGCAGTGCTTGGATAACATCGTCGATGGTCTGATAGCGATCCATCACGTCGGGTTTCAGCATCTTATGCAAGATGTGAGCAAAATGGTCGCTGACATCGAGCATGTGTTGCCACAAAACATCCCCTGTCTTGGGATCGGTATCGAACTCAATAGGTGTTTTGCCTGTCAACATAAATAGGCTAGTCATGCCGAGGGCATAGATATCGCTGGCATAAGTGGGACGTAATGCCTGCTGCTCAGGCGGTGCAAATCCGGGCGTTCCGACAAACTGCGTGAGCGAGTTTTGGAAGCTACCTTCTCCAACTTCGCCAAGACATTCCCGAACAGCACCAAAATCAATTAATACCAGGCGACCATCATCAGCACACCGGATGATGTTGGGCGGCTTGATATCGCGGTGAATAATTCGACAACGATGAATAAATTTAACGACCGGTAAAAGTTCTTTGAGGAATTGCTTTACTTGCTGCTCCGTTTGCGGACCACGACGCCGGACCTCTTTGGTGAGTACCTCACCAGGGATATATTCTTGAACCAGGTAAAACCCTTCTTTGATGGTGAAGTAGTCTAGCAGTCGCGGAATTTGGGAATGACTCCCCACCTTAGCCAGAACTTTCGCTTCTTGGCGAAAACGGCGTTTGGCTCTTTCTAAAGCCATCGGGCTGGTGACTTTAGGACAAAGCTGCTTAATCACGCAGAGGGGACTGCCTGGAATACCGCCATCTTGGGCTAAGTAAGTAACACCAAATCCCCCTGCTGCTAATACTTTGACAATCCGATAACGATCGCGGAAAAGTTGCCCCGGTTTATGGAGCGACTTGCGCCGGGCTTTACGCCCACTAGCATTACGGTAGGCTGATAGCTTGGGAAGAGAGTCCTGCATGGTTGCCGGGAGTGGGTAAGGGATCACCTTTGCTTGAATCACTTCAAGGTTACATGGTTTTCGGTAAGAGTATGCTCAGTAGAAAACGGTAACCAGAATCGAAAAATGCTGCCTTCTCCGAGTTTACTCTCAACCTCAATATGTCCGCCATGAAGTTCAATTAAACGACGACAGATCGTGAGGCCAATGCCGGTGCCGCCGGAGGCGCGATCGCGGGAAGGGTCAGCCCGCCAAAAGCGATCGAACACATTTGTAATATCGTCCGGGGCAATTCCAGGTCCAGTATCTTCTACCGCCACCCAAACCCGGTTCTGGTCGGACCAAGCGGCCACCTGAACCTGCCCCCTTTGGGTATAGCGCAGGGCATTCCCGAGGAGATTAACCATCACCTGTTCAATGCGTTCAGCATCGGCTTGTACCAGCGGTAAGTCAATGGGGCATTCAAGCCGCAGCCTTACCGGATCCTCGGGGAGACGCTGATCGGCAAAACGCGTTACGACGGAAGCTAACAGCCCATAGAGAGCGGTCGGCTCAGTCTGGATAGGCAAATACCCTGACTCCAACTGTGATAACTCTTGGAGATCCTTGACTAATCGTTGTAGCCGAGTGGTTTCGCGGGCTAGACGCTCATAAATCTGGGAGTCTGCTTCGATGGTGCCGTCGGCTAAACCTTCCAAATATCCTTTGAGGATGGTGAGCGGTGTCCGTAGTTCGTGGGACAAATCACTGACCAAATCCCGGCGGCGTTGCTCAACCCCCTGTAAATCGGTAGCCATGTGATTGATGCTGTCCGCGAGTTGATTAAGCTCTAAAATTTCGTATGCTGGCAAGCGACGCTCCAAATCGCCCGAGGCAAAAGCCCGAGTGACTTCTTCAACTTCCAGTAAAGGCTGCACAATGCGTTGGGACAACCAATAACTCATGCTGCTAGCAGCAATACCCCCGAGCAAACCCGACCATATCATGCCGCGTTCCCAAGCAAATTGGAATCCTTTGACCAATTGGGCTTGCACCTGTTGAATGCGTACATTGCCCCCTTCAATGCGGCGCAAATAAAGGACAAAGAGTCGTGGCGAATACAGCCAACCAATGAGCGTCAGCGTAACAATACCGATGCCGAGTACGGTTAAGTGCGCCCGAAAGAGGCGGCTCCGTAAGCTAGGTTTCCTCATGACACTTCTGTATCTTCGTCCTCGAATTTATAGCCCACGCCGATCACCGTTTTGATGAAAGAGGGGTGGGTCGGATCGGGTTCTATCTTTTTTCGCAGTCGTGCAATGTGAGCATCCACAATGCGCTCATCGCCATAAAAATCGGCATCCCAGAGTTTCTCAATAAGTTGAGGTCGGGTCCAAACTCGGCCAGGATAACTTACAAACGTTGCTAGCAGGTCGAATTCAAGGGTGGTTAAAGCGAGTGTTTCGAACTCGCCAGTGGCTTGCGATCGCATGGCTGTCCGTTGAGCCAGGTCGATTTGAAAATGAGGACTTTTGTACTGAGGAGTCTGTCCGCCCTGGCGCAAACTGCGGCGTAGCAGGGCGCGGACTCTAGCCACCAACTCACGAGGACTGAAGGGTTTTACCAAATAGTCATCCGCACCAGTTGAAAGGCCAATAATGCGGTCCATTTCCTCACCCTTTGCTGTCACCATCAGAATATAAGGATCCTTCGTGCCTGATTGCTGGCGGATGCGCGCGCAGACTTCCAATCCATCGAGCCCTGGGAGCATCAAATCCAGCACAATGACGTCTGGTTGAAGCGTTTGGGCTATGGCGAGTGCCTGTTCCCCATTTCTACAGAGATGAACTGTAAAGCCCTCTTTCTCTAAATAGAGCTGGATGAGGTTCGCAATTTCAATCTCATCTTCGACGACCAAAATATCCATAGACAGAACTGTGTCCAACAAAAGTTGCGATCGTTGACGATTTGAAGTGCCCAGTCAGGCGCAACCCACACCTTCCTAACTGCTGGCTTCTAGCGTGGTATGGCCGAGTGCGGTGCCGCTGAGCATAACCGTCCTTGAGGGGGGCTGCCAACGACTGCGATCGCGCCGAAGTCTTATCGTCGAAGCTGGGATTCTGCTGCCACCGAAATTCCTCACCTGAAGTTGAGCCCCAGTTTTCTCAATTTAAACAACGCTGTCATGCGATCAAAGTGCCTTTGCCTAGAGGCTAGACACCTTAGCCTATTCAGGTTTCTAGTTTCTTGGCAAAGCCGTAGATGTTGTCGCATGAATGTCCGAAACTTAACACTTCTTTAATCCCTCAAACATCCTTGGCAAATGGATTGACTGCCTAATTCCTTCGGTGAGGACCAGGATTTCTGAGAAAAAAGCTTCCGAATCCAGCATCTTGCATTAGCATACTCGGTAACATCACAGCCTTTGCCATTGTTACTGTGTTCCTTTTAGCTGTTTGAATTTGTCACTTTGGGTATTGCCATACCCTTTCATGCTTTAGGTTTATGACTTCCTCCTCATCGTCTTCTTCAGTTACTTTGTCAGACCGCTTTGTGGCTGTCCTCGAAAGTCATATTCAGGAGGTGATGGCCCAGAAGACAGAGACGCCCCCCCTCGTTCGTTGCCGCTTTCAGCAGGGGCGGTTACTCGTGTTATCGGAGACGTTGGCCATTGCTTCGACGGCATCAGAGCGCGATCGCCAGTTTCGAACATTAGCCCTGTCAATTCGCCGTGTGCTGGCTGAGACAGAGCTGCCGGAAGGAATTTTGGCGGCAGACGGCACGTTGCCGATGCGGCTTTACCTGAGGCAGCAAGGAACTGCGAGTCCCTATGCTGCACGCAGTTGGAAATGGCAGTCTACCGACGTTATTTCAGGTTTGTTTGGTCAGGCTGGTTCGACTTCGGTCTCTGATGAGGCGGGGGATGCGGGGGAATCCCAAGCAGGCTCTCTGGTTCTCGTTTCATCGCCAATGGAGTCGATAGAGGTTGAACCAGACCCTCTGGATACGTTAGAAAGTGAGGCACCTGAAGCGAACATTGCTACACCCCAAGACTCTGGTGCGCCTCAGGATCTGCCTCTATCGGTACCTGTTCCTGCCTGGCGGCAGCGTTGGCAAACCTGGCAAGCGACTTGGCAAGATTTACCTTGGCGGTCAGTTGTGGGATTGACGGCAGCGGGACTCTTGCTGGGAGGCATTACGTATGGTGCTAGCCGCCCTTGCTTGATTGGGAACTGTAATCGCCGTCAAACGGCCAGTGATTTAAGCCAGGCTGCGGTGGCTCAGATGCAAGACAGCCCCACGCTCAGTGAAGTGAACTTGGCCCATAAAGACCTGCTCAAGGCGGTAAGGCTCTTGGCGGGCATTCCACCCTGGTCGCCGCACTACGACACGGCGCAGGCGGAATTGTTTCGTTATCGGACGCAATTGTCGGACTTAGAGTGGATTATGTCGGCGCAGAAGCATGCTGCTACGGCGGCAGAGAAGAGCCAAGATCCGCCTCATCCCGTTCCTCAGTGGTCCGAAATCCATTTTCTCTGGCGCAAGGCTGTCACGGATTTACGCCGGGTTCCCTCAGAAAGCCCCTTGGTGGCTTTTGCGCAAAAGAAACTAGTTGAATATGAAGCAAACTACGAAACTATTGGGAACCGACTAAGCATTGAAGAGCAAGCCGAGGCTAATCTGAATGCCGCGCTGCAGGCTGGACAACTGGCCAACACCCAGGTTGAAAAAGCGACTACTTTGCCGCAGTGGTTGGTGGCCCAGCAGGAATGGCAGCGAGCTGTGAATGCCTTGAGTCAGATTCCGCAGGGAACTTTGGCCTATGATGAAGCGCGATCGCTGCTCGAAGAATATCGCATTCAATTGGTGGAAACGCGGACCGTTGTCAATTTGGAGAAGGCTGGCGATCGCACCTATCAAACCGGGTTGACGAGTGCGGCAGCGGCCCAGGAAGCGGCTCAGGCTAATCAGTGGACTTTAGCCGTGGAACAATGGCGACGTGCCATTACTCACCTCCGCCAGGTTCCGGAAGCGACCATTCCCTATGCGGATGCTCAAAGCCGCCTCAAAACCTATCAGGTATCGCTTGAGCAGGCCCAAAACAACCTGAAACGTGCCGTCGCTCTGCAAACAGTTGACGATGATCTCATCGAGCTTTGCCCCATAGAACTCGGTGTCTGCACGTTCTCCTATAATTCGCGCCAAATCGAACTTATTTTGCGGAATCCCTATGACAGTGCTGTGCGGCAGTCCATCTCACCGCCTTCAACTCAAGGACACCTGACCCAAACGACGTCGGTGGTTGAGCAAACCCATCAGTTGGTTCAAGACATCATGCGCATCGGCAACCGCGTCCAACTGCCGATTATCCTCTACGACACCAATCGTCGTTTTATTGCTCGGTACAAGCCAGAGTATGGTGGCTTTGTGAAGCAGCCTTGAGCTGGATCGCAATCGTTTTATTGATGCGGTGATGAGTCTTGTTGTGAATCAAGCTCCAGGGTTGGCATGGGGGGGCGGGATGGCTGATCGGGTAAATAACGCATCGGCGATCGCTCTGGAAGGTCTACCGGACGCAGATAATGTTGCCAGCCTCGCAGGGAGATAGTGCCGCTCACGACTAAAACACCGAGGAATGCTAAGAGTGCCTGCCCTTCCCACATGCCTAGAAGAATGTTGACGGTTCCAGCGGTGACAACGGTGCTGACGAGGGGTTCTTTTCGAAATAATCGCTTGATGGACACGGTTAATTGTGGATTTCCTACAACAGCAAACGAGCTAAGCAAACGATCTAACAAACTGAGTGACAGCACTCTGAACGAGTACTGCATGACAGAAACATCAGGAATACGGCAGGCTGAAAATCCGGGAACTCCAGCCCGATCCAATGATTCCCTGATTTCGGCGATCGAGTACTCGCAAGATGACAGCATTGCCAATATCGAGAACTCTGTTCCAAAGATAGTGGTAGCACACCAATCTGAGAGGTTGGGGCGGTGAGAGACACAAATCTTGTTTGGGGCTATCAGACAAGCCCTAGCCAGGTCAGGACACCGTGCCCGGTAACGTACTCAATCAAAATTACGAGGATAAAACCCACCATGGCAGCTCGGCCATTTAGCCGCTCTGCATAAGCCGTGAATCCAGCTTTGGGCCGCTTAATTTTGGGGACAACAGTGGGTTCTAATTCAGCCATGTACCTGCCTGCGATCGAAATATCTTTGCTTTGATTGTCTTAAGGGACGGGCTAAACGTCAATTTCGGATCTCCGAAGCAGTCCCTTCAGCATGGGGATGATTGCAGGGATGGCACACGCGATAAGCTGAAGTTTGAGCTGTCAGCATCTTTAGGGCAGTGGTTATAGGAGGATTGATAGTGGAAGGGGGAGGGGGGAGGAGGGGAGGAGGGGAGGAGGGGAGGAGGGAAGAGGGCGGAGGGAATGGGGAATAGGGAATGGGGAATGGGGAAGGGGGGCGGTATTTTTGCTGCAGGGTACTGTGGTTTATAGCGATTTGACGGCACCATTTCAATCTAAGTTAGGAACGGTTTCAGGGCAGGCATAGGAGAACCAGATGGCGGAAAAAACATCGGCTTGTGATTCCCCTGAAATTCAGCTCCTTCATAACCAATTTATCGCTGTGCTTAAGGCACGCCAGATTTGGAATGTAGCTGAATTGATTCAACAATTGCTGGGGGAGCTTGCCAGGATGTCGTTAGCTGAAAAGCGGGCTCAAGTTGACAAACTGAAATTTGGCTGGATAGTTTTCGCCATCTTTTGCCTGAATTGATGACTGAGTTTATGGGTTGGCTCAACTCAGATGTTGCACATCAATTGCATCCGATTGACTCTGCGGCAGAAGCGCACTGTCGTTTTGTGTCGATTCATCCTTTTCGTGACGGCAATGGTCGCACGGGGTGGCTGCTTATGAATCTGCTGCTGTTGCGACAGGGATACCCAGTGGTGGTCATCACTAATCAGCAACGAGCCGCCTATATCGAAGCGCTGGCGGAGGCTCAACAGCAGGATAGTTTGTTGGGTTTGCAAGAGTTGTTATTAGACGCAGCTCAGGTATCTTTGGTTGATGTGTTGCGTGTGGTGGTTACCGCAACAGAAAACTCAGGCAAGGGCGAAGTTTTCTACAACGAAATACTGACCTTTTTGAAGAATGGCGAATAGTTAGCTTGAGTAAGGAAAATACCTTTCCATTTTTGATGATGCAGGCTATGCAGCAGTTGGGAACAAACTTTCTGATAACCCTCGCGATCGCTAGCTTTGGTGACCGTCTCACGGGTGCTGGCGTCAGCCTTCCTGAGGAGCCTTTCAGGATGCAAAAAACGGTTACGGATACAGGCACGGGGCTCGTGGCGGCAACCACGCTGGCTGAAATTCAAGACCTGCAGTTAGTCGATAACGATGGCAATGTTACCGATTTCCCCGTCCCAACCCTGCAAGAAGCGCTGGAATGGGCCGAGGGGCGCACTATTTTGGAGCTAGACCTCAAGTCAGATGATTTCTTGGAGGAGGTGGTTCAGATCATCACAGACCTGGAGGCCGAAGATCAGACCCGCTTCATTACCCAGAACCTGGAGCAAGCCATTGGCATCTACGCATTGAATCCTGAGATTCATCTGGGTTTATTGATCACTGCTGACAATCAGGCTGAAGTATTAGCGGGTATTGCAGCGGCTCCCTTTGGATTTGCAAATGTCAGTGCCTTTACCGGCACGCGTCCCCAAACGGCAACCTTCTACGATGCTTTGCATGACGAGGGGATTGTCGTGATTCAGGGGCTGTTTGGCAATCAGGACTTCTTTGGCGAGGAGACCTTCATTGATGACCTCACCGATAAACAGCGCACGGAACTGTTCGAGACGGTGTACGCCCGAGGTGCTGACGTCATTGCTTCAGACTTCTCCCAACCCATCAGCGAACTTTTGGATTAG
>JBCBTQ010000188.1:0-11573 GCA_039818605.1 Cyanobacteria bacterium J06639_14 | reverse complement strand
GGGAACGCAGGCAGAGCCCTTTGTCCTGCTCTGGATTTATGGTGGCAAGGTCATTAACAAAAAGACAAACGTAGAAGTCGCTGCGACTTGGGTGTCTTTAAATGGTTACGACGATGCCTTGGTAATGGACGTTGTTGAGCCTGCTACGTTGTGTGCCTTTTTCTTCGATACATACAAGAGTGACAACGAGGGCGAGTTGACCCTATCGGTGGTGCGGATTTGACGTCTAAGTCAACGCTCATAAGCCGTTGCGCAATCTAATTAAGAACTCTTTTGAACATTCTGTAGAGTAACGCTGACTTCTGGTCTTTTGCGTCCCATAACTTCTGTTGGCCATGGTGTATCGAAAAATGTCTTCGGCTAGGTTTATTGTCACTCTTTTGGCAGCGGCAGCAGTCGCACAGGTGCCGGGTGAATGGAGTCCAAGAAATGCTGCATTAGCTCAGTCCTTTGGCGAAAATCCTGAAAGTTTCCCGATTCCAAGTTCACTACCCGATGGCACCACGCTTAAGGTAGATGGTTCTACTAGTATGCAGCTAACCAACGAAGAACTGGAGTCTCGATTTGAAGAACAGTTCTCAAATGTGGATGTGCAGTTGGCGGCTAGTCGTACAGACGAGGCTATCGAAGCCCTTGTTGCTGGTGCGATTGATGTTGTTGCGGCTGGGCGTCCTCTAACAGAAGAAGAAAGGGCCCAAGGGTTGGCTGAAACGGCTATTCCGCGTGAAAAACTTGCTATTCTGCTAGGCCCGGAGAATACTTTTGAGGGGGATTTAACCTTTGAGCAATTTGCGCAAGTTTTCCGGGGTGAAATTACTAACTGGTCTGAAATTGGTGGCCCTGATTTGGCTATTCGCCTGATTGATCGCCCAAACTATAGTGATACTCGTCGTGCTTTGGGCACATACACCGTTTTTGACGGCAAACCCTTTGAAACTGGTAACACGGCTGATCCTGTCGCAGAGGATGAAACCAGTGCGGTGGTAGCAGCTTTGGGAGCCGATGGTATTGGCTATGCTGTGGTTTCTCAGGTGATCGATCGGGATGATGTACGTATCATCCCCATGCATAAGACTCTGCCGGACGATTCTCGCTATCCCTACTCACAACACCGCGCTTTTGTTTATAAAGAAGATGCTAGCCCGGCTGTTTTAGCATTTTTGGGGTTTGCTACGACATCCCCTGGTCAAGAAGTGATTGTCGAAGAGGCTCCCACAGCCACAACCGCAACTGACGAACCTGTAGCGCCTGACGCTGCCACAGTGCCTGATGCTGCAGAACCCGAGACTGTAGAACCTGATGCTGTCGAGTCAGAAGCTGTGGAGTCAGAGACGGTAGCCCCACCACCGGAATCAAGTGAGCCTGCGGAGGAATCAACCACAGCATTGGTGCCAGATGCAGCTCCGACTGGAGAAGCTGACGGTGGCGGTTTGCCGTGGTGGTTGATTGGCATTCCGATTTTAGGCGGTCTATTGTGGTGGTTCCTGAAAGGTCGAGGAGGAGGAGCACCTGCTGCGGCTCCAGCACCTGTGACAACGGCTCCAGTACCAGGGTCTTCAGCAGCAATAGGTGCAACGGCTGCGGCAGCAACAGGTGCTGCGGTTGCGGCAGGTGCAGTAGCTGCTACAGGTGCTGTCGTCGATCCACGCATGGTACTAACCCCACGCAATTCCCAAGATGCTTATGCGTATTGGGAAATCCCTAGCGATCGCCTGGCTGCGGCCAAGCAACAGGGCGGTGAAAAGATGAAATTGCGCTTGTACGATGTCACTGATCGTTTGCCAGATGCATCGCTACCGGCTCATGCAGCTGAGTTTGATTGTGTTGAGGCAGACCCTGATCTGCATCTGTCGATTCCCCAAAGCGATCGCGATTATGTCGCTGAGGTCGGTTACCTGACTGGTGATGATCACTGGTTGCCGATTACCCAATCTAACTCTGTCCGAGTACCTGCCGCTTTCCAAGAGGTAACCTCGAATGGCTTAAAGGTTCCTGGTGTAGCCCTAGGCGGAGCAGCCGTAGCGGCGGCAGGAACAGCAGCTTTAGGAGCTGCTGCCCTCCTCAAAAAATCACCCAAAGCAGCGAGTGACTCTCCTGCTGAGGCACCGAGGCGTATGGTGCTTACTCCCCGTAATGCTGAAAAAGCCTATGCCTATTGGGAGGTTCCGGACACAGCTAAAACAGCTCTGAAAGCCGAAGGGGGGCAAGATTGCCAGTTACTTATTTGTGATGTGACTGGGATTGACTTGCAACAGCAATCGCCCCATAGTGTGCTGACCTATGACGTAGCCGAGACCGATTGTGATCGCTTCGTCCGCTTGCCTGATGTCAATCGCGACTATATGGCCAAAGTTGGTTACCGAACCGAAGAGGGTACCTGGTTGGAACTCGCGCGTTCTGCTCCCATACGGGCAGCCACTATCCTGGAATCGACTGTGGATCTAGAATCGGCTGCGGATCAGCCGCAATTGCCCAATCTCGGCGCGATCGCTGGAGGTGCTGTCGCCATGGCAGGAGGAGCCGCAGCTGTTGCAGCTGCGGGGAATGCGGCGGCAACAGCCGACGATGACAAAGAGCCAGCTAGGCAGAGTGTGAAAGCCAAAATTGAACTTTTACCACAGGCTAACAGTAATGCTTATGCAACCTGGGCAGTCCCAAATGTAGCTAAGATGGCGGCCAAACAACACGGGGGCCAGCAATATCAGTTACGACTCTATGATGTTACGGGGATTAACCTGGATACCCAAGTCCCCCATCGTGCCCAGAAGTATGCCTGCGATGAAGCGAGTGAGAGTCTTTCTGTTTCGGTTCCTCAGGCAGATCGAGACTACCTTGCCGAAATCGGCTATGAAGCGCCTGGTAACCGTTGGCTGCGACTAGCCCGTTCCACTCCAGTGCGAATTCCCGCTAGCAATGGGAACGTTGGCAGTGCTGGGATTGTAGACCCTGCAGCTGCACTTGGGATTGCTGCTGCGGGTGTTGCTGGTGCCGCTATGGCAACAACAGGGGTAACCGCTTCTACCCCAACTGAAACGACAACCGCTTCCACCCCGACTGAAGCCTGTGCGATTGAGACGGTTAAAGTTCATAGTCGTCATCATGCGGTGTTATTGGACGAGTCTCAAATGCGCCATATTCAGGACTCTGTGGCTACTACGTATCGGCTTGAGCCAGGGTTAAATATTCTCTGCATTCGCGAGGGAGCTTTCAATTATGGCGGTGGAGGGGCCGATCCAGGAGAGCCCTTCGTGCTGCTTTGGATTTACGGTGGCATAGTTGTCAATCAGAAAACCGGCGTTCCTGTTAGCTCAACATGGTCAACCCTCAATGGCTATGCTGACACGCTAACGCTACAAGTACGCGAACCCGCTACTCTCTGTGCTTTCTTCTTCGATACCTATCCAGATGACAACCTCGATGAAGTCACCCTTTCGATTGTTCAGATTTGATCCACAGTGACGCTGTATATGTTGCGGAGACGGTGTATGCGGTGTCTTGTCATGTTGCCATAGGAGTATAGCGATGTTTTTTGAAGTATTGAGTGCTATCAACGATCCCAAGAAACAAGCCAGTATCGACCAGCTGAGCCAGGTTACACAATCAGTTCAACAGTTGGCGACTAGTCAGGGATTAAATGACACCCAAATGCAATCGGTGATGACAGCGCTGGGGGGTGCGCTTCAGCCGGTCTTAAAGCAGAAACAGCCTCAGTTAGGAGGAAGCCAGATGGCAACTATGCTGGCGCAAGTAGCTGGTTCTGGTAAAGCTGGGGTCTTGCAATCTCTGGTTACACCTCAACTGCAACAGCAACTGGCGGCGACAGTCGCGCAAAAAACGGGTATTAATGCTGGCATCGTCCAGGCCATGGTTCCTCATCTGCTACCTGTGGTCATGGGATTGTTTAATATGGGATCCCCGAAACCGGGAGCGGTTGGTGGCGGCGGCAATCCTTTGTTAACTGCTTTTTTAGATAGCGATCGCGACGGGAGCACCGATTTAGGGGATGTCATGAAGTTTGCTGGTCGCTTCTTGAATACACCTAACTAAGACGATGCCGTGCGGCGTTGTTCAAACCACTGCTGGAGTTGTTCGCGACAGGTTTGCTCTAAAAGGCCACCTAAAACCGGCAAACGATGGTTCGAGGCGGCGCTGTCGGGGAGGTTTAGAACTGAGCGAATAGCTCCAGCTTTGAGATCATGGGCTCCGTACACCAGCAAACTTACACGACTCAGGAGAATGGCTCCAGCACACATCGGGCAGGGTTCTAGCGTTACGTACAGAGTACATCCGGATAAATTCCAGTGTCCTAGTGCTTGCCCAGCTTGCCGTAAAGCGAGGATCTCGGCATGCGCTGCGGGGTCATGGTGCCGCTCACGGTAGTTGCTTGCTTCGGCCACCAGACGGTTATTAGCATCCACGACAATGGCTGCTACGGGGACTTCGCCACTATCGCCAGCGGCTTTGGCAAGACTTAGAGCCTGTTGCATCCATTTACGATGGCTGTCGTATGTAGCGTCGCGATCGATTTCCCTTTTCCCTTTCATCTTCTCTTCTTCCAGTATCTCACCAAGATAAAGTTGTATAAAGAGAGGAGCGGCTTTAGTGTGCTACCTCAAGGAGCCGATGATCAGATAGAACGTACTCACGACCTGATCAACGAATTCCTGCGGTAGCACTTCTCCCGTAGTCTTCCACCACCGATTCGAAAGATCCAAAGTTCTAATCTGCTCAGCAATCACCGACCCTTCCACTCCGCTCTCAAACGGCACCTGAATCATTGTCTTTATCTCTGGACGCACAGTGCTTGTAATTGGCATAACCACCACCATACCGTTACGGGCTTGGTTATAGCTTGTATGGCTAATCACCAAACAAGGACGGGCTTCCCCCTGCTGCTCTCTGCCACTGGTCGGATTTAAGTAAACACGGATGACTTCGCCACGCTGTATACTCATTAATCGCAAAGCCCTAGATGACTTCCTGCCCAACTGGCCCACTTTCTGTAAAGTCATTCACATCAGTCAGATACTCAAATCCTTCGGGGATGCTGGCAAGTAGGTCGTCTAAGGTGGCGACCTCTCGCTTTTTCGTAATCACAAGGGAATCCTTCGCTTCAGTCAGCTCAACAATGGAGTGCTCATCAAACCCAAGGCTCTCAGCAATCTTTTGCGGTATGCGAAAGCCGATGCTGTTGCCCCATTTCCTTAATTCAATTTCCATCTCTATCCTCTTAGTTATACATTGTATAACTAAGAGGATAGCACTGAGATTGGTGTAGTAGCCCTTCGAATCTAGTTACGAATTCCAAGATCCTATGCCTTAGAATACGGCCTAAATGATTGTAGGTATCAGGCCACCTAAGGATGCTTTAGGTGCGATGTTAAAAAATTGGGAAGCCTCAAAAGGCTCTTTCTAAAGAGCCTTTGAGACTTAAAACCGTTGGTAAACGGATAAGTTTTTTGAACGGAGAGAGAGGGATTCGAACCCTCGTTAGAGTTGCCCCTAAACAGCATTTCCAGTGCTGCGCCTTCAACCACTCGGCCATCTCTCCAGATGGCATACTGCTTTCATGGGAAATCAGTCACAGAATCTAATACTATCAAACAACGGTTGGATAAAGTGGCGATCGCCCCAAAATCTATTCAAGACTTGATTAACATGACTTGCTCCCATCAAATCAAAATTCATCATCGCCAGCGTGAGACTGACTACATCGTTCAGGTGCCAGAAGATCGCTATATTTTGCAAACGGCAGAGAATCAAGGGGCTGATTTGCCCTTTGCCTGCCGCAATGGGGCCTGTACGACCTGTGCTGTACGGGTGCTATCGGGGGAACTGCATCAACCTGAAGCCATGGGGCTCTCCCCAGAATTACGCGATCGCGGCTACGCACTCCTCTGTGTCAGTTATCCGCGCTCGGATCTAGAAGTTGAAACTCAAGACGAAGATGAGGTCTACGAACTCCAGTTTGGGCAATATTTTGGCAAAGGCAAAGTTCGCTTTGGGTTACCGATAGAGGATGAATGAAGAACGCGAAAAACGGGCCGATCATGGGAGCGATTGCTGTACTGCTGATTATTCTTAGCACTGGGCTCGTCCAGGCGCAGGATGCGCGTCTCTTAGCAAAGGTGGACTATGCCAAGAGTGGGCATACTTTGGAACTGCTTACGGAGTTGAGCGCTGAGATTCCGGTGATAGACATTCGCCTCGCAGGTGTGCAGGCTCCGGACCGAGAGCAGAAGCCGTGGGGCCCAGAAGCAAGACAGTGTCTGTCGGAGTTGGCTGCAGGGCGGGTAAAGGTTGAGCCTCAATCCTCTACACCGGATAGTTACAACCGGCTTTGGGCCTATGTCTGGCAGGATGGAAAACTCGTGAATGCAGCGGTTTTGGCTACGGGATGTGCGTTTTTAGATGGCGATCGCTTGTCGCAACAGCGCTATGGTGAGCAGTTGATATACGCACAAGAATCGGCTCGGTTGCTGGGGCTGGGGATATGGGATCCTAATAATCCGCTCCGCGAAACCCCAGACTCTTTTCGCCAATCGCGCCAAGATGCGACCCCTGATCCGATAAATTGAACATATGAGCGAGGAATGAGGCCTTCGCCCAATAGTGGGCACCTATTACGGTGGGTTGGCGATAGATGCTGTGCTTAAGGATTTCGGATGGAATTTTTGTATGCCTTAGGGATTCATAACCACGATGGCTACTAACGATCAGGATTTACAACGGTATCTCGATGTGGCTACTGAGGCGGCCCTTGCTGGAGGTGCTGTTTTGCAAGCATACTGGGGCAAGCTGGAGTCCATTGAAGAGAAAGGACGACCTGGCGATTTGGTTACGGAAGCAGACAAAGCAGCCGAGGATGCTGTTTTGAATGTATTGATCCGCCACTTGCCAGACCACCCGATTCTGGCAGAAGAGTCAGGTGCGATTGGGACAGCCACCGAGAGTCCGTTTCTATGGGCGATCGACCCCCTAGATGGCACCACAAATTACACACATCAATACCCGTTTTCAGCTGTTTCAGTCGGTTTACTCATTGATGGCTATCCTTCTGTAGGAGCCATTTTTGATCCCTTTCATCAAGAACTCTTTAGAGCTGCCAAGGGGTTAGGTGCGACGTTAGATCGATGCTCCATTAGAGTTTCTAGGACCACCACCCTAGCCAGTAGTTTACTCGTGACAGGGTTCGCCTACGATCGCCGCGAGCGTGTTGATAACAATTATGCTGAGTTTTGCCATCTCACCCATCTCACCCAGGGGGTGAGACGAGGAGGGGCAGCCTCTATTGATCTTGCTTATGTCGCCTGTGGTCGACTCGATGGCTATTGGGAAAGAGGGTTATCACCTTGGGACTTGGCAGCAGGAGTCGTGCTTGTGGAAGAAGCTGGAGGCAGCGTTACCGCTTACGATGAAACCCCCTTTGATATTCAATCAGGTCGCATTCTCGCAACTAATGGACGAATTCACAGGGTCCTTAGTCAAGTGCTGCAACAAGTTAAACCGTTTGCTGACTTTCAACCCATTACAATTATCGAGTAATGCCGTAAGACCTCGATAAACTTAAAAGCAAGCGAATAAAAACTAGATAACCCTCGTGGGTCTATTGCAGGGAACATGAAGCCAAGTGACCGGGGAGATGACCACCAGTCATGAATATCGAACAAGGACTGTTTAAACTTGAACTCACCGACTATCATGCAATTCTCGGTGTTTCCATCGAGGCCGATGCTAAGCAAATTCGTAAGCGATATCTCAAAATCGCACGCAAGCTTCATCCCGACAGCTTAGGTAGCGCCACTGATGCACAGAAACAACAGGCTAGCGAATTACTTTCCAAGTTGGTCAATCCAGCTTACGAGAAGCTGACTCAGGAAAAAGAAATGGCAGAGCATAAGGTTGTACTCCGTCTCCAGGGAGAACAACTAAGTCGTCGGCCAGTGGGGCTGGAGATCCAAACCGAGTCTGCTAAAACGCTGCTCCAGACTGATGACCCCCTTAATCTCTATAACAACACCTTAAAGCAGCTTGCAGAGGGACAGTATGAGTCCCTGAACCAGGTGCTGGAGATTACGGGACAGATTAGTGAATTGAATTTGGCCTATTTAGTTCGTTCGGGTGGCAAACCCGCCGTCACGGCTCAGAACAACCCAACACCCACCCAAGGCCAATCACCTGCGGCAGGGGCTAGTCAAGCAGCCTCACCCCCGCCACCCTCTCCTAAAAGACAGCGTGAGTCTGTTATCGTCAGTTACCTCAATCGTTCGCGGGAGTTTGCCCAGAAGAAAGAGTATTCAAGGGCCATCATCGAGATGCGTGAGGCTGTTAGGTCACATCCCAATAGTGCTCCCTGTCATAGTCAATTAGCGGGGCTTTACCTGCAAACAGGCCAGCAGAAGATGGCCCGTATTCACTTGAAGCGCGCCCTGGATCTTGATCCCAACAATACCCTGGCGAAGCAGTTGGAACCCAGGATCAATCAGGCAAATCAGAGCAAGACAGATAGTAAAGTCAGTAGTTCCAAGAGTGCTTCGTCAAAGTCGCGTGGCGGCCTATTTGGTTTGTTTGGAGGTAAAGACAAGTAGATGGTGTATCAACCGCCCTCCGGCACGCGTGATTTGCTGCCTTTGGATGTTGCTCAAAAGCACTGGATAGAAACCCGCCTAGAGCAAATGTTTCAGCGATGGGGGTATCACCGTATTATTACCTCCACGGTTGAGAGTTTGGATACCTTGATGGCTGGAGGGGCTATTGATCAATCTTCGGTGATTGAGCTGCAAGGGGCTGATAACGAGCGTTTGGGACTACGCCCAGAGCTGACAGCTTCGATTGCACGGGCGGCGGTAACTCGGTTGGCCCATGTAACTTATCCTCAGCGCCTTTATTACACGGCAAATGTTTTTTGTCGGTCTGAAAAAGGTAGTCAATCGGGGCAGCAAGAATACTATCAGGCAGGCATCGAGCTACTGGGAACAGGCGGGAGCCTGGCTGACGCTGAAATTTTGCTGCTACTGCTGGATTGCGTGGAAAATTTGCAGCTCCCTGATTGGCAAATTGTGCTTGGGGATGCTGGCTTAACTCGATCGCTATTGGAATCCTTTCCAGTGCCCTTGCGTTCAACCGTTCGCGATGCGATCGCCCAGCTAGATCGAGTCAAACTAGAAACGTTAGATTTATCGCCTGACTTGCGAACTAGAGCCCTACAGATGCTAGACCTGCGAGGTCAGCCCAAAGATATTCTCCAAGCCGTTGGCCAACTTGGGCTTAATCCTCAGCAGCAGGCCATTGTCAATGTCCTCAAGTCTCTGGTCGATTTGCTTCAGAATTCGACCATTGTCAACTCCCTCATATTGGATCTGAGCTTGATTCAATCCTACGATTACTACACCGGGATTGTCTTTGAAGTCGTGGCTAACACCCCGCAAGGTCGGCAAGTTGTGGGTAAGGGAGGACGCTATGACAATCTTTTGGGTGTTTTTCATCCTAAAGGGCAAAGCTATCCGGGGATTGGCTTTATGTTTAGTGTGGAAAGCCTGCATCAAGCAATTATTAGGACTGGCTACTTGCCAGAATCAACTCCTGCGAGTGACTGGTTGGTAGTTCCGAGAACAACTGAGGCAGCGGCGGCGGCTTTTAAGTATGCTCAAACCATTCGCGAAGGCGGTAACCCAGTTCGGGTAGAGCTATATCTGGAACCGGAAACAGATGTCGCCGTGATCCGCGATCGCGCCCAAACCCGCAATATTAGTCGCATCGCTTGGATCACTGAAAATGGTTCACCTGAGATTGAAACTGTAAACTAAAGTAACGACTATTCATAACCGCAGGTCATTTCTAGATCTTCAGGTCGAGTTGTCGCAACCAAGAGAGCAGAAAAGGGAGGAGAACAGTGGCTCACACAATTGTGACCAATGTTTGTGAAGGCGTCGCTGATTGCGTTGATGCGTGTCCAGTAGCTTGTATCCATGAAGGTCCTGGCAAAAATGAGAAAGGCACAGATTGGTACTGGATCGATTTCTCAACTTGCATCGACTGTGGTATATGCATTCAGGTTTGTCCGGTAGAAGGGGCAATTTTGCCAGAAGAGAAGCCGGAATTGCAGAAGACACCTGCCTAGGAAGGTTGATGAAGTGGAAGGGGAAAGACGGGACTTCGGAATACCTTGCGGCAAGGATATAGCCCCACGGAACTGGGAATTGACCTTCTAATACTGTTGCGCTTTTGAGTGGCTACAGATGTTAAGGCTGAGCACATGGCCATGCGGGCCTTTTTACTTGTAGCTCCTCTGGGGCCGCTAAGCTGATGATTGATACCGAATCCGAAGGGCTAACCCCCATTATGGAAAACAGGTGATATCTGTAGAGAGACGCGACATGTCGCGTTTTTCATTAGGGGGTAGGTAAACTCATGCTGACGTCGAGCATCGCAAGTTGGTATGACCCCTTAAATAACTACCTCCTCGATCGCCTCCAGACTGGGCAACTCGATGGTATCTGCAGGCTGTGCATCGCCTCGCTGACAGCGGATGGCAAAGGGGCAAGTGTCGCACTTGGAGCTGCCGAAGGGTAACTGTGGGAAGCGATCGCGGATGGTGAGTAAATGGGTCAGTTGATCGGTGAGTTGCTTGAGATCTTGTCGAGTTTGAGTGTGTTGGGCGGCAGAGTAGGGGATGCGGACTTGTTGCGGTTCCAGAGTTTGTGTTGTCGGATTGCGGGCGCGGACAAACCAGTAGGTCATAGCGACCTGGTTAGCTTCGTAAGGCATGGTTTCTACGAGTACATATAGGTACAAACGCGTTTGCCAGTCTTGCTGTAGGTAGATTGATTTTTGGGGTCTGAGGTAAGTCTTCCAATCGATAATCTCTACCCGATCGCGCCACTGTCTTAGGAGGTCGTACACGACCGTGAACCAGTAGCCATTGAAAACGAGCGATCGTCCATGCTCACTCTGACGGAAAAGTTCTCCCGTAGAATCAAACAGCATGGGGGCTTGAGTTTGTAACTGTTCTAGACAGGCTTGTAATTCGGTGTCTTGAGCTAGAACTGGATCAATTGGGAGTTCCATCTCCCGCTGCTGCATGAGGAGGTGGAAGCGATCACCCCATTGCTGTCCGGCTAATAATGCGGGTGAAGATGGAACGGCCAGAGACTCCAAAATAGTGTGCTGAAATCGCCGTGGGCAATATTCCAGCAGCGCTAGCTGTCCTTGCGATAGTCGCAGCAAGGCTCTAGGCCTCCCCACCAACAATGACGTTATGAATACGCAAACTGGGTCCTCCACAGCCTACTGAAAGGCCACTTTGCCCGCCCTTGCCACAGCCTCCTGATTCATCCCAGTAAAAGTCATCGCCAATTGCAGTGATATCTTGAAGAGTGCGAAATACATTTCCTGACAAGGTGACGTCTCGTACGGGGTCGGCGAGTTCGCCGTTCCGAATCATCCAGGCTTCGCCAGCAGTGAAGGTGAACATTTCACCATTGGTCATTCCCCCTAACCAGTTACGGGCATAGACCCCCTCCTTAATCCCCGCAAACAAATCTTTGACAGGCGTATCGCCACGAGCAATCCAG
>JBCBTQ010000187.1:0-11610 GCA_039818605.1 Cyanobacteria bacterium J06639_14 | reverse complement strand
ACTATTCCTTTTACCCAACTACCCTTCCACCCAACCACCCTTCCACCCAACCACTCTTCCACCCTTCCACTATCGAATGAGTCCGAAAACTGGCGCTGTCGCGTCCTAGGCTACCGCGAGGATCAGCTCTTCTATTTGCGATTTAAACACCGCAACACTTTGAGCCCCAGATACCAAGTGCTGTTCGTTAAAGATAACCGCTGGTACGGCCTGAACACCCCGTCTAATCCATGCGGCTTCGATAGTTCTGACATCCAGGTCACTGTCAAGCACTGCCTTGGCTTCCTGATGTTCCAGACCAACATGAGTGACGGCTTCAAGGAGAACCTGAGTTTCATCGACTGCTTTCTGCTCACTGAAATAGGCAGAAAATAACCGCATGTGTAATTCGGTTTGTCGGTCGAATTGCTTAGCCCAATGTAATAACTGATGCGCTTTGAATGTATTGTACATACGCATCGCGTCATCGTAATTGAAAGTGAAGCCTAGGTCTGCCCCCAGGGCGGTAAGACGCTTGCGTGCGGCAATACTCCCCTCTAACGTCGTGCCATATTTCTGGGCCAGATGCTGACGCAAATTTTCCCCGCCCTCTGGCGTCGTCGGGTTTAATTCAAAGGGATGCCAGTGTAGGTCAAATGTCACAGCATTCTCAAACATCTGCATCGCTTTTTCAAGTCGTTTATAGCCAATAATGCACCAAGGGCAGACGATGTCAGAGACTAGATCAACTTTCAGCTTTATCGTTTTCATCGGCTTATACCTCAATTCTTGGTGGACTGCTGCGATGCTTTTTGACATCTTTTCTACATCTCTGAAAATGAACATTTCAGGACGTGTAAGGCTAATTACCTCAGTCCTGAAATTGTTGAGGTAAAGATGCCATGCGGCAGGATGTTAAAACTGGGATGAAGTTTTAAAAAAGAAATAAGAGGGTTCAAGAGGGCTCACGATGGAGCCTGGAAATGCTGATTGAGATGGGCTTCAAACCGAATAAAGTCGTTCTCAATGTCGGGATTCTTCATCACATCAAAACATGCGAAGGTTTCTAAGGGTTGCATGCCGAAGAACTTAAAGTTGAGGTGTATCGGCCAAAATAAATCGTCTACACTTTTTCCTTCGAAGAACCACTGATTCGGATCATTAAATGCGGCTTGTGGGGCGTTTAAGGTCAGTGACAGCATGTATTTTTGAGACGATAAAGTACCGCCCGTACCGTATTGTTGACTCGGATCGCTACGGGTTCTGCCGTCGCCGTTGCAGAGTCGTCCATCCATGCCCGCAGAGTAAATGTAGTCCATGTAGCGTTTAAAGCTCCAGGGCACTTCCATCCAGTTCACGGGGGTCTGGAGCATAATTATGTCCGCCCATTGGTGTTTGGCGACTTCTTGCTCAACGTCATAATCATCTTTCATCGTTGTGATTTTGACGTCATAACCTTTTTGAGTCAGATTAGCTTTGGCCTTCGCGACCAATGTGGCATTCAGCTTGCCTTCCGAGAAAGGATAGGCTTCGTGAGCATTAATGATAAAGACGTTCTTCATGACACAGTTCTCTTCTCAGAAAAGGACGTTGGGGTAAGTCAAGACTGCATTTTGGGGCCTAAAAGCGAGAAGCATTTTCTGCTTGCGAGGTGGCTTCATCCCCTTTGCCAAAGAAAGCTGGAAAGGGTTTGGGAATGGTCACGGCCTTTTGCGTGGCAGGCCGCGCATCGATGCGATCGCACCAGGCTTGCAAGTTATCCAGTCCCTCGATTGAAACCTTGGCCCAGGGGTAAGACCGCGCCCAGGGATATGTCGCAATATCGGCAATGGTGAAATCGTCGCCTAAGAGATAGGCTTTGCCTGCCAGTTGCTTATCGAGCACCTCTAGCAGTCGTCGCGACTCGGCGACATAACGATCAATGGCGTAGGGGTCTTCGTGTCCTTTAGGGGCGGCGATGCGTTGGAAGTACATGGCCTGTCCCATCATGGGACCAATGCCGGACATTTGGAACATTAGCCATTGCAACGCCTGAGATCGCGCCTTATCGCCCGTGGGCAAAAACTTCTGGTACTTTTCCGCTAAATACCAAAGAATTGCCCCGGATTCAAAGACTGCAAAATCATCATGGCTGCGATCGACAATCGTCGGAATCCGGCCATTGGGATTAAGCTGCAGATACCAATCCGACTTCTGTTCTTTTTTGCCAAAGTCGATATAGGTCAAGTCATACTCGACCTCGGCTTCTTCGAGAAAAATAACGGGTTTCCAACCATTCATGGTGGAAGCCGTGTAGAGATGGATATCGGGGGTCGACATTGGGGTTTCCTTGCTGGCGATGAGATGATTCAGAGCGATAGCTTGAGTGAGTTTGCTGAGGCCACCGAGTCTCCTGTTGGTGTTCAGTCCATCAACCAATGGGCGGTTTTTTCCTGAGTGAACCGGCAACTTTGAGGGTTGCTAAACACGGTAGCCAGGCCCAGTCAAAAGCAGGCTTCATAACATTTGTGGCTGATATGACTTACCATAATCAGACCAGTCACTAGAGTCAACCAGTTTACTTTTGGTAACCACGTTTCATGGGTAATTCGTTCAGCGTCAATATTGATGACCAAGGCCGCAAGCAGGTCATGGAGCCCTGTCTAGAACCTTGCCCGATTGAACGGGGTATGCGAGTTTTGGGCGGTAAATGGAAAGGGTCAATTCTCTGGCATCTCAAAGATGGTCCAGTACGTTTCAATGATTTAGCACGTCAATTAGGCGGTGCTAGTAAAAAGATGGTGACGCAGCGACTCCGCGAAATGGAAGAGGCCGGCTTAGTCACTCGTGAAGTCGTGAGCGATCGCCCCATTGCGGTTGCTTACGAAATTACGGACTTCGGCAAAACAGCCTTGGGCGTTCTGGAAGAGCTCAAGGGCTGGGTCGAAAGACACCAAATTTAGCATCAGCACAGCCCATCTTCCGCCAGCACGGATTTGTCGAGCGGGTGCCGCGGTCATACGGTGCTCATTGCTTTGATCGGTGTCATGTAGATACGTCAGTTCGACGCCGTTCGTCAACGCCGCAGCTAATCCGCCCGCAAGTCAACTGCGGACTAGTCCAAAAAACTCAGTGAAATAGTTTGGAACTTTTGTGGCTTAGAACGAGTTTTCAAACACCAATTCTCCCAGCGGAACTTGTCCGGGCTTCGGCCAGGCATCTTTGGTGCCCTTGCCGATCGCCACCATCGGCCCCATGACATGATCGGCAGGCAGCTTAATTAGCTCCGCCACTTTCTCAATATCAAAGCCAATCATCGGACAAGACTGGTAGCCCAACTCCTGCGCCGCCAGCATTAACGTCTGCATTGCCATGCCAATGGAACGCTGAGCCTCATCCCGTTGCAGCCACTCACGGCCTTCGTGGAACGGCCCCATCCATCCCACCAATAAATCAGCAACTTCCTTAGGAGCATTTGCCCAATAGCGTTCGGGACTCTTTTGCCACGCCTTCATGTCGGCGGTGAATAGTACCAGCAGGGAAGCATCGGTCATTTGGGCCTGATCATTGCCATATTCTTTGCGGATTGTGGCCCGGAGTTCTGGATCACATAGAATCACAAATCGCCAGTGTTGAATATTGAAGCTACTCGGTGCTTGAATCATGGCTTCAAACAGCTTCTGCTCTTCTGCGGGAGAAATCTTGTGCTCGGGGTCATACTGCTTAATCGCGCGCCGCTTGTAAATGGCTTCAAGGGTGTTCATGGGATTAATCCTCTAACTGTGATGATGTAACGAATGTTGATGGCATTTTAGACAAGCGATAAGGGTTCAGGTTTACCGAGTCCTGTAAATGGTTGACGCAGCGCATCGTTTATCAAGTTAATAATTTTGCGATAGATTTTCTTGTCTTGTTTGATCCAGCCAGTAAAATCTTCAAAGCATCAGGAGTGAAGGTTATGTTCCTCATTCCACTCATCTGGCGTAAAGATAATTAGGTTTTGCGGAGTTTCTAGCTGTTGAAGCGAGGCAATCAAATGACGACGATTGGCTTCATTAGATAACAAGTAATCGGTTGTGTCTTGCTGCTGATCTGCGATTTCAGGTTGCTCAACCGTACTTTGTTCAACGAGAATGATAACCTCAACAACCGTGCCTTCAGCAAGTTCAGAAGTCTGAATTTCAATTTTGCCATCTTTGCCAACGACACCTCGTTGTTTAATGCCACTGAGCATGCTCTCTTCCTTGGTTAGACAGTCTCAACTTTGCTCTAGCGTAGCTTTGTCAAGGGATTTCATCTGCTGCCGGACTAATGCAGCGATCGCTCCGTCACTTACCCCAATAGACTCTGTACCGATCGGCAGCAGAAGACTTGCCTGCAGAACACCATTATCTCGCGATTTTGAAAACCGCTACCATTTGACGATGCCCCGCACCACCTGATAGCCGCCCACGAGGGTTGACCCGCCATAGTCTTTTGCCAAACGTAATAGGGTGTCATGGAATCCCAGGTTGGGGAATGCTGCTTCAACTTGTGCGATCGCCGCTTTGCTCAGTCCTTTACTCAGATTGCCTTTGGTAGCGTCAATCCAGTCTGCTTTACGACAAGCCTCGATGACCGTCTGGTGCGGCCCTTGGTAGGGGGAAATCTTGTGGTGCCAGTGAATTGCGCCGCGCAGCACTTCGGCATCCAGCCCCCATCCATACTTCTCATTATCCGCCAGGGCCAACGCCTCAGAGGGTTCTAGATAGGCCAATGCATGATCGGACCAAAGGCCAATGTCGTGATAAACGAAAGCGGTTTCCACCAGTTGTTCATGCGCGATCGCATCATCCAAAAAATGCATGGCGTACGTGATAGCGCGATAAACATGGTTGCGGTAGCCAGGAAAGTCTTGGCCAATCATCGCTTCGTAGGGCGCGAACAGTTCTTCGACGCGAGGACGCTCTAGCTTGATGACAATTTCAGACATGGAATAGGGTTTTCATCGAATGATGGGACAGTGGTTAATTAGGTGATGCCTGTCCGGTAACAGGGGCCTATTACTTGGGCAGCGTTTTTAATATACGTTCTAATGTTTGAGTCATAATTGGGGCCTCACTAATTCCCCGGTACCCCATGCAACGACTCGTCGATGGTGTCTGGCATTCTACTTGGCAACCGCTGGAAGGCGAAAATTGCCGACAGGCGCTTGTCGTTACACTCCTCACCTGACAAAACCTGAGCCATTAGAGGATGTAGGCTCGGTAGGATAGAGAGCGATCGCTACTGCATCCCTGCCCCATGCCCAAATGGTTTAATACTGCTGGCCCGTGTCAAGCTGACATCCACTACATGCTGTCGCCCTTAGCGCGTCTGCCTGAACTCACGCGGCTAATTGAGCAACGAGGCTACTTTGTCATCCATGCGCCTCGGCAAGTGGGCAAAACCACTGCAATGCTAACCCTCGCTAGACAGTTGACAGACAGCGGTCGCTACACCGCCATCATGGTCTCGGCGGAGGTGGGGGTTCCCTTTCCCAAAGATCCGGGTATGGCTGAAGCCGCTATGTTAAGTGACTGGCGCAACGCTGCTAAGTTTCGACTCCCGCCCGACCTGCAACCCCCAACCTGGTCTCCAGCAGATGCTGGACACCGCATTGGCACCGCATTGAGTGAGTGGGCACAGCACTCCCCCCGTCCCTTAGTGGTGTTCATTGATGAAATTGATGCGCTCCGGGACGAAACCCTTCTCTCCGTGCTCCGTCAGTTGCGGTCTGGGTATCCCAACCGCCCTAACGGGTTTCCCCAATCGCTGGCTTTGATTGGAGTCCGCGATGTGCGGGACTACAAAGTTGCGTCTGGTGGCAGCACCCGACTCAATACGGCCAGTCCCTTCAACATCAAGATCAAGTCCCTCACCCTTAGGAACTTTACGGCGACTGAAGTGGCGCAGTTGTATGAACAGCACACGACGGCGACAGGGCAGTGTTTTGAGCCTGAAGCGGTGCAGCACGCGTTTACCCTGACGCAAGGACAACCCTGGCTCGTAAATGCCCTAGCCAAAGAAATTGTCGAAGAACTGGTGACTGACCCGGCACAGCCTATCACCATGGCGCATTTTGAAACGGCCAAAGAAATTCTGATTCAACGTCAAGATACGCACATTGACAGCTTAGCCAGCGTTGTGCGGGAAGACCGAGTACGCGCTATTCTCGAACCGATTCTGGCAGGGCAAGATTTGGGCAACGTCCCACCCGACGATCGCCAGTTCCTGATCGATTTAGGATTAGTACTCCGTAGCCGGGAGGGGGGATTAACCCCTGCTAATCCTATTTATCGCGAAGTGTTGCCTCGCGTGTTGGCTAGTGGTACCCAAGACAGTTTACCGATGATTAGCCCTAGCTGGTTAACGCCAGAGGGCACCCTTGAGCCAGCAAAACTACTGCAAGCGTTTCTGAGCTTTTGGCGGCAACATGGTCAGCCCTTATTGCGCAGTGCGCCGTATCACGAGATTGCGCCTCATTTGGTACTGATGGCCTTTTTGCATCGGGTGGTGAATGGTGGTGGCACCCTGGAACGAGAATATGCCATTGGCTCTGACCGCATGGATTTGTGCCTACGCTATGGGGATGTGATCCTGGGCATGGAACTGAAGGTGTGGCGAGAGGGACGACCCGATCCGCTGCAGGCTGGTTTGGAGCAGCTCGATCGCTATCTGGCAGGCTTAGATCAAAACACAGGTTGGCTCGTAATCTTTGACCAGCGTCCAGGTTTACCGCCTATTGCCGATCGCACCACAACGGAAGCAGCAGTGACAGATGGCAAGCGCGCGATCGTGGTGATTCGAGGGTGAAACAAGGCGCGAATGCGATCGCTCACCTCAATCCCATGAGTTTCCAGTACAACCACCGAATTGGGTGATTGGTATTTGATGAGAAAATTCCGCTTGGCCCATGCCACAATCGAGGGGATAACATCGCTTCAGATCGCTCTATGACAACTGCGGCCCTCTTATCCTTAAAGCAATTTCTGCAGCTCCCTGATATCGAGACGAGTCCAGCCTGGGAGCTGTCGACAGAGGGGGCCGTTCAAAAACCTATACCCACCATCGAACACTCGCGGTTACAACGCAACTTAACCAATCTGATCAATGCCGCTCAAAGTTCTTATGAAGCCATTCAAGAACTCCGTTGCAACGTGGGTAATCTATCGCCAGTTCCTGATATTTCTGTAGTAGCTGAGGCTCGCCTTCCAGAAACAGGGCATTTGCAAACCGCACCAGACTGGCTGATTGAGATTCGCTCTCCTGACCAAAGCACAGTCGATCTGGAAGCGAAAATCTTACATTGCCTAAAACATGGCACGACATTGGCCTGGCTAATTGACTTGCAACGCAACCGCATTTGGGTATGGCAAGAGGGGGAATTAGATATCTTGACGGATGCCGCTCAGTTGTCAGCATTAGGCATTGTTGAGCTAACTGTGAATGATGTTTTAGCATTAACGGCTAAACGGTAATTGTGAAAGCGCGATCAAGTACCTAACATTCTTGTGATTGGAGGCGACAATTGAAAGCCGCAATGTATCGAGCCTTTGGTGAGCCCCTCGCCATTGAAAGTGTGCCCGATCCGACGCCTCCCTCGAAGGGGGTCGTCATTCGTGTCGCTGAACTCAAACATGAGGAGGACATGGCCCCCTAAAAGGCCTTTTTTAACTCGATGTTTGCTCCATCCAATGGATGCTTACGAAGAAGAAAATCAGAAGAGCGCAAGTTTGAATGATGAGATTTGTCCATCAAGCAGGGGTTAATCAATCAGCAACCTGGCCTTTCTCAGCACAAACCGCAATACTGATTCTTGTCGAGAAATAATATCCGCTCGTCCTTCCATGCCGGGCTGCATCGCACAGTCTTGTGACCCTGTACTTAAGCTCGTTTGCGTGGGCAAAATGGTTATCGCATAGGTTCCCTGACCACTGGCTGGCCTAGCAATTTCCCCATGGGTATCAGTTGCGATGACTGCATCTGGAGAAATAGCTGTTACCGTTCCTGGCAACGTTCCATAATCCGGATAAGGGCAAGCAGAAATGCGAGTTTGAACCATCTGATCAACGGCTATTTTGTTAATGTCTTGGGAGCTGACCAGGGCTCGAATGGTCAACTGTTCTGTTGCAGGCGCAATCTGAGCAATTTCCTCGCCAACTCCAACCACTTGATCCACATTCCTCAGGTTGAGCGTCAGGATGGTACCGGCTACGGGGGCTCGAATTGCAGTATTTTCTAGCTCTTGTTCCAGTTGAGCTACCTCCTGGAGGTTAGCAGCTAGCTGACTCTCTAATTCCTGGTATTGACGTAAGCGCTCTTCTCGATCGGTCTGGAGGCGCGCAATGGTTGATTCGCCGACGGCTTGCGTTTGGGCGATGCGCTCTCTGGCAACTGTGACCTGCGCATCGCTCGGATGCAGCGATGTCTGCACTTTGGCCCAACGAGCTTGAGCAACTTTGAGGGCCGCCACTTTTTCTTGGAGTTGAATTTGCGATACAACTCCAGCCTCCGCCAACGTGCTCAGACGGGAGAGTTCATCCTGGGCCAAATTTACGGCTGCTTCTGTTTCTTCTAAATTAGCCTGGGTGACCGCCAGAGAATCCTGATAGGCCCGCTGGGATAAAGCCAACTCCGCTTGGGCCGCAGAAATGTTGCGATCTAACTGGCGAACTTCGGCTGCGATTTGTTGGTCAGTTGTGGCAAGTTGAGCCTGTATCTGGCGCAGTTGCTGCTCCACATTGCTAATCGTATTCAGCACTTGTCGCTTTTGGGTTTGGAGCCGCGAATCATCAACGATCGCTAAAATGTCGCCAGCTTGAACCCGTTGATTCACTTCAACATTAATGGCCTCAATGGTGCCTTCAGCGCCAGCATCCACCAGACGCACCTCACCAAAAGGGCGAACGACAGCGGCGGCTTTAACTACGACCTTATATTGCAACAACGTCGATAGCAGAATAGCTCCCACAAATCCCGATAGCATCACCAGACCACCGATGATGACCCATTGCCCCAGGGGCGGTAAGAAATCATCTGGGGTAACGGCTCGAATTTGTTGGGGATGCGCAACTTCAATGGGATGAGTAGAAAAATCATCTGGCATGGCCGTCTGTGCCCCCTAAAGTTGCAAAAAATTGAGATGGTCACCGGGTCGCTGCAACAAATCTGCAGGTGTTCCCTGTACTTTGACCTGACCTTTTGCCAAAAAGATGACCCAGTCAGCCTGCTGAATCACTCGGGGGCGATGGCTAATCAGGAGAGTCGTCTTGTCTTGACGGTAAAACAGAAGTTTATCAAGCACTTTTGTTTCGAGTACTGGGTCAAGCGCTCCTGTCGACTCATCCAGAATCAACACCGGCGGATTCGTCACAATTGCTCGGGCAATCGCCAATCGCTGCCGCTGCCCACCCGAAAGGTTAGCCCCAAATTCGCCCAGGACGGTTTGGTATTTATCAGGGAGTTCACTGATAAAGCCATCGGCCATGGCAATCTGGCAAGCTTTAACGACTTGTTCAAAGCTGATGCCAGGAAATGAAAACCGAAAGTTGTCCAGAATCGACCGACTCCAAAAGTGAGGCTCTTGCGGCACCAGCACCACTTGTTGCCGCAGACATTCCAGGGCCAGATCCTGCTGATTGTAAAATCCGAAGCGAATATTGCCCGACTGGGGCGGATATAACCCCGCCAATAACTTAGCCAGGGTACTTTTCCCACAGCCCGATGCGCCAATCAGAGCTGTGACTTTCCCCCCTGGAAGTGTCAGGTTAAAGTCCTGCAGAAGTTCCACCCGGCCAGCGTGATGAAAGTTTAAGGCTTGGCAGACAATGTCAGCTTGGCCGGGAATTGTTGACCAGGGTTTATTCTCAGCGCGATCGTCTTCTGGCGTAGCATCCAGTACTTCGGATAAGCGTTGCACCACCACTTGTGCCGTAATCAACTCATCCACCAACCCCACTAGCAGCCCCAGGAATCCTAAAAAGTTGCCACTCATGCCGTTAAAGGCAATTAGCTGGCCAATGCTCAGTTGCCCATTAATCACAAAAAAGCTCCCCAGCCACAGCAGTCCCACGGTGGTGAGATGGGAAAGAATGCCCGTCGTCGCGCCACTGTAAAGGCTGAGCTTTAAGGTGCTCCAGTTGAGGTTAGAGAGGCGGCCAAAGTTTTGTTGGTATTCTTCCCAAGCCTGGGGGGTGCCCTGGGTGGTTTTGAGGACCATGGCCCCGCGAAAGGTTTCCACCAGAAATCCCTGATTTTCAGACCCTTCAATGATTTGGCGACGGGTTTTCTGGCGCAGAGCTGGCAGAAATAATAGATTTGTGCCAAGCACCCCCATAAAAGCCATTAAGGATGCCAGCGTGAGCTGCCAACTATAAAACAGCATCAGTCCCAAAGACACCAGGGCGATAAAAAATTGGCTGGGTACTCCCAATACCACTTGCGATACTAGGGCATTCACCCGTCGCACATCGCCAATTCTGCTAACTACTTCGCCACTACGATGACCATCGAAGTACGACATCGGCAGGCGTAATAGTTTGTAGCCGTAGTCCAGTAATAACCCGAGCTGAAATCGCTGGCCAAACTGCCCAATGATGTGGGACTGCACCAGGCTAATGGCGCTACGGAACAGGTTCATGGCTATCACAGCGATCGCAACCGTAGCCAGCAGTTGCTGATCGCCTCGCACCAGCACATCGTCTGTCAAGATTTGCATCGTTACGGGCGTAGCTAAGGCCAGTAACCCCACGACCACGTTCAGGGCGATCGCCTCTAGTAACATGAACCGATAGGGCCAGGCCCGTTTCAGAAAACGACCCCAGCCTTCAATACGATCTTCTGGCTGGGTATGGAACCGTTCAACATCGGGCTCCAGCAGTAGCATGACGCCGTTACTCCAGCCAGAGAGCAATTCCTTACAACTCAGGTAACGTACGCCCAATGCCGGATCAGCCACCACATATTTTTGACGACGCAGACCATACAGCACTACCCAGTGATTGCCTCGCCAGTGAATGATAGCGGGTAGGGGAGCCTGATTTAAGCGATTGACCAATTCTGGGGAGGCCCTCACTTGACGGGCATTAAACCCCAGTACATCGGCACCTCTTCGCAAGCCTAAAAGGGTGGTGCCGCGTGAACCCGTACCGACTGCCTCCCGCGTACGGTTTAAGGCAAAGGTTTTACCATAGTATTTGGATACGGTGGCTAGACAAGCAGCTCCGCAGTCTTCTTCACTATGCTGACGAATGATGGAGTATTTCATGGGGCAGCCTGCAAAAACTGAGGCGTATCAATTAGCAAGGGTTGATTTATTTGTCTCGGATATTGTTGTCCAAGCTTTGGGATTTTCCTAGATCGAGCTTCACAGTCCCGGCGTGAGACTTTTGGGTGGCATTTTGTACCGTAAAAATAAACCCCAAGGCTGTGTACTTTGCCTTGGGGTGCCTAAGAATGCTATCTGCAAGGCCAACTAGAAAATTAGCAAACCGACTCTAGCGTTGCTCGATTAAGAGCGTAAATCCCTACAAAATCGAAGTCAGCCAGAAGGTTGCAAAAAACATCTAATTTTTGCTTAAGGTAATGGCTGAACATCGTGCTCCACTGACAGTGCCGCAGCGATTGCCGCTG
>JBCBTQ010000186.1:0-11623 GCA_039818605.1 Cyanobacteria bacterium J06639_14 | reverse complement strand
TGATTTGGCGGCAATTGTGCGATCGCACCCGATAGGCCCGGCTGTCGCCCAAATGGGCAATATACAGTCGGGCACCGTAGACGAAGGCCACCACAATCGTCGTCCCCATCCGCGCCCGTTCCTGTCGCTGAGCCGCGTCATTGCGGGAGGAAATCGCCTGATTAGCCGCCAGAATGGCTTTTTCAAGCAAGAACACCAAATCATCATGAATTAAATCGGGACCTGTGCCGAGGGCTTGTAGCTGTTGCGAAACCTCATCAATGGCAATTTGGGAAGCTACATTCCCCCCTTGGTGCCCGCCAATGCCGTCGCAAACGATGACAAAAGGTGCTGGCGTGGTTTTGACAGTTGCCGCCTTTAAGGATACGCGGCCCACCGTTCCATGTTTGGGATAGCAAGCATCTTCATTCCGCTTGCGGGTCGGTCCTCGGTCAGAATAAGTTGCCAACTGTACGGCTAGTTCCTGCGGTGCCGCGATCGTTTCCAGGGCTTTGGTCAAAGCATTAACCAGACCTGCAGAGGTGCCGTTGCCCGCTATGAGGCTTTCTACCAAGTGCCTCAGGAAATCTTGCCAGGGTCGAGCCGCTGCCTTGACTAGTGGCTGCCAGTGATGGCCCAAATCGGCTAGGGTTGGCGATGATTCTGTGATCTGTAAGCACAACAGTCGAATATCTTCGCCGTCAACCCGTACATTTTCCCAATCCAAAAGCGTATCCGCGACCTGGTTGTCGACCAAGGGTTGCCAAAGTCGAGCAATCTGCCACAGCCAGGTAATTTGTTGCAGAGCCGAAGCCCGTGACCAAACGGCTGGCATTGACGGTAATAAACTCGGGATTTGGGAAGCTGGGTCGTCTGCTGGCTGTATCGGAATCGCTTCGAGGAGCAGCAAAGTGTCGCCCGTTTGGGGGAGCACAATCTGTGTGAAGGGACGGGGAATCGTGATGGCAAATGGAGAGAGCGCCAGATAGGGGTCGGCCAAGGGGGGAACTGTTTCTAGCGGTAAGGGCGGATCCGCTGGTAAGGCATCCAGCAATAGCGGAAACTCGATTACCTGATATCTTTGCGCTAGTACGGTTCCTGCCTCTAGAGGTTCAGACACTGTCCCCTGTGCCCACAAATAGCGGCGCACCAAAGGCCATTTGCAAGCTTGACAGGTTTGGCGATCGCTCGGGTTAACCGCCCGACAACTTGAGTTAGAACAGTGAATCACTCAACAGCACACAATAGCAGGGAAGGTCGTGGTAAAAGCCCTAGACGTTACTCTCCATATCAGAGACAACCTGAGGTAAGCCCATGCTATAGTTCATGACCCGACTTCTGAGGTTGTAGCTGATTTCTCCAGCTTGTAATAGTGTTCTAATGAAATGCTCTAAGTCAGAACCAATCCGACGTAGATTATAGTCGGTCAATTCTTCTCCATCGGCAGCTCCAACGAGACGGTCAAACTCCTGATTCACTTTCTGAAGTGCCGCATCACTCCAGTTAAACTCGTTGTCAGGGTCAATATCCAGAGTCAGTATGGAGTCGCTGGGAATCAGCTCATCATCTTTAATCTCAGCAGCATAGATAAAAACGTGGCGAGTCGTAGATTTCAGCAGCATTGCACTTAGGAAACTGAATAATGGATCAAACCTGATAGCTATTGTAAAGGGAGACGGCTAGCCTGACGGTAACTGATCACAGGTAAGGCTAGATTTTGAACCGACCCAACGCTCGTATCAACCCAATTGCTGAACCGCATTTACCCAAGTGTTGAAAGGTCTGATGCTCAAGCTTCTTTTTATTCGTCATGGAGAATCAACCGGGAACCAAGCTCACCGGATGACCGGCCAATCAGATGATCACCTGACGTATTTGGGGCAACAGCAATGCCAGGAATTGGCTCAGTATTTGTATCGCCAAGAATGGTCACCTAGTCATGTCTACACGAGTCCGCTGAGGCGTGCCGTTGAGTCGCTAGCGTGCCTGCTGGAGCCGTGGGAATGGTCATTGCCAGATGAGGTACGGTCTGCCCATCCCATTCAAGAACCGATAACGATCAATAAAACGACCCTTGTGGGTGACGGTCAAACGCTAAGTCCGCCACCCATAAAAGTTTCTGGGCATCTCCAGGAATTTCACGCCGGTATTTTGACTGGACTCACTTGGCCAGAAGCAAAGTATCAGTACCCGATGCTCTGCCAAACGCTTGAGACTTCCCTTGATTGGGTGCCTATTCCTAATGCTGAGACTCCCTTAGACGGACGTCGTCGAGCACATGATTTTATCCAGCAGCTACTTGCTAATCATCAAAACGATCACCGTATTTGGGTGATCTCACACCATTGGATTATGGAACATTTGATAGCGACTCTAATGGGCTGCGATCGCACTTGGCAGATGACGATTCCCAACACGGCCCTATTTGAGTTTTGGATTGATTGCGATCGGTGGACCCAGGGAGGAATGAATTTAGGACTCAGCACTCTCTGGCAAATCAAGCGATTTGGAGACTGTCCACATCTCAGTCGTCTTTAGACCAACATTGATTCTTCGCAGTCGTATTTATTTGGCAAAATCAATACACCTAGCGTTGATCCTGGTAGCCAAATGGGTGGATTCCTTTTCGTTCGCGATCGCACTATCCCTTCATCGGATTCATCAAATTAGCGTGATTGCACGATATAACTCGTGCTGTGTTAGCCCTATATTTTAAGGGGCAAGATAGGCCCGAATAGCCTATTCCCTTCGGGAAGACCTGACTAAAGTCAAGCTTGGGTGAGCGGAATCATGTACGTTCGGGCGGAGCTTGGCGGAGCCCGAATTTCTAATGTTGACGATGCACTCGATTCATTCTTTGGGAAGAACAGTTGCCTATCCAGCGATCGCCTTCTCGATAATTCCGGGTCTAAGCATACACTCCCTTTTACCTATCGAAATTTCAACGTTTAAGTCACAAAGTGGCATCATGCTTTAACTATGTTTTAATATCTGCAATTGTGTGGTGCGTTCTCGTCCTGATGCTCCTAAGCTAGGCTCAAATAGTGAGGGGCGCGGGTGCTTTGCTACAAACGGGTGGCTAAGCTCAATAGCGCGAGCTTCTGGAAGTGCACTAAGACCACACACCATTACGTCTACAGGTAAACTATCGCTACTCTTTAGGGGTTGCCTGCCTTCAATGCAAATGGCTCAAGCAAGTACAGTTAACGATATTGTTGGACAAGCCCGTCAGGGAAGTGTCGCAGCTATCATTCAGGTCTTGAATGACCGGTTCGCAGACGACGGCATTCGAACGCGAGCAATTTTAGCCGATGGTATTCTGCAGTTGCTATGCGAGGCTCCAACGGCTGAGCAACTGCCTCAGCCTGATATTGTCAGTCGTGTTCAGAGTATTTTAGAAAGTCTTGCGCCCAAGCATATTCGCAAAGTCAATATCAATAGCCGTATTGTGCGAGAACAACAATTGCTTTGGCTCGAAGAAATTACGCGTGATCCGGAAGACCAGTTGCTTTGGTCCGAGCTGATTACCCTGAAGCAGCTGAATCCGATTACGCGTTTTTGGCAAGATGCTCGTCGACCTAAAGCTAAAAATGAAATCGTTATTCCGAATTCGAAGCGCCAAAAGTTACATCAAAAATATTTCTGGCGAGGATTGATTGGTGGAGCCAGTTTATGCCTGTTGCTGCTGCTGTTGGGATGGGTTTTAAAGCATCATCTGGGTATTTCTTGGACACAAGCACAGCCACCAGTGGAAACGTTACCAGAAGCAGAAAATGCTCCAGCAGAAAATGCCTCAGCATCCCCTACGCCTAAACAGGATACGTTTGCTCAAGCGGTCAGTTTGGCTACGCAAACATCTAATGAAGTTCAGAGTGCAGAAACGCCTGCCGAATGGCTAGAAGTAGCCACCCAATGGCAAAGAGCTTCTGACCTAATGGCGAATGTTCCCTCTGAAGATGAACGTTACGACCTGGCTCAAGATCGTGTTTTGACCTATCAGGAATATAGTAAATATGCACTTTCACAAGCTGAAGCTTTGCAACAAACTGAAGCGACAACAGATGAATGATGCCGAGTCTGGATGGCTAACCCCCATTTTCTCCATGACTCCATTACCCTCCTGTTCTTCTACCCTTCAACTGTCTTGATCAGGGAGGTTGTTTTCAGGCCGATCCCTGACCTGTTCCGACATCCAGTGAAGATAGGTACTTGAACCTTGGATGATAGGTAGGGTAATGATCTCAGGTACTTCGTAAGGGTGAATTTCTTGAATCTTTGCTTCTAAAGAGGCGAAATGGGTCCCTGCGGTTTTAATGACCATCTGCCATTCACTGTCGTGTTGAATTGTGTCCTTCCAGGTGTAAATGGACTGGACTGGGAAGAGATTGACGCAAGCAGCTAAACGATCGCGCACTAATACCTCAGCGATCGCTTGTGCTGTTTCTTGAGTATCCACAGTTACCAGAACTACGCCATAATCTGACACGATTGTTCTCCTGTTGGCCCATATTGTGGACGAGTGAGGGCGTCGAGCAAGGCAGAAGGTGTTGATGAGGCGATGACTTTTAGATCTTGGACTTTGATTTCTCTTCTCTATGTCTACCCCTGACGTTTACCTTAAAACGGTACCTGATCGACAAACTGAGAATATTCGAGTGTGTCGCGAGTTGGCTTTTGGCTCCAGACAGTTGCTCCTGTCGCTAACCTGTACAGATCCAACTGCGCACTTTTAGGCAAGATGGCATGGGTGAATTCGGCTCCATCAATGCAGTTAGGGGCTAATATCGCTCCCGCTAGATTGGCTCGGGTCAAGTCCGTTCGCGTTAGGTTGACTTCCCGCATTTGGGCATGCCAAAAAACGGCTCCGGTTAGATTCGCACTCGTGAAATTGCTGCCATGTAGATTCGCTTCGCGTAAGGTGGCCGAACTTAAGTTCGCAGCTGTAAAATTCGCCTGGTCAAGTTGGGCTCCATTCAACTTGGCTTCCTGCAAGTTAATGCCACTGAGATCCATGCCATGAAGATTGACACCATTAAGATAAGCCCCTTCCAGATTGACCTCGTCTAATAGGGTCCGTCCCAAGGCCGCTCCACTTAGGCGGGTTCCACTCAGATTCGCCCAAGCCAAATTAGCGTGTCTGAGATCAGCGCCCCGCAGGTTAGCTCCTTGCAGATTGGCCCCACACAAGTTGGCTCCTCTTAAGGTTGCTCCCCGCAGATTGGCGTGGGCCAGATTTGTCCCGCTTAAGTGAGCTTCAGAGAGATCGGCTTTAACCATGAAGGCTCCCCGCAAATTGGCTTTATTTAAATTTGCCTGATGTAGGGTTGCTTCACTAAGCTTGGCAAAGCTGCCATCAACACGATGGAGGTTGGCTCCGGGGAGGTTGGCCTTGGTCAGAAACGAGCGGCACAGCCTGGCACCCGTGAGGCTGGCTTGTCGTAGGTTCACGGCCACTAAAATTCGCTGACTGAGATCAACACCACAGAGGTGAATACCCGCAAAATCGCGGTAGCCAGATTCGTAAAGGTCTAGAAAATAACTGGCATTCATTGCAAAGTGATCGATTTCTACAGGCTGGGTGCGTTGGAGAAGATTGCAAACAGACACATCCGTTGCCCTCGTAGTAAGAGTGGTCGGGACAGACAGCAACGCGGTAAATGGAGAAACTAAAAATCACTCTGAAATGAAAATCTTAAAGGGGCGATCGCCTTCACTCAAATAAACACAACTCACGGTAGAAGGAGGCAACCCGTATTTCTATACATACACCGTAGAGTGCTGTTGGGCTTATGGAAGGATTCCGTTATGTTGGTTGATAATTTAGATTGAAACTTAGTAGTGTAGGATGATTCGTCGCAGCTGCTTCGCGCTTCTCTGGCTCAGTTTTGTGGTTTATGCCTTTGTATTGGCTCCCCCTGACCAGCCTGACACGCTGGACTTGATTCAGCGTCTAGCCACAGGTGACTGGAAGGAGATCAATCCTGCCATTGTGGCTTTGTTCAACCTCATGGGCATCTGGCCCATGGTTTATGCTTGCCTGGCTTTAGTTGACGGTCATGAGCAAAGGGTTCCAGCTTGGCCTTTTGTCCTGGGCTCCTTCGCCTTAGGGGCGTTCCTTCTCATGCCTTATTTGGTGTTGAGGCAACCTAATCCCCTTTTTCTGCCCCCTAAATCAAAACTGTTGGCCGTTGTGGATTCTCGTTGGCTGGGGATCGTTTTGATGGCTGCGACACTTCTTTTAATGGGGTATGGTCTGTATGCTGGCAATTGGATAGACTTTTGGCATCAGTGGCAGACAAGTCGGTTTATTCATGTGATGAGCCTGGACTTTTGTATGCTTGCGTTCTTGGTACCAAGTTTATTGGGTGATGATATGGCCCGTCGAGGTTTGAAGCATAAAGTGATCTTTGGGTTAGTCACCGCCTTACCGCTAGTCGGAGCGACAGCCTATCTTGCCTTTCGCCCTAGCCTGCCCCAAGCAGCGATTGAAGGCTAAAATTTTGTGCTTAGCGAGTTATCCTCAAGTTAGTTATGCACAGCACTTGCAAGTTACAGGCGTTAGCTTTAAAGCCTTAATACTCTGCTTTGAGTTACCCGAAAGGTGAGACGAGACTCAACCGACGTTTTTTCTTATCTTCCAGGGAAACTCAGGACACTTTCAGCTACGCGAGTACAGGTCTGAAATAGTCAGGAAAGCTCCATTCAAAAACACGATCGCGCTATGGTCGATGAATAGTAAACCAACCTTTTGGAGATTTCTGACTAAATGCAAGTCGGCTAAATTTGGCCGCTCGATTTCTGCTGTTACCTTACAGAGGATTGTGTAACCCATGACCACTCCTCCCATTCAAACGTTCACTTCTAAACCTCGAAGCGCTTCATCGCTACAGGGGACGCATCATGTCCATTGGGCTACCCTGGTTATGATGGGTACGCTCGTCCTATCAGCAGGCATCGTAGCAGCCTGGTTTGCTGGGCAGGATCAAATCGAGAGTATTTTTATTCAATTAGGAAGGATTCAGGACAATCCTCCCTTTTGGGCCGAAGTCCCGATGCTAGCGGTGCATTATCTTCTGTTTCCTACCGTATTACTCTTCTTCGTCGCCTGGGGAATCACCAAAGTATCACCGCAGCCACGCAAGTGGTCGCGGGTTGTAGTGGTCACTATTTTGCTAGGACTGCTTATTCGATATGTTTCTTGGCGGCTATCTTCTACATTGGATCTTGCCGATCCATTAACTGGCAGTTTTAGTCTCTTGCTGCTGGTGATGGAGTTAGTCGGGATCACGGGGAGTGTCATTCAGTTGGTCCTGTTGCTACGTGTGCGAGATCGCCATGCTCAAGCTGATCAACTCCAGGTTGATGTCATCGCCGGGCGGTATACACCCAAAGTCGATGTGTTTATTCCCACTTATGATGAGCCTGCCTTTATCTTGCGACGTACGGTTATTGGCTGTCAGGCCATGGAGTATCCTCATAAAACCGTATACCTGCTGGACGATACGCGCCGCCCGGAAATCAAAGCCTTAGCGGCAGAATTGGGCTGCGAATACCTCACCAGACCCGATAATAGTCATGCCAAGGCGGGCAACTTAAATCATGCAATTGCCCACACTTCAGGCGATTTAATTGCATCCTTCGATGCTGATTTTGTCCCTACCCGCAATTTTCTTTGGCGCACTGTCGGTTTTTTCCAAGATCCGAACGTGGCCTTGGTGCAGACGCCACAGAGCTTTTATAACTCCGACCCGATTGCGCGAAACTTGGGTTTAGAAGGTATCCTGACGCCCGATGAGGAAGTATTTTATCGGCAGATTCAACCGATGCGGGATGCGGCGGGTGGCGTAGTCTGTTCTGGCACCTCTTTTGTTATGAGCCGCCGTGCCTTGGAGAAAACGGGAGGATTTGTTACAGAGTCCCTCAGCGAGGACTATTTCACCGCAATTCGATTGGCGGCTCAGGGTAACCAGGTGGTTTATTTGGATGAAAAGCTGAGTGCTGGACTGGCGGCAGAAACTATTGCGGCCCATGCAACCCAGCGCATTCGATGGGCTCAAGGAACGCTCCAAGCCTTTTTTATCGAATCGAATCCCTTGACTATTCCAGGGTTGACGCCGATTCAACGACTCGCGCATTTAGAAGGATTACTGCACTGGTTTAGCAGCATTCCTCGCATCATATTTTTATTGATGCCGCTGACCTATACCTTTTTACACATCATCCCCATTCAGGCGACTACCGCTGAGGTGTTGTATTTTTTTCTGCCCTATTACATGGTGCAGTTAACCGTTTTTGGCTGGCTTAATCACCGATCGCGCTCGGCTCTTTTGTCAGATGTTTACTCTCTTGTCCTGGTTTTTCCTCTAGCTGCAACGGTGCTCCAGGCTTTATTAAGTCCTTTTTCTAAAGGTTTTAAGGTCACACCAAAGGGGGTAAATAGCGATCGCTTCGTGTTTAATTGGAAGCTGGCGTGGCCATTAGTTATCGTCTTTTTGCTTACTGCTATTAGCCTTTGGCGCAACCTGGGTTGGTGTTTAGCCGCAGGTTTTGAAACTTACTATTCCCAAGATTATCCACCAGGTCTTGCCCTGGGATGGATGTGGAGTGCTTACAATTTGTTGATGCTTGCCATTGCGCTGCTCATTTTATTGGATGTTCCGAATCCTAATGGGGCGATTTGGCTAGAGCTTCGCCGAGTCGTTCGCTTAGTGGTGAAATCTCCTGGTGAAAAGGACGAATTTGAGATGGCCTCTTGGTGGGGGGTGACCGACTGGATTGCCGAAACAGGTGCAGAAATTGCCCTGACTCAACGAGGTTTACTGCCCCTTGCTGAAGGGGAGACCCGCTCAGTTATGCTGGTGATTGCCGAAGATTCTCTCTCGCTTCCGGGCCGACTCGTTTGCACAAGCACCCAAGGTGACTTTCCCAAAGCCTTAATCGAATTTGACCCCATCACCTTAGAGAAACGGCGGAAGCTGATTGAAATGCTGTTTTGTCGTCCGGGTCAATGGAAGCGGTGGAATTCTCCAGGAGAGTTGCGATCGCTATGGATTATCCTCAAAATAATCTTCCGTCCACGCATTCTCACTCGTGATATCCGGGTTAAGCCTTTTCCTACTGCCCAGGTCTAGCAACATTTACCGCAATCAGGACGGGCGGCTTAGCGTCGCGATCGTCAGCTTACAAAGCTCTATCCTCCTACGAGGCTGGAACCCCTCCGTCTACAACACCTCCCCTTGGTAAGGGGAGGACGGGAAACGTGGCTATACTTGCGATTCAGCAACTTGTGCCTAATGGCCAGCTACGAACAGCGATGCTGCATAGGGGGACTTTACTGACTGGCCAACCTAACTAAAGGAGTAACCAACATTACTAAAGTTGGTTGTAAGAGCAACATTTACGTGTTCCAACGTTTCAACCAACCAAGGAACATCTTTGCAGGCATACTTTTCATGGTGGTTAAACAGCATGGCCAAGCGGTTTTCTAACCAGGGCTTAACGGATGAGCAAAACAGCACAATCCGCAACAACAAACCAATAGTTGAGGTGTAACCAACTTCATGCAGCATCTGCCAAAAACGGCGAAACACAGGTTGCTGCCGATTCTCAACCACTAAGAAATTCAGTAGCCTTTGACAAGTTGTGATGACAATAAAATCGGTTAAACGTTGTCCGTTAAAGTCCTGCAAGGTATCGCGCAAATACTGCCGCAGGGTCGGCCCAAAATTATTGTTTACAAAGCGAGCATCAACATCTGCTAGCGGAGCCAGCAAGAATTCCAGAAACTCCTCTTTGAAGTCGCGGAAAGAACGCACTGTTTTGCTGTAAGTGCGAAACATCTGGGCCAGATCACTGTGACTACGACCAAGCTCAATTTTGCCTGCGTAGTAGCTCAGAGCTTTATCCAACTCTGCGTCAGACAACCGCGTTGGGTTCGGAAACTTAGCAGCAGTGCCTCGATGCTGCTGATCACAATATCGAGCTAATTTAATCCCAATCTGAGCTTCAGCTCCTCGACGCAGCTCGCCAACATAAGTTTTCTGGTGATGATCACTATCCTTAGTAAGCAAGCTACTGTCGTAGAGGAACGGATACCGCTTTAATTGCGTGCCCACAGGCTGTTCGTCAAAGGTTTCGGCGCTCTCAACAGCGTTTTCATCACTAAATAAATTGGCTAAATTCCTCAGAGCCGCATACTGCTCAGTCTCTGTGAAATACGAACTTAATTCACGGATCCGTTGCGTCGGATACTCGTTAGTCGGTTCGGCAGGAATCGTCTCAAATAGCTGCACGAGAGCAGGAATTGCCCAATGGTCCCGAGGTTGAGTGTACCAGGGGTTAATCAGAGTGTAGCTACAACGATTTAATGTGTACTTAAATTCTCTATCAGACTGGGGGCTATGGGCCAAGTCTGACAATGCCTCCCAAACCAATGGGTCTTCGTAACCATCGGCCTGAATAAATAATTGTCTAAAGCGGTTGAGAACAGCTTTAGCACTTTCTTTCTGGCGGCATTCTTGTAAATGGCTATATAAGTGGCCCTCAAGCTCAGCGGAAGCAGCTGGATGATGATTCGACCACGATTCGTAAGAATCCATAGAACTCATATTGGCAGACTACCCAATCCTCTAGATGTTACACAGATAAGCGGAGACCCTTTCCTGAACTTTTTAAAGATTGCACTAGGGTAGGCAATAAGAGGATACTGGTATCCGAAAGCTCAGACTGTTATAAGAGGACACTTTCAAAGTTGTCACCCCCGCATCATACCGATGAATGTTCAATGGCGCTCTACTTTGAAGCAATCATTGCAAGTCTCTACACTCTTGCATAGAGAAAAACACAAAAAAAGGGAATGGCCCTAAGGACATTCCCTTTACTTTGCTTGAAACAGTTGGCAAAAGTTAACTATTAATTTTGCGGTAAGGCACCTTGGCCATGCTGATCTGAGCGGTGGCTACACGCGGTGGAATGACGCCAGTCGCACCAATACTACGGGCCATGCCTAGGAATAGCTCAGGATTACCAGCGGTTGGCTTTTTATCTTGAGGCACATAGCGACGAACCTGAGTTTGCCATACAACCTGAGGGAAGCCCAGAACCGAGCGATGATATTCTTCGTAGCGCGGCAAACGAATGTTGGTAGGCAGCTCACCTTCTTTACGACCTGGTAAGACACGACGCCGTTGGAAAGGCACCATATCATACCCGTAACTACTCAGGTACTCTTCGCTATCGAGCAACTCGTCTACAAAACCTTGAATACCTTTGGTGGCCACTACAATTGACCAGGCAATCTTTTCACGCTCGTTGTAAACTTGGCGACCCAGAACTCGTGCTACACAGTGCTCTACAAAACGATAGTTACTATTCTTTTCGTAAAAGCTGTTGTAGAAAGTCTTGGACAGCAACAAGCCTCGGATGAAGTCGCGGACAGTAATTTGACCATTCCGCAACTGAGACTCGAGGAACGGCTCGCGATCCCACTTGAAAGCATAGAAAAAGATTTGACGATAGGCAGCCTCAATCAAGGCATCCATATCGGTGGAATCAAGCAAATTTTCAGTACTGTAGCAGCGGCACCGTTGTAGCCATCTTGGCTGTTTTCGCAGCGAGCACTGGTTTACCAAGGCTCAGAATTCTC
>JBCBTQ010000185.1:0-11719 GCA_039818605.1 Cyanobacteria bacterium J06639_14 | reverse complement strand
TCCATCTTTGCCCCCAACGAATCGATCCAGCGACGGCGTGACTTATCGATGGCCCCCCCCTAAGCGGCATGGATCGCTGAGTCTTTTTGGACCTGTTCAGCGAGACTCTGAGATATCGAGTGTGCAGACTAGACCGATAAGTCCCTCTTACCAGGGGATGGTCGCCAAGCATCAGCGCGATGAGGCGGTGTTACACATGCCGATGGGGCAATCCTTACTCCAGCTGCGCCCCCTCAGCATGCAACTGCCCATTCAACGGGATGTGCCCGCTGGGATGAACTCAATGCCCCAGACGGCAGGCAGTGCCGGGGAGAACTCTGTAGATCTGAAACCCAAGGGCAGTGGCAGCCCGTTGCCCAAGCAGGTGAGCGATGCCTTTGTGCAGTCAGGTTATCCGGAGGTGAAACAGGCGCGGGTGCATGTGGATGATGTGGCAACCCAGAGCATTCAGGCAAAGGCATATACCCAGAAGAACAACATCGTAGTGCAATCGAGCGGGGCGAATGACCCGCAGCTATTGGCCCATGAGGCGACCCATGTAGTGCAGCAGAGCCAGATGGCGCTGAAGCCGGATGTGAATGGCACCCCGATTAATGCCAACCCGGCGTTGGAGCAAAATGCCGATGACAATGGCGATCGCGTGGTGCGCAATCAACCCGTGAGTGTCATGGGGGCTAGTGCTCAGGGTGAGAATGGTGAGTCTGCCCCGCAGCCATCCCCATCTGTCGTGCAGTCATCGAGTTTCACAGCTCAAACAGACCTCCAGAGCGGCAGGGTGGGCGGCCCATCTTTACCGCAGCAAACGAATGGTACGATTCAGCGGACAGTTTACCCCAATGATTACTATCTATATTCAGCTAATGAGGCAAGTTCCTATTTGCGTGAGGAGACAGTAAGAAGTCATTTATTAAAAGCAGGTATTCATGAGGATATTATTGAGGCTTTAGTGAAGAAGTATGTCACTGGTAAAAAGAATATCTCCCTCAATAAGCTGTTGAAAGAAGCACAGGAAGAAAACCCAGCAAAGAAAAAAAAACCAGCAAAGAAAAAAAACATAGAAAGGAGGAGAAGGAAAGCAAGTGAAATGGAAGAAAAAGCAAGTGAAATAGAGGATACGCTCAACGATGATGAGGAAAAAGATGCGCTCAACGATAATGAAGTAAACGGCGCGAACGCCTACAAGCGCCCCAGGAGAAAAGACAAACAAAGACGGGGGGCTGCAAACAATCAAGATATGGAGCTTTTGGGGCCAGTTTTACATTTAGTTGATCTGATGAATCGCCATGGAAAAAATAGGGCAGATGATGTAGACGAGCAATCTAATGCAATGAGTGAAGCATCTGTAGAGAGCAGCGCCATATCAGCACTTAGTAGTGCCACTAGTATTGGCTCCTCTCTGAGCAGTGCACATTCAAGTGTCACCTCCTCAAGCAGTGAAAGTGATGATGATTGGTTATTTAAGCCATCGCTTTCCCGGCCAAATTCAGACCCCTATCTCCCCCTAACAAAAGAGAACCTAGACCGTTGGGACCTTCTTAATCAAGCACTGAAAAGCAATTCCGAACCGTTTGACATGACGGACGATGAATCTCGTGACAACATCATGGCAGGCCCTTCAGAGGCTGATATACAGAACAATATACGCCAGGCAAATCGTGAATCTAGTGGCATCAGCGATATCGAGCGTGACGAGGAGAAGACAGATCGAGCTGTCGAGTTGGCCAACGCGATACTGAAGCGTCAAAAAAATGGCGGGGAAGAAAAGTTTGAACTTTTTGAATCTTGGGATCAGGTAAAAGCAGACATTAAAAATGGCCACTTTACCGAAAAAGCGAAACAACTTTTAGAGAAAGTGGCCGCTCAAGAAATAAGTGATGACGATTTTCATACATATAGGTTTGAGATATCCGAGGATGATGCTTACATTCTGGACAATCAGCAAGATGAAGAGGTATTTAGCAAAAATTCTGACAAAAAAGCTGCTGATTCATTATTTCCTAACCTAAACCAAGAAAAAGAAAAGCAGGATGAGCCTAGTGCTGAAGAATTGATCAAAGATTATGCAGTTGCTAGCCACCCTGATTTTTATCAGAGTGTCGTTGATTTATTACAACAAAATATCACAGGTCTGATTGCTCAAAGTCAAAGTCAGAAAAAACCCTCGGAAAGAAAACCGCTTAACCTTATTTTCCACGCAACGAAAGATGCGGATCCTGGAGGTGCATTCTTTGATCATGAAACTTTGAATTCTGTACTAGGGGAATCTGATTCTCATACCCTAGTAATGATGGGAAAATCTCAACAGGAATACACAAACGTCATCAGTTCTATCGCCAAGACGTTTGGACTCAATTGCAAAATCGATCAGGTGATGTTTGCTGGTCATGGTTCCGAAAACCAAATCCAATTAAACCATGCTGCGGAGGGTGATGGCCCTGCTAATCCTATTAATTACGAACACGCTATTGATTTAGGATATGAAGATGGCGTTAAAGCATTTGAAGGTTTGATTGACGAGATTATTCATTACATGACGCCAGCCAAAGATTTGGATCCAGATCAGAGGCAAAACATGCGTAACAGAATATTCTTGAATGCCTGTTATGCAGATAGATATATTGATGATCAAGGTCTTTACAAATATCATTGGAGTGATAACCCTTATGATGATGAATCGTATTATAGTGATACTCCTTCTGATCTAAGTAATCGCGATGCGATATACGAATTTCGAAAGAAGAGGAATAAGCATAGATTGAAGGGGGAGAAGTATCATGCAAAGCAGGAGGATATTTATAGAGACCTCAGTCTCACTGCAAAAGAGGAATATCAAAATCAGGGGCATACAAATCAGGGGCGTATTTACAGAGGTCCTTTTTATAAGAATCTTGAAAAAACTCGGGATGAAATGAAAAAGTTTTATTACGAAACGAATCCAAGCGTTGGAGGTTTCATCCGAGGAAGAATAGACAAGGCTGGTGTTGATGATCAGATAACCGTTTCAGGATCTGCCATCAAAGCTTCTGAATACTGGCAACTTGCTGATCCAGAAACTGGCATCATGGAGTATCAGTCTGATAAAGATCGTCAGTACTCAACGGGATCTATCCTAAATGCAATAAGATATCGTTCTGGCGCTCCGGGTTATCGCAGGATAAAACACTTATTATTGAGAGCTTGGCTGACAGAAAGCTGGGGAGATATCGTCAAGGCTTATGAGCAAAGTGAACGAGACGATGCTACGCAAGATCTGGCTTGGGAAGTCATTAAGGAATTTGGGAAAGATACGCCTGAATTAATCTTAAGAGCGGATAAATTGCTCAAACAGATAGAGATTTTTGATGAAACAAGTGATATCTGGAAGCTCCAGTCGTTGTCTGAGGAGTTTCCTGAGGCTATGGATTACATGCTCGAAAAGTATAAGTTTTCTAACCTATCGAGCAGGGATAGAGCATATCATTTAAGGCAAAGAATAGGAATTATGAAGAGTCCTAAGAAGAAAAAATCTAAAGGAAAAGCTTTTGTTCTTAAGGTATTAGGTGGTTTTGCAAACTTCAATAAAGCGAGTGTTTTCCCACCTTTCCCGTCTATCTAAGTTTCTATGGGTAGCCAGAATCATGAACCACACCATAGCCCAGCGTTAGAGACATGATTGCGATCGAATCATACCTTTGTACGAATAACATCTCAAAGTTTTGAGGTTAGATTGGGATTGTCTTTCGACGCCAGGAAAATGAAATGTCGGCATAGTTCATACAGCACTGGCCAGATTGCTTAATGCACCTATATCTCGCTGGAATGCTGAATACACAGGCAATCTGGCTGGCCATAGTGCACAAAGCTTTGTGGCTACGGCTATAAATTTACATTTCTAATTTCATCAAATTGGAACCTGTCCCATCCCTACGAGTTCGTTTAGTATGGGTCGTGATTATTACACCTTGGGGTGCCAAAAAGCTTAATTAAACGACATATAGAGACTCAACATCATGGCTGGATTCCGGACTTTGTCGATCAAAAGTTTCGCAAAAAGTTTCGCAATCTGGCCAGTATGCACCAATCAAGTTCTACTTATCTTGTGAACCGTAATTGTTTTTTCCCCGCTTTATCCACTCTCTTAAGTAGCTGGGCTAATTCAAATGTAGGATGGGTTAGCGATAGCGTAACCCATGCAGGCGTTGGGTTTCGTTCCTCAACCACAACCTACGCTTTCTTATATTTAATTGGGCCTTCCTACTTAGTAGTGGGTTCAATGCTCTATGCATCCCCTGTATTGGCCCAACCGTCCCCAGTTTTGCCGTCTCAGCAGACCCCAACCTCCCCCCCGTTTCCCGACGAACAAATCCCCGAAGAGCCCCTCCCCGAAGAACCCTTACCACCACTACCGTCGCCGGAAGAGTTGCTCCCCCCCATCGCACCCCCCGAGCCAGAAGATGATCCACCCGCAGTTGATCCAGGGGAAGAGGAGGCGACATTTTTTATCCGTGATATTCAGGTTGTGGGCAATACTGTTTTTTCACAAGCTGATTTTGCTGATTTGATTGCGCCTTATCTAGGGCGGCAGGTGAGTTTTAATGAACTCTTACAACTTCGCACTGCAATCACTGAGCGCTATGTTGAAGCAGGCTACTTAACCTCAGGAGCACTGATTCCCCCACAGACTATCGTCAATGACACCATCACAATTCAGGTGCTAGAGGGCGAACTGGAAGACATTGTTGTTAATGGGACCCAGCGGCTTAGCCCAGACTACATCCGCAGCCGGATTGGGTTGGTCGCTAACCCGCCGCTCAACATTAACCGTTTGCTAGCTGGGCTACAGCGATTGCAGATCGACCCACTGATTGCCACGATTTCTGCCGACTTGCAAGCTGGAGTTAGACCCGGCACTAATTTACTGGTGGTTGAGGTGACCGAGGCCGATTCATTTGCGGTTAATACCACGTTTGCCAATAACCGCTCTCCTAACATTGGTGGGGTCCAGCGGAGTGTGGGGGTGAGTGAAAGTAACCTTTTAGGACTGGGCGATCGCATTACGGTTGACTACACCAACACCGACGGCAGCAACGGGGTCAACCTCAGCTATACCCTGCCCATTAGCCCCAACAACGACACGCTGCGACTGGCGGCGGGGTATTCCAACAGTCGCGTGATCGACCCGACATTTTCAGTCCTAGACATTTCTTCCGATAGTTTTTACTACGAGTTGGGTCTCCGTCGCCCGCTCATCGAGACACCCACAGAAGAGCTGGCCTTGGGGTTAACCCTCTCCCATCAGGAAGGTCAGACGAGTTTGGGATTCGCCAATATTGGCCCGTTTCCGCTGTCTCCTGGCGCGGATGACAATGGCTCTACACGGGTCACTGCCCTGCGGTTTTCTCAAGAGTGGACCCAGCGGAGTGAACGTCATGTTTTGGCACTGCGGTCTCAGTTCAACCTGGGGCTAGGCATCCTCAATGCCACCGTTAACGAGGACGCTCCCGACAGTCGTTTTCTGTCCTGGCGGGGGCAAGGGCAGTGGGTACAGCTCTTGGGGCCAGATACACTACTTTTTTTACGCGGCGACCTACAATTTACCACCGATGAGTTGCTCTCCCAGGAGGCATTTGGCTTAGGGGGTGCCCAGAGCGTACGCGGGTATCGACAAGATGCGCTGCTGCGAGACAACGGTGGGCTATTCTCTGCCGAGCTGCGATTCCCAGTTGCCAGGATTCCAGAATGGGATAGCGTGTTGCAGGTGGCCCCGTTTATTGACGCTGGGGTTGCCTGGAACTCAACGGGTAGCACCCTGGGGCCCAACACCCTCGCTGGGATTGGTCTGGGGCTGCTTTGGCTGCAGGGCAACAACTTTTCTGCTCGCTTGGATTGGGGTATTCCATTAGTGGATCTCCCCGGCGATCGCGATGGTTTGCAAGATAACGGCCTTTACTTCTCGATTCAGTACACGCCGTTTTAATCGCGATCGCCTTTGGAAAACCTGAATAAACCTGAACATTTACCTGAATTTACCTGAACTTTTTAGGATTTTTTCTGCTGGCGGTGTTTGCAATAGTGGGATATCGAACGGACGCGAGCGTTGAGCCGACTGAAACGCACAGGAGCGATACCCATGCAGACTAAGTTTCGTTTTTATAGCATTGCAACTTTTATCGCAGTTGGCATGGTTACGGTTCATCCTTTTGAGGAATCGTTCCACGCGTCTGAAACATCATCTTATCGATCGAACGAAAGCACATTTTTTAATGACATTTTGACATTCCACGCCCCCAATCAGCCATGGACGCCCCAAAGTGTTGCCCATGGCCCAGCACCTTTACCCCGAGCTATGAGTTGTGCGATCTACCATGGGCCGACAAATGCCCTTTATGTTTTTGGTGGCGTAAGCTTTGCCGCTAATTTTTCCTTTTTTAATTACGACAACGATCCATGGAAGTTCGATTTTAATACCAATACTTGGACAGAACTTCCAACTATTACGCCATTACCTTCAGCCCGAGCCAGTTCTGGGTGCGCGCTGATTGACAACGATATCTACGGATTTAGTGGTGGCGGTGAAAACTTTTCTATTGATAATGAACTTTGGCGTTACACCATTAACAGTGGCACTTGGACTTTGTTACAAGCCAATACGCTAGAGGCTCTCAACCGTCTCCCTGGCAGGATTCAATCAAACGACGTATGGGTTTATGCTGCCGACAGCAATACTTGGACGAAAAAAGATGTAAAGGGCAAGCCATCCAATAATACTTATTTCTATGATCTGATTGAGGGAAGATGGGGGGAATTGTAATCTCCGCAGAGGATTTATCCCTCATCAGATATTCGATGATAGAACGATGAGGAGACACGCTTGATCAGACTGTTTTAGCCTCAAAAAATACCCAAAGAAACCCGAGTCAAATTCTAATAATAAATCTTGGTTTGTCCGGTTCTTTCTCGTCAAATATTTTCGTGGCAGTTAGGCCACCAGCAACACGACCAAAACAAAATTTATAAAAGGATAAACTGATGTATGCGATTGAAAAGATGCTTCATCCTGATAGGGTACCTCACAACTTCAACAAAATTGTTAGCCAACTACAAACCTGGTTGATTAAGCAGCTAGAAGTATCAAGTTTGGATTGGCTGAATCAGGTCATACAGCAACTATCAAAACAACCATCGATATATGCGTCAGAAAGAACTCTGCTGATGGGGTTTAGCAGAGTTACCCGACGGGTTAGCAAGGCAACGTTGGCTTTGACCGAAGCAGATTTGCAGGCCGCCCACAAGCTACGAGCAAGTTGGAATCCAGAGGGTTGGAGTGTTGATCAAGCCGTGCGAACCTTTATGATCTTAAGCTTTCCAACGGATGACGCGGATCGCTACGTGACTGCGATTGAAACATTATTTTCTGCGGCCAATGTGGCTGAGCAAATCGCACTGTATCAAAGCTTGCCCCTATTGCCTTATCCCGAACGGTTTAAAGCCAGGACAATTGAGGGACTGCGCAGCAACATGACGTCGGTCTTTAACGCGATCGCGCTAAAGAACCCTTACCCCGCTGACTATTTTGATGAAGCCGCCTGGAATCAAATGGTGCTAAAGGCCCTGTTTGTTGACAGTCATCTGAGTCAAATTCAAGGCCTAGACGCCCGCGCCAACCCTAAGCTGGCACAGATGTTATCTGACTATGCCCACGAGCGATGGGCTGCTGGTCGTGCTGTCAATCCACAACTGTGGCGACCGATGGGGCCCTTTGCTAAAGGTCTTCTGATTGCAGATTTAGAGCGGGTGCTGGATAGCCCCGAACGGTTTGAGCAGCAAGCCGCTGCCCTGGCTTGCGACCTTTCTCCAGCTCCAGAGGCCCAAGCCCTATTAGACAAAGTCCCTACGCTAAAACAACAAATTGCAGATAAGCAACTGACGTGGGATAGCTTTAGCCTGACCCATCCATAACCCCAAACATCTGACCCGTTGTTATTCGAATCTATTTGGTTTTTTGCAGAATTTACTAGGTGCTCCCATGCTAGAAAACACCATGATGGTTATTGACCCCCATATCCACATGACCTCACGGACTACTTACGACTATCTTGTGATGAAAGAGTACGGGGTTGTTGCATTGATTGAACCGTCATTTTGGTTGGGTCAGCCGCGCAACCATGTGGGAACCTTTCAAGACTATTTTAATAGCCTAATTGGGTGGGAGCGCTTCCGAGCAGCACAATTTGGGATTCGCCATTATTGCACCGTTTCCATCAACCCCAAAGAAGCGAACAATGAAACGCTGGCAGACCAAGTGATGCAACTACTGCCATTGTATGCCTGTAAAGAAGGAGTCGTGGCCATTGGCGAAGTCGGCTTTGATGACATGACCCAAGCAGAAGAGAAGTACTTTCGCCTCCAGTTGGATCTGGCCAAGGGACTCGACAAGCTAGTGCTGGTTCACACGCCCCACCGTAATAAGAAAGAGGGGACTAGCCGCAGCATGGATATCTGTCTAGAGCACGGCTTAGATCCGCTACAAGTCATTATCGATCATGCGAATGAAGAAACGGTCGGAGAAGTACTCGATCGCGGTTTCTGGTGTGCCTTTTCGATTTACCCCAATACCAAGATGGGGAATGAGCGCATGGTGGAAGTGGTTAAAAGGTATGGCAGCGATCGCATGATGATCGACAGCGCTGCAGACTGGGGCATGAGCGATCCATTAGCGGTTCCGAAAACGGCTCAGCTGATGTTGCAAAAGGGCATTCCGGAAGAGCAAGTCACAGCAGTGTGCTACGGCAATGCCCTGAAGGCGTATGGTCAAAGCGGCGAAATGAATGAAGACGACTGGCTGAATCCGCCTGCGATTGATCAGCGGCAACTCTATAGGGGTAACTCTGTACTTCGGGGACAAACACCGACCGTATATGAGCCTGAACAAGAATCCCTAATTATCCGTTAATGATGGCTTCAAAATAGAACTTCAAAGGAGGCACCGTGGAAACGCTGAGTGTGCGATCGCAGTCTGTTTGGGCTTACCTACAATTGATGCGACCCGCTAATATTTTGACCGCCTGGGCCGATATCCTCGTCGGTTATGCCGCAGCAGGCAGCATTCGTGTCTTAGCAGATATTTGGACTGGGCATTTGGGGGTGAGTGCGCTGGCTTCCTTGGGTTGGCTGCTGCTGTCTACCAGCGGTCTTTATGGGGGCGGCGTGGTGTTTAACGATGTATTTGATGCAGAGTTAGATCAAGTGGAGCGTCCTGAACGACCACTCCCCAGTGGTCGCGCCTCCCTCACCGGAGCCGTAATTCTCGGCAGTGTGCTGCTGGTGATTGGGGTATTGGCTGCTGTACAAGTTTCCCTTATCAGCGCTGGATTGGCGGCTGCCGTCGCTTTAGCTGCCTTGATTTACGACGCTTTGGGTAAGCATCAAAGCTTACTTGGACCGCTGAACATGGGTTTATGTCGGGGAGGCAACTTGCTTTTGGGCGTCAGTGTAGCGCCAGCCCTGATTCCAGAGCGATGGTTTTTAGCCCTGATTCCGATTGTTTACATCGCAGCGGTCACGGCGGTGAGCCAGGGAGAAGTCGAAGGGGGTAAGCGCCAAACAGGGGTGCTGGCGATCGCACTGGTTTTGTTCGTACTGTCTGGCGTGTTGGTTTTAGGACTGCTTGAGGGGTACGACTGGTATTCTGCCTTACCCTTTGCTGCCCTATTTGCGGGGTTAGTGCTACCTGCCTTTGGCAAAGCCACTCAAGATCCAAGCCCTGCCACGGTGCAAAAGGCGGTGAAATCGGGTGTGCTTTCGTTGATTGTCTTAGATGCTGCGATCGCAGCAGGATTTGCAGGCTGGCCCTACGGCCTAGCGACACTGGGGCTTTTGCCGCTGTCGATTGCTTTAGCACGTTTATTTGCCGTGACTTAGGCTTTTGTGACTTAGTTCTTCTAGATAAGGGGTTTCCTGTGGTTGCAACGTTTCCTACATCGGTTAAGTCTTCTGTGACACGTCCGATTCAGCAGCGCTTTGCGGTGTCCTTCCAGTACAATGTCCACTTCACAAAGCAGCTTTTTCACCCTGAAAATCCGCTCCTGGCCGAAGTGATCGCCGCGGATGGCGAAGCCGGCCCCAAGAAAATTATGGTGATTGTGGACGACGGTTTACTACCCTATCACCCCCAGTTGCTATCCCAAATTGAGCAATACGGTACTCACTATAGTGATATCTTGACGCTCACAACCGCGCCGATTCAGGTGTCTGGCGGCGAAGCCTCTAAGAATGACCCGATGCTAGTTGAGCATCTGCAACAGCAGATGGACGCGGTGGGCTTGTGCCGCCACTCTTATGTGGTGGGTATTGGTGGGGGTGCCGTGCTGGACATGATTGGCTATGCAGCCGCCACTGCCCACCGGGGGATTCGCCTCATCCGGGTACCAACGACAGTGTTGGCTCAAAATGACTCCGGTGTGGGGGTCAAAAACAGCATCAATTGCTTTGGGAAAAAGAATTTTTTGGGTACCTTTGCCCCGCCCTATGCAGTGTTGAATGACGCAGCGTTTTTAACCACGCTCGATGATCGCGACTGGCGGGCCGGGATGGCTGAGGCCGTAAAAGTCGCCCTGATCAAAGATGCAGCATTTTTTGAAGAGATTGCCGCCAATGCAACGGCGATCGCCCACCGAGCCATGATTCCGATGCAATCCGCCATTTATCGCTGTGCTGAACTCCACATGGCCCACATTGCGGGCAACGGCGATCCGTTTGAAATGGGGTCTTCCCGCCCCCTCGATTTTGGTCACTGGGCCGCCCATCGCTTGGAGCACTTAACCCACTATGACTTGCGTCACGGGGAGGCGGTAGCCATTGGCATTGCCCTCGACAGCACGTATTCCTACCTGACTGGATTGCTCGCGCGCGAAGACTGGCAACGCATTTGCACCACCTGCCAAACCCTAGGCTTTTCACTATATGTACCAGAATTGTCCAACTACCTAGATCAACCCGAGCATCCTGAGTCCCTTTTCCGGGGGTTAACGGAGTTTCGAGAGCACCTGGGGGGTGAGTTGACGCTAATGCTGCTCCAAGGGATTGGCACCGGGTTGGAAGTTCACCACGTTGATTTAGATCCCTATCGGGATGCGATCGCACTCTTGGCAACACTGTAGTTAAGGCTTTTGAGACTCTCATTATGCGCATCTACTGCGATGGCTCATTGGGGCCGGTCTTTGACCCCCGCACCTACCACTTGACCTACTGCACCAACATTCACCCGGGTGAAGACTGGGCCAGTGTCTTTCAAAACTTACAAACTTACACGCCTCAGCTGAAGCAGCAATTGTCACCCCATGCAGCCTTTGGCATCGGTCTGCGTCTATCCAGTGCAGCAAGTGTAGAACTCCTCTCCGGAGATGCCTTAGCGCAACTGCGGGATTGGCTCACGGCTCAGGACTGCTATGTGTTCACCCTCAACGGGTTTCCCTATGGTGGTTTCCATCGTCAGGTTGTGAAAGATCAGGTTTATGCGCCGGACTGGTCTAAGGGCGATCGCCTGAGCTACACCCAACGCCTGATCACAGTCCTAACGGCCCTGCTGCCAGAGGGTATAGACGGTGGCATTTCGACAGTTCCCCTGTCCTACAAACCCTGGCTGTCCTACAAACCCTGGTGGCAGGCCAGCCCAGCTGACCAGACGGCTGTTTTTTCACGCAGCAGTCTCCACCTGGCGCAGCTAGCTGCGGAAATGGCC
>JBCBTQ010000184.1:0-11763 GCA_039818605.1 Cyanobacteria bacterium J06639_14 | reverse complement strand
CTGGGATGATGTGACTTCAGGCCTTGTAGATGTCAGCCTCAAATACTACTCACGCGATTCGATGCATGCAAGGGGACTCTCGCCGTGTTCCCTGACCGCTTCGTGTGCCTGGATTGCAAGCGGTTGCATGGCGATCGCTACAACCCAATCCCCTAACGGTTCTCATAATTGAATCCCTGGAGTGCAGCTATGACGACTGTTCACGTCCAACCGCCGCGATCGCAACCGCAAGGTATCCCGTTTTTTCCGCTGAAGCCTTCCCCCGCCAGCCCCCTTGGTCAGCAGCTCTGGGATTGCTTTGGACGTCACCCGTGGGATTTCCTGCAGGCTTCCACGCCTGCTCCTGGCAAGAAAGCCCAGTGGATGACGGTGAAGGAGCACCCGCTCGGCCCGCGTTTACTGTGGCAGCGGTGGCAAGACCCGGAACAGCTCATTGGTGTGCGCTTCACCCATGAAACACTGTATGCCTTACTGGATATCGATGCGGGGAGTCCCTACTGTAATGCCGAAGCGATCGCTCAGGTTCGCGCCGCGTTAGAAACCATCGGCATCACCCGCACCCTCTTGCTGCGCTCCAGCCACAGCAATGGCTTACATCTTTATATGCCGCTGGCCGAATCCGTCAAAACCTTTGATCTAGCGGTGGCTCTGCAGGAATGTCTCAAGGCTCAAGGGTTTGGGAGCGCGAAGGGTCAGCTCGAGATTTTTCCCAATGTCAAGACCTATGGCGTTGAGCGGATTATTCTCTACAACGGTCATCGCCTGCCGCTTCAGCCGGGTACCGGATCATGTCTCCTCGATGACAACTTGAATCCCATCGGTGACAGTCTGGAGCAGTTTTTTGGATGGTGGGACGGAGCGGCTGCGCATCAGGACATGGGCGAATTGCGCCACGCTCTCAAAATTGGTCGCGACAACCACCGTCAGCGACCCCGGCGATCGCGGTCACCCCTGAGCAAAGTTGAAGTCTGGCGACAGGATTTGGAGTCGGATATGCAGATCGGCTGGACGGGGCATCATCAGACGAATCATTTACTCAAGGTGATTGCCTGTCATGGTCATGTCTTTCTGGAACTGGAAAGGGAAGACCTGATAGCTCACGCGCTGAATACGGCTATCCATCTCCCTGGTTACCGCGAGTATTGTCGCCACCAGCATGACATTCGCTTTCGCGTTCGTGCCTGGTGTAAGGCGGTGCAGCACTACTACTGGCCCTTGAGCAGTGACCCGAAGCGTGAACAGAAGACCCAGGTACCGCCAACGCTGAATTTGAATGACCAGCGAGCTGAAGAGGCGCGGCAGCGGATTCGAGTGGCAATGCAGGTGTTACAAGACCGAGAGGCTTTACCGGTTGCCATCAAGCAGCGGGCGGAGGCGATCGCGCGGGAAGCCCACATCAGTTCTAAGACGCTCTATCGCGCAGAGAATCTGGAACTCTGGCATCCTGAGTATTGCCTGAAAGATCATGAGCCTGAAGAACTGTGTAAACTGGTAGAGCCTGCAAGGACTTTAGCCTCTGAGAAGGGGATCGAAGTAGGGGAGGCGCGATCGCTGAAACAACCCCATAGCCAGGAAGTTTACACCCCAGAAAAAAGTATGAAGTGTGAGCCCTCTGATACGGCTCTTGCTAAAAGCAATTCTCTTAATCGGGGGGTACGGGGGGAGGGGCTCCGTTTTCCACAAGTCTCTGAGCCATGGCTACCGCCACCCATTCCCGTTTACGAAGTTCAGGCAGCGATTCAAGCGAAGGTCTACGCCTTGAAATGGTCTCTGGAACAGGTGCGTCAATTTCTGGCGGAGCGCTTCCAGGGGCGAAGCCATATCTGGGAGCTACAGGCCCACGAACTGACGACCTACCTGTATTATCTGCAAGTGGAGGGGCTTGCCCATGTCTAGCCAGCGACGGTGACTCAGTTTTCTGTAATCGGTGACGCAGACTGAGGCGAGAGCACTTTTTATAACAACCCGACCAAAGCCGTCTGGAAAGAAGCGTAGGACTCAGTTAAATATCTAGCCAACAACCTTAGGGATGCCTGTAGGTTTTGTCAAAGGATGGCTGAGTGCTACACCTGGTGCGCTCCTATCAAAATGAACCGCGATAATCTGGTCTGCGGCGGTCCCGATATCTGTCGATCCCTCAAGGATGGCTGGATCCGATATACGAGGTTTATCTGACGCGCTGATAGATGGTTTGAGCCAAGAGAAAAATGAAAATTTTCGGAGAAGTGGCTCACAGGGCTGAATCTTCTGAAATAAACTATTGCCTATATCTCTGCCTTTCCAGACTTTGCTGTCCGTTACCGTATGAAAGATTTTTTTGTCAGCTACAACCGCAACGACAAGCAATGGGCAGAGTGGATTGCTTGGACGCTGGAAGACGCCGGATATTCAGTGGTGCTCCAGGCATGGGACTTTCGACCTGGAGGCAACTTCGTTCTGGATATGCACCGAGCAGCGGCGGAGACTCAAAAGACAATCGCAGTTCTATCAAATACCTATCTGGCCTCTGCATTTACCCAACCCGAATGGGCTGCTGCCTTTGCCGACGATCCTGAGTCGATCAAGCGTAAGCTAATCCCAATCAAGGTAAAAGAGTGCAAGCCAATAGGATTGTTGAGTCAGGTGGTATACGTGGATTTGACTCAAGCTTCTGAAGCAGAGGCCAAAGAGCGATTGCTAGATAGCCTGAAAGAGCGAGTGAAACCAGACGCCAAGCCAGATTTTCCGGGTGATATCGAGACAGTAGAGGAACCTCAGTCCTTGGCTATTCCGTTTCCAAGGGAGGTGGCCAAGTCACGCCCTTCAGCTGTAGAACGTGTCAATCAACGAAAAATTCAACAGCTAGAAACCAGGCTCTCGGCTCTAGAAGAAAACCGGGATGCAGCTTCAACGCAGCTGAACTTTACGACCAATGCCGCCGATCGCAAGAATTTAGAGCGCCAAATCAAAGCTATTGAAGATGAGATAGCTGAAGTGGCTCAACAGCTAGATGGTCTGAGGGTTTAGCGTGGGCAACGGTGAAGAACAGATTAGACTTTTGCAGCAGCAACTTGAACAGTTGCAAACTCGTCTGATTCGGCTCAATGAGAATGCTGAGGTGCTTAACACCGATATCACCTCAGCCATTAATTCGTCGCAAAGGCTTAATCTGACGCGCGAGTGGAAGCAGGTGACTCAAGAAGCTTCATTGGTTGCTGCAACAATCGACGAAAAAACAGCAGAGATTGAGCGGCTTCAAGGCAGAGCGCCAGTTCCGACTACGTCGCCAGTTTCTGTGTCGGGCTCCTCTGTACATTCGGCTGGCCTCTGCGAAGAAGTTTTCACTTCCCTCAAGGACCTTGATTATGCAACTCAGGAGAGCGCTTTCGCTGCGGTTGTGAATGACCTGCCCCCCGCAGCGGCCTTTGTGGTTCACGGTGAGCCTGGCTGCGGCCAAAAATGGTTGGTCAATCGTTTGGTTCACGCCTGCTTAGGTAAGCAGCTCGACGATGTCAACAAAATTCCGTTTAGCCCCCACAGCGACGACACTGACATCAACGAATTTTGGGAATATCTTGGTGATCGCCTGCTGCATAGACGAAATGCTGCCCCAGAAGCGATCATCCACTACATTTTTCAGCGCTGGCAGATGGAAGATATCGTGTTGGTAATTCACGATGCCGATAGAATGCCTGCAACCGAGCCCGCTAAAATGATGCAGCAACTGTGGCAGCCCCTGATGGCAAAACTAGACCACTCAGAGTCCATACCTCCTTACAGTCTGTACTTGTTTATAGTGGATAACTTAGGCGTTATGGACAATTGGCGGCTCGACTGTCGGCAAGAGCCGACGGACAAGGACGTTTGTAAGCCAACCGTGCTCCCTATGATTGAGGCACTTGAGTGCTCAGATATACAACGATGGGTAAAGCGACACCGTTTTTTGCCCAACTTGCTGCCTCGGACAGACCAGCTAATCCCCGTCGCCGAGCGGTTGTGGAACAAAGGACGTCGGGGTGTTCCAGAATCCACCATGAAGGCGGTTTGCGATCGCATCGCCCCGGAGCGTCATTTGTGGTACGACATTGTTCACTTCCTCGATCTGTAGAAGCCCCCATGATCAGCCCTATGCTCGATTGCGATCTAACCTATGACGGAAGTTACAACCCTGAACCTTACGCGCTCGATGCTCGCAAGAAACCGCTGTTTCCTTACATCCCCGACGATGAATTAAAAGAGTCGGTGCGACTCGCGATCGCCCTCAATCGTCCACTGCTGGTGATGGGCGATCCCGGCTGTGGCAAAACCCGGCTGGCCAACGCGATCGCCTACGAACTAACCCAGCGCAACCAGCAAGTTTTACAGCACTATGGACTCGCGACATGGCCTCTTTATGCGTGGTACGTGAAATCTACCAGCCGCGCCAAAGACGGTCTCTATAGCTATGATGCGGTGGCCCGTCTAAGGGACGCCCAGCTGGCTAACAGCGGCTACCTAGACGATGAGGGTAAGCGCCGCTTGATGGACGTCCAGCAGCAGGGCTACATTAAATATGGACCCTTAGGACTGGCCTTTCAAAGCCCTTTAAAGGCCGTGATCCTAATCGACGAGATTGACAAGGCTGAAATCGATTTTCCGAACGACTTACTCAGGGAGCTAGACGAGCAGCAGTTCACCATCGACGAAATTCAAGCCGAAGTTCCCTCCGAACCAACGCCACCACCCATTGTGATTATCACCAGCAATAACGAACGCCCCCTGCCCGATGCGTTTTTGCGGCGCTGCATCTTTCACTACGTGGAGACTCCTAGTCGCGACATCCTCGAAACCATCTTGAAAGTGCGCTTCCAAGGGCGACTGCCCGACGCCTTGAAATCTGAGGTGCTCACCAGCTACCTGCAGGCTCGGGATCTGAGTCGCTCAGCTGGTGGCAAGCAGGTAGGCACCAGTGAATTTTTAGACTGGGTCGATGCGCTGCTGTTGGAGCCAGACACAATAGCGGAAAAGCTCAAAGGGGATTTGCCGTTTAAGGGTCTGCTGTTTAAGACTCCAGAAGAGCATATTCGCTACCAGAGGCAGCGACGTGAGCCCTCCTGATCGCCATCTGCTGGATTTATTTTTTCGCCTCCGGGAGCAACTGGGGCTGCCCCTTCAGGTGGAAGATTACGAGCTGCTGGTGGAAGCCTGGGAAGCCAATTTTCAACCCGACAGCCACGAAGCGTTAAAACGGCTCTGTCGGCGGCTTTGGGTGAAGTCTCCGGCTGACCAGCAGCGATTTGATGAGTATTTTGATAGCTACCTAGCCGAGCTGTTTTATCAGGCATTTCAGCGCTCAAGGGCTCGAACACCAGCGTCTCAACCTCCAGTTGATCCAGAAGACCGCCTCGACCCGGTTTCCGATACGGCCAGTAGTTCATCACCGCCATCTGCGCCGCCACCGCCACCGCCGCCAACCAGACAGCCGCGATCGCGCCCTAACCTGCAGGTGGTGCAGGCGGTGGTTCGGGGGGATAGCCTCAGCGAGCGTGTCCCCCTCGGCAAGTACAACCTGAGTGACGAATATTTCCCCGTCAAGCGGCGGGAGCTACGCCATGGCTGGCGACGGCTACGGCAGCCAGAATATGCTGGCTGGTCTGAAGAGTGGGATATGCCAGCGGTGGTGCAGCAGATTAGCCAGCAGGGGCTGCTGCTCAACCCGGTATATTTGCCTGCTAAGGTAAACCGGGCCAACTTGTTGCTGTTGATTGACCGCAGCAACTCCATGGATCCCTTTGATCTGGTGGCAGAGCGATTGATTGCTACCGCTAGCCGGGCCGCCAATCAGGATGATTTCAGCCGTGTACAGGTGTGCTATTTTCGCAACGCCCCCACCTCTCGGCTGTTTCAAGATCGCGATCTGTCCCAGCCGCTGCTGATAGATGAGCTGCTGCCGCAGCTGTCAGAGCAGCACACGGTGGCGGTCGTCTTCAGCGATGGTGGGGCTGCCAGAAAAGGCTTTAACCCCAGACGTTGCGACCTCACTGCTGATTTTGTCAATCGCCTGAAACCCCAACTGCGGCAGATGGCCTGGCTCAACCCGTTGGCCCGGCATCGTTGGCCCGGCACTTCCGCTGAACGCATCGCCCAGGACTTGCCGATGTTTGCCCTCAGTCAGCACGGCTGGCGGGGGCTACTCAAAGAGCTGCGGGGGCAGGGACAACTGATTGGGCAACAACCTTCACAACCCGATTCCCCCGATGCCAAGCCACGCGATGCCGTCTCTGAACAGCGGCTTATCCGGCAGCTACAGAGCCTGGTGCAGGCATCCCCCCAGCCTGAGAAATATGCAGCGGCGATTGATCGGGTGGTCTACTGGGCCAGCAAAGACGACACTGCCTTGACGCTACTGGGGCACTGGGCGTTTCCCCTGGCACTGACCCCTGATTTGCTCTACTACCTACGAGAAAACTTTGTTCCGGACTCTCCCTGGTCCCTAGGGGCCGACCTGCTGCTCTCTGGCATGTGTCGTACGGTGGGCTATCAGCTCTATGAGATTGACCCGCTGATTCGTCACTTGGCCCTCAAGTGGCTGGTTGTCTCCGAAACTGGCCATGACCGACTGCATCAGCTCTCAGATAGCCTGCTCTACTATATGCAGCACCGCCTGGAGGGCACTCAGCGGCTACCCCGAGACTTTGGCGAAAAACCGGAATGGATTGCTCTGGCCTATACCGAACCCAATGCCCTCGCGACAGAAATTGCCCAAAAACTGAGAGCTAACCTGTCAGCGAATAACCTCCAAGGGCAGATTCGTTTGGCCTCGCTGGCGACGGCCCTGGCTGAGCCCCTGGCAGAGGCCAACTTTCAGCCGGTATTGGTGCTGGCTCGGGCCATGGGCCGTCTGGCCCGGGGCGATGAGGCTGGGGCTGAAATATTGCTGGGGCAGCTATCTGGGCCGATGCCTGCGGATTTGCAGGATATTGCCTCCGCGCTGACTGGTGAGCCTGCGGCTGCGGCTGCGCCATCAGACTGGCTGGCAGCGAATCTGTCGGTGCTGACGTTAAAAACTGCTCGTTTTGTGGAAGATGCGGGAGCGATAGACCCAGACTTTCCGCCAATTTTGACCGAAGCGTATGAGGTCGTCATGATTGAGGTGGCTCAACCAGACGTTCAGTCATCGGGGAGGCTAGAGCCGTTTGAATTTGAGATTGCGACGCTTGAATGGCAGCAGCCGTCGCGACGGGGTGGGTTCTTACGCAATCGATTTCAGCAGCAGCCCTCTGGGGAGTGGGTGAGTCGTCGTCGTCGCGGACAGGGCAGGCGCTGGCTAGAGCCACTAGGCGATGAACTGGTGCTAGAAATGGTAGCGCTGCCATCGGGAAGCTTTGTGATGGGCTCTCCAAAAACTGAGCCGGAGCGTAGCGATAACGAAGGACCACAGCACGAGGTCAATGTCCCAGCCTTTTTTATGAGCCGATATCCTATTACCCAGGCGCAGTGGCGGTCTGTTGTCGAGTTACCGCAAGAGCAGCGAGCGCTTAACCCCGCCCCTTCGCGCTTCAAGGGCGATATGCGCCCTGTGGAGTCGGTGAGTTGGGATGACGCCATGGAATTCTGTGCCCGTCTCTCAACCCATACAGGGCGGGAGTACCGCCTTCCTGGTGAAGCGGAGTGGGAATACGCCTGTCGAGCCGGGACCACGACGCCGTTTCACTTTGGCGAGACCATTACCACTGACCTGGCGAACTATCGGGGAACGGATGATAAAAGTTTCAGATGGAAGGGCAATTATGGGACTGGCCCCAAGGGCAAATATCGAGCGGAAACAACCCCGGTCGATCACTTTAAGGTCGCTAATGCGTTTGGTCTCTGCGACATGCATGGCAATGTGTGGGAGTGGTGTTTAGACCACTGGCATGGCAGTTATGACAATACCCAGACCGATGGCAGTGCTTGGTTGACCGAGGATGAGAATGCTTTCCGTGTTCTACGCGGCGGTTCCTGGTACCACTTTCCGGGGGTTTGTCGGTCTGCCTCTCGCATCTACGCTTCGCGCGAGTACCGCTACAGCTTCAACGGTTTTCGTGTTGTGAGTGTTGCCCCGAGGACTCTTCCGTAACCCTGTCTCTCTTTTACCCTCTTTACCCTCTTTACCCTCTTTACCCTCTTTGGCGCGGAGCGCCTCGAATTTTTTAGCTATGATTGCCAGCCAGCCAGAAATCATCCTGCACCGACAGTCGAAACAGAACCGCTGTTTTGACGAGAAGCTAGGGAAAGACCTGCGACTCAGAATGATGCTGATTCCGGCTGGGAGCTTCACGATGGGTTCTCCCGGCGATGAACTAGAGCGATCGCCCGCTGAAGACCTCCAGCACGAGGTCAACGTCAACAGTTTCACGATGGGCAAGTACCCGGTCACCCAGGCGCAGTGGCGCTATGTGGCTGAGGAGCTGCCCCAAGAGCAGCAAGCGCTTAACCCCGCCCCTTCGCGCTTCAAGGGCGATATGCGCCCTGTGGAGTCGGTGAGTTGGGATGATGCGATGGAATTCTGTGCCCGCCTCTCAACCCACGCAGGCCGCAAATATCGTCTTCCTAGTGAAGCGGAGTGGGAATACGCCTGTCGAGCCGGGACCACCACCCCATTTCACTTCGGTGAAACCATTACCACCGACTTGGCGAACTATCGGGGAACGGATGATAAAAGTATCGGATGGAAGGGCAATTATGGGGCTGGCCCCAAGGGCAAATATCGAGCGGAAACAACCCCGGTCGATCACTTTAAGGTCGCTAATGCGTTTGGCCTCTGCGACATGCATGGCAATGTGTGGGAGTGGTGTTTAGATCATTGGCACGCCAGTTATGAGGATGCCCCGACCGATGGTAGTGCTTGGTTGACCGAGGATGAAAATGCTTCCCGTGTTCTCCGCGGCGGTTCCTGGGGCAGCTCTCCGGGGAATTGTCGGTCTGCCTATCGCAACAACAATACGCGCGAGAACCGCAACAACAACAACGGTTTTCGTGTTGTGAGTGTTGCCTCGTTCGCGTGAGCGTCTCCGAAGGAGAAACACTCTTCTAGGCCAGAGCTGACAGGTGGGAATCTGTCGGGCGTGCGAAGAAGAGTTCAGACTTGTTCCTGCGATGCGCTGTGATCAGCGTGTCCGAAAACTGTGTGGGTCAGCTAGCTTGGTAGGGATACCGAAGAGTTGCCTGGCCCCTCAAAGAGCTACTACTCAAAGGCAGAAGTAGCCTTCCTATTCCAACTTTCAGTTCCCCTGCTCCTTATGCTCCCTGGCCATCGGCAATGATGCCAGAACTTATGCCCTCAGGGACTAGAAGAAGACAATTCAGGAGTCAGAAGGGCTTCTGTTGAGCCGAGCAATTTTCACTCCCAACTCCTGGCTTCTGTCTCCTATACTTCTCCCATGCTCAACCTCACCTTGCAAGAAGAAACAAAACAGGTTAGCTACTACACCGAGCCTGTCGGTACCAGCGTGGGAATAGACATGATTCTGGTTCCGGGGGGTAACTTTATGATGGGCTCACCTGATGATGAGCCTGGGCGTGAAAAGAATGAAGGTCCACAGCATCAAGTCACGGTTCCGGCTTTCTTTATGGGTCGTTATCCCGTCACTCAGGCTCAGTATGAAGCCGTCATGGCAACGAATCCAGCCACTGACTACGATGCCGAGCGCTTTGTTGTGCCCGATAAGCCGATTATTGGAGTGAGTTGGGATGACACGATCGAGTTTTGCAGGCGTCTTTCAGCCCAGAGTGGCCGTGAATACCGTTTGCCTAGCGAGGCCGAGTGGGAATATGCTTGCCGAGCCGGAACGACTACGCCATTTTACTTTGGTCCCATTCTCACCACTGACCTGGCTAACTACCGTGGCAACTATACCTACAATGATAGCCCTGTCGGTGAGTTTCGAAATGGAACGACGCCCGTTACCCACTTTGAATACGCCAATGCCTGGGGGCTATCAGATATGCATGGCAATGTGTGGGAGTGGTGCTTAGATCATTGGCACGCCAGTTATGAGGATGCCCCGACCGATGGTAGTGCTTGGTTGACCGAGGATGAAAATGCTTCCCGTGTTCTCCGCGGCGGTTCCTGGTACGACTTTCCGGGGGGTTGTCGGTCTGCCTATCGCAACCACTCTTCGCGCGAGAACCGCCCCTACAACTACGGTTTTCGTGTTGTGAGTGTTGCCCCGAGGACTCTTCCGTAACCCTTTTTCCCTTTTACCCTCTTTACCCTCTTTGGTGCGAAGCACCTCGAATTTTTTTGCGGTTCTTGAGTGATTGTCCCAAAGCGGCAGCTGCTCCTCATTTCTAAAAGGTAGCTCAAAAGCAATAGTTCATGATAGTTCCCCTATCTCTTATGGCTTCCAATTCGGTGCATCGAGCATCGCCTGAATTGCCAGCGATCGCCTGTCGTTTGGCTGATAAAAACCGAACGATAAAGAAGGTTTTAAGCGGAAGTTGCGCAAGAAAAAAGGGCATAAAAGCCTTGCCCTGCATGGATTAGAGGGCATTTTTTGACAAGCACTTACTGGGTACACTAGAGTGTTACGTTTAACAGCTCAAATGCTTGCTGTTGGGTGGGTGTAGGCAACGTAATCTTGTCAAAAGAATGAGCCTCCTCCTCGGTGGGTTGAATTGTATTTTGGGTTATCGTGGCTAAGTCGGCTAACAAGGAACGAAAACTATGAACGGGAAGTCCTGAGAGGGTTTGCCGACGCCCCGCTTTCTGCTTGGCAGACTCAGAGCGTTGAGCCGGTTGAACGACTGATGTGCGGAGTGCTTGAGCTTGCTCAGGATCATCTTCAGCAAACAAGATGGGGGCCAGGGACACTCGCATGTGCCTAGGCTAAGAAGCATAAAAAAACATGGGCTCTGACCCGCTCCTCTAAGCGATGGAAAATGGGTCGAATGTTCAGTATTAGGTGACAATTACTTTGGCGGGTAACGTCAATTAGATTGGCGGGTAGTACAGTCCCAGAAATCTCCGCAAGCAGGCTCCAATTACAAACCACCTAAGACTACTCCCAGCAAACAGTGGGGGTGTGTCAGGTGCCGATACAGCCATATCAAGTCAAGGTGTATATGCAAGCCCGAAAAACCGGTGCGACGCAAGCCCAGGCGTCGGCCATTGCCGGAATATCCGAACGCAGTGGGCAGCGAATCGAAGCGGGAGCTCATCAACCGTCGCGAGGAGGCAAACGCGACTGGCGCACCCGCTCAGACCCCTTAGCCAAGGTCTGGGAAACCGAGTTAGAACCGATGCTACGAAAAGAACCTCGCCTACAGCCAACGACCTTGTATGAGCATCTTCAGGAGCAGTATCCGGGGAAGTATGCCAAGGTCCTGCGCACCTTACAGCGACGGGTGAGTGAATGGAAGTTGCATCATGGAGAGTCGCCGGAGGTGATGTTCGAATTACGCCATGAGCCAGGAATGATGGGGTTGTCAGACTTCACCGAACTCAAAGGCGTGACGATTACCATTGCCGGTGAGCCCTACAAGCATCTGCTCTATCACTACCGACTAGCCTATAGCGGTTGGCGTTATGCCCAGATTATTGAAGGGGGTGAGAGCTTCATTGCCTTATCCGAAGGGTTGCAGAATGCCTTTGAGTCCTGTGGCGGGGTTCCCAGGCAACATCGAACCGACAGTTTGAGTGCGGCCTACCGCAATGCGGGTAGCAACCGTAAAAAGCTGACCCAACTCTATGAGCACCTCTGCGAGCACTATCGTTTGGAGCCCACCCGTAACAATACCGGCATTGCCCACGAGAATGGGGCC
>JBCBTQ010000183.1:0-11779 GCA_039818605.1 Cyanobacteria bacterium J06639_14 | reverse complement strand
ATCCAACCCAGGACAGGCACAAAAGCATGCTCATGTCGAGGTTTGTTCGTCAGTGATGTCGATCTGCCACTGATTGATTGCGCCCTCAGACTGACCCAGCTTTTGGATACGCCACAAGATATTCCATTTCTAGCGCCGATGATTATCCGTGAAATCTACTACCGTCTGCTCATGGGTGAACAAGGCGAAGCGATTCGTCAGATTGCCATCTCCGGCAGCCACATGCAGCGTATCGCCGGCGTGATCGAACTGATCAAAACTGACTTTGCCCAAGCGCTACGGGTTGAGGCGCTGGCAGAGCAAGCTAACATGTCTGCTTCATCCTTCCATCGCCATTTCAAAGCCGTCACCTCAATGAGCCCGCTGCAGTATCAAAAACAATTACGGCTGTTAGAAGCGCGTCGTCTGATGTTGGCTGAAGACGCCGATGCGACCCATGCAGCCTATCAGGTCGGCTACGAAAGCCCCTCGCAATTCAGCCGTGAATATTCCCGTATGTTTGGGGCACCCCCCATCCAGGATATTCAGCAGTTACGGATAGCCTGAGCAGCTATCGTCCGTTTATAACTCAAACAAACGAGGTCAGGTTTAGCTAAATGCGATCGCCGCCTAACTCTCTGGTTGCACCTGATGAATTACGGTTGATTAGCAGGTATTATGCGATGTCTAGTACGGGTGAAGCGGAACGTTAGCCCCCACTATTAACATCTTCAGTACAAATAAGTTCTAAATGCTGGAAGTTAAAATAGCGTGTTGCATTCGGATTTCATCTAAACGAGCAGCTTGATTAGTTTTTATCCCGATCGTAAACTCACCGACCAACGAATAGTAAGCCAAGCGAGCACGAGCCAAGGCTTCACCCTCAGGAAAACCAATTTCGATAAATAAATCTTTGGTGTAGTGGAGCCGTTGCTGATCAACTTGGGCCATGAGCGCGGCCACTTTCGAATCTTTTGTTGCCCAAGCACGAATTGCGCTCTCAAGGCTGCCATCAGCTAAACCAGGGGTAAGACCGTTATCTACGATCGCGAGTTCAAATAATCGCAGTAGCTTTATCTTCGGATCGGCATTAATCTGATTCACCCGTTTGATAATGCCGTTGGTATCGATCTCCACCCATTCAGCCAAGATTGCATCCAACAAATCCCTGCGATCCTTAAAGTGCCAATAGAAACTTCCTTTGGTCACTTTCATCTGTTTTGCTAACGGTTCTACCCGGACGGCATCCACCCCGCTCTCTGCCAAGACAGTTAATCCCATCTTGATCCAATCTTCTCTGTCAAGCTTAGGTTCTAGTGCTTTTCGCTTAACCATACGTCACCGTATTGACAACCTTTGAATCTCAGCTTAGAGTAGCTCCATACGGCGACGTATGGGACATGAGATTTTTCTTGTTTAATGACTTCATTCTTTAGGTGAGCATGTCGTGTTAAGAGTAGCTGGACGATTTTGGATAGCGATTGCAATTATTCATGTACTTGTTGGGCAAGCTGCATATTTTCCACAATGGCAGGAGATCGCCCAAGCGGGTTGGTTTAACGTAGTGGCTCCCGACCCGTTTGCACCCATTTTTGATCGCGAGGATGCATTTTGGTTCATGATGATTACTCCGTTTTTGTTGATCCTGGGCCAGTTATGTTTCTGGGCAGATCGACAGAATCTTACATTGCCCGTTTCAATCAGTGGAATTCTGCTTGCATCTACGACCACAGGAATTTTCTTTATCCCAATCTCTGGATTTTGGTTGGTATTAATTCCAAACGTGATGATGCTTTACTCATCGAAGGTAGCACATTTCACGGGTCAGTCTAATCGAGCGAATGCGAATCAGGGCAGCCGAACACAATCGTCAAACGGGGTGAATTATCCCACCCTGTAGTGGAGTAGCAAAACGCCATTGTCATAGATCTTGCGCTGGGTTAGGGTCAAAGCCGTTTGCTGAATCATGCCAGAAAACAGTGGAATACCCGAACCCATCAAAAATGGATTGACCTTGAGAATGAGCTGATCAATTAAATGGTTGGCAAAGAGCGTTGTGGCTAAATTGGCCCCACCACAAAGCCAAATTCCCTGACCTGATTCACCCTTTAAACCTTCAACCAACTCAACTGCATTTTTTGATACCAGCTCGACAGCCTCGTCTGGGCTTTCTGTCATGTTGCGTGAAAAGAGATACTGTTTTAGGTGGTTGTAAGGACTGGTAACACCATCCTTTAAGCCAATTTCATAGGTTTTTCGCCCCATCAGAACCGTATCAAACCATTTATTTTCACCGTGAACACCCATCACATCACGCAGGTGAGACGGCACAGTTTCAGGAAAAGCGGCGAATATATCAGCAAAGTACTCACTATCTTGGGAAAAACCTTCGTGAGAACCATTGTTATGGGCAATAAAGCCATCAACGCTGCAAGCCACATAATAGGTCAACTCTCGCATATTCCCTCCTAAAGTGAGATGTATAAAACGGCGCTAACTGTAGTCCACAATCCGGGATAGTCTGCCATCTTTGAACTCAAACTCTGACCACCCATTCAGCTTAAGTACCTTGCCTGCCTTCATCCCATTCGGAAGATCTGACGCCAGTACGCCCTCGTATGCCACTTGTATTGACGCGCCATCTCCCGTCGCATCGAACGCTGTCACTGTCTGCTGCCGTGACGTAAAAAACGCCTTTGACTGCTTAGCCATTTGGTAAAACTCGCTAGCTCCAGAGGCAGCAGCGTTGACCTCACCGCCTGACACGTTTTTGAATTCGACGTCGGGATGAACGGTAGACATCATTTCTTCAACGTCGAAAGCGTTGTAGGCGTCAAGGTAGCGATCGATTAAATCACGCTTCTCTTCTTCGGTCATGATTCTCACGGTCTCTAATTCTAGAGCCGTATAACTACTGATGATTAGACAGAGTCTTTCTGTTTAAAGCGAGTAGGTTATGAATTACATCAAAATTTATTCACAAATGCAAATTTTGTTCCAGGGTGGCCTTGGGTTCATGTGCTTCAGCCAGCCGATAAATCAGATTGATAAACCGACGGCTGAGTTTAGATCTTGGCCTTGACTTAGCAGAGACGGCCAAGGGACTCTGCTGAGCTTGACCCAGCGCATCGATGTCACTAGAAGCAGGGTCGAGGTTCGGTTGGGGGCGTTGCGGATGCATCAAGATGGGGCTACTGATACGACGTTGTTGTACTCTACAAATCGATCGGGAAGATTCCGAGAAGTAGGTGCTACCCATCTCTGCAAGCAACCCAACATAGTAGAGGAAGCCGAATTCTGGAGTTTCCCCTGCGGTTTCTGGGCTCTGTTGTACTCTAAGATGTCGTTGCCTGTATCCGCCAACCTCCTAGGCCTGCTTCAGTTCCGTTTAAGCGGCATCCTTTCCCATCAGAGACGTCGTGTCGTACTAAATGTCAGGTGGTATCTACGTTATAGCCTGAGCTATTGAGATTTAGAGGAATTGAGATTTGGCAAAACCTTGTTAACGCTTATCGCGCAAATTTTTGTTTAATAGATTGAGCGGAGCCTGATACCAATCAGACTTCAACTCTTTACCGTTTGAGCTGTTTAAGTACGAGGCTCCATTCGATTCCTCGACAGTAGATGGCTGATAGTAATTGTAGTGCTGGTAGTAGCCGTAGCTTGTTTCACTTTCTTGCTTCGATGCATTGGCCACCATTCCCAATATGGGCACTTTCGCGATACTCAGATCATCTAAAGTAGACTGCAGCTGCGAAAACTTAATTTGTCCCAGTGTAGCGGTTAATAGTATGCCTTGTGTTTGTGCCGAGACCAGCAATGCATCTGCAAATCCTAGTATAGGAGGTGTATCAAAGATAACCAGATCAAATTCTGCCTGAATGCGATTAAACAAATCTTTGACGCGTTGTGCTGAAAGAATTTTAATGGGTTCTGGTGGTATTGGCCCTGAAGGGAGCACATACAAATTCGGTTCTGTTGGAAGATTAGTCAATACATCTTCTAGGTCAAACTCATTGCTCGCATAGTTTGATAGTCCTTTTTCGTTAGTAAGATTACAGAGGTTATGAATTGTAGGTCGCCGCAAATCTGTATCAACCAGTAAGACTTTTTGTCCAGTTGCGGCAACAGCATGGGCAAGATAAAAGCTAATGGTGCTTTTACCCATGTTAGGAATAGCTGAGCTTATGGCTAGCGTTTTAATGGGCTCATCTGGTCTGAGCAACTTAATGTTAGTCGAAAGTATCCTAAATGATTCCAAAAAGGGCGAAGATATTGGTTCAGAGCCCAAGGTATTAGGTTCAGAAGAAAAAAGATTTAGATTGAGCCCCAGCTGACCAAGCTGACTGATAAATGGTATCAATGATTGACCATCTTCTAACAACTTTTCATAGGGAATCGTTCCTAGAAGGGGCACAGGCACCACCTCCTTAAGTTCACGCACCGTATGAATCTTGCCTCGCAGCCGATCAACCAAAATAGCAGCGCCTGAGCCCACAAGGAGGCCCAAGACAGTACCAAGAACAAGGTTGCGCTTTGCACTAGCCGAAGAAGCTATTGGCTCAGCAACAGGCGTTAAAATTTCCCATGGGGTTTGACGTTGGGCCGCATCAATTCTTAGGGCTTCTCGCTTAGTCAGAAACTGATTTAAGTTGGTTGTTGCAACCTCCAGCTCACGCTGAATACTATTGTACTCTCGGGCCGTTGTAGAGAGGTCTTGAATTTGTTGATTTAGGATCTCAATTGCTGTGCTCAAGGCTTGATCAAGATCTTGTAGCTCACGAATATAGTTTTCAAGTTGCTCTTGAACTCGAATACCTTCTCTTTCTAACAGAGGCTCCAGGTTTTCACGGCGCTCTTGGATAACTTCAATCTCAGGGCTATCTTCCAAATACAATGTTAGTTCATCAGCCAGTTGACTATCAATCTCTAACATCTGATTGATTAAGCTCTGGTAGCGATCGCTCTCTAATAGCGCCGAGGTCGCTGCAAATTCTCCACCTTCAGCAATCTCTTGTTGAAGATTTTGGTACAGCTTCTGAGTCTGCCGGATTTGAACTCTTAAGTCGAGCTGTTCGGCAGTGAATTTTGCAATCTGCTCTGATAACTGCTCACCTTGCAGCAGGGGATCAATTAGATTAGATTGTTGACGTAAGCTTTCAAGTGCTTCTTCCAATTCCTCTACGCGATCTCTCACCAAAGGTAACTGTTCATCGACAAAATCAATACCCCGGTAAATATCATTTTGCCGATCTTCTAAACTGTACCTTAGATAAGCTGCCGCGATCGCCTCTAGAACATCAGTGACCTGTTCTGGATCATCACTCTGATACTGAACTATTAAGGTATTTCCAGTTTCGTCAGGCTTAATGCCTAGATTTCCAACTACTTTTCTGTAGTTAATCTCAGGGTGGCTGTTCTGAAGCTCTTCGATAATGGGCTCCATTACCCGAGGGCTTTTGAGGATCTTTAACCGGGTGTCATCGACCCCAACGTCTACGACCTCTGACTGATTGCTAAGTGCATCTGGGTTTAGTGTGGAAATGATCTGAGTTTCTAAGGTAGCTGCTGGTGTTAACAGTTCAAAACTAGACTGATAGATGGTTGTATCGGTTACCGCTTTCAGTACTGCAGCCGAAGCTGTTAAAGTCGTGACCCCTGCGATCAAAAGTACATGGCGTTTTAGGGCCGAAACTAAGCGGCCTAACTGGAGTCCCCCTTCTTGGTCCTGCTCTTGGGGAAGTGTGCCCGCTGGAGGTAGCTGCAGTTCAGATGCCATGTGAGGTGCCTTCCTTAAATACCCGTTACATTAAAAATTAATCAAAAATTCTGAATATGTTGAATAAAGAAAACGCCCTACCCAGTGGGCCGATGAATGTATCTAGTGTGTCTGCAAGCGTCGCAGAGGCTGATCGCCTCACGATTATTATGTCGTTGTTGCGCAGCAATGGATTCATATTTTCATCAATTCCCTGGGCAAAATCAACTGACACAGAGCTCCGGGTGGCAGTCCCGTCAGGATTAAGGCGAACTAAATCAACAATCCCTGTACTAGCCCGGTTGTTAAACCCGCCTGCCGCAAGAACCCCCTGACTCAGGGGCGTATTTGGGGCGACTTCAACAACCCCAGGACTGGCCACCTCTCCGACGACATTGATCCTGATCGTATCCGGAGAGAAGCTTGCTGCCGCAACTTCGGAGATTTCCTCAGGCAATAGATTTTCGGCGCGGGGAATGTGAACCGTATCGCCCTCTTGCAGGAGAATATCCTCCGTAATATCACCGTCGGCTAACAGTTGCCAAAGGTTGACGTTGATGACTTGTTCTTCCCCATTACGAGTTCTACGACGAATCTCAATTTCACGAATATTGGCTTCAGGCTTAATGCCACCCGCCACCTGAATGGCTCGCGTTACAGTAGGCGGAATGTTAGTCCCCCCGCTGCCACCGGGTACGCCAGCCTCACCAGTGCGCGCTGTGCCTGTTACCGTGTATGGCCCTGGGCGAAACACCTCACCAACAACTGCGATATTCAAAGGACGGCTTTCATCGGCGGCAAAGCTCGCGGCTGCCAGTTGAAGAGATTCTGCTTGATCAAAACTATCTCGCGTTGGAATGAATACAGTATCCCCATCTCGCAGGGAAAAGTTGTAGCGAAGATCACCTGTTTCGAGAAATCGCCATAGGTCAGCGACAATTGTTTGTTGAGCACCAGTTCCTGTAGATCTTTGGATAACAATCTGACGTAAATCGGCTGACTGTGTCACCCCACCCGCAACCTCCAATGCGCTGACAAGAGAGGGAAATTGAGTACCTTCTCTTTGTAAAGTGTATGCCCCTGGGTGAGAGACTTCTCCTGCGATGCCAATGCTTAGGGGCCTAGGCGTGACCAAGAAAACATTGATAATGGGCCTGCGAAGCCTTTGCGCATAGGCCTGAGAGATAGCTCTTTCAGCCTGTTCTAACGTTAATCCTGCAATAGAGATTCGACCAATTCTAGGTAAGCTGAGCGTGCCATCGACGAGGACTTCGTAGTCTCCGCTGTACTCAGGAAGGCGAAAGACATCAATCCGAATTTGGTCACCTGCTCCTAAAACGTAAGCATCCGGCGAGGAAGTCCCTTCCAGAAGCCTAAGGTCATCGCCATCAGAGATAGGGGGTGGCAAAGGTGATTGAGCTAATGCGGGCAGGAATAAATTTGACGCTAGGACTAATATGGTCAAATAAATGGTCGCTAAAGGCATTCGATACAAGCAAAACATAATAGATAAAGTCGCGCTCTATGACTCTTGACCTGACTATAAGCGATATAGATCTTAATTTTGTCGTTGTTTTGAGAAAAGTCCTGCTTACGATGAAACTTTAGAGCAGTTAACAACACTTACATTAAAATCCTTTTTGTTATCAACCTGATCCACATCCAGCCCCATGATTTTCTCTTGCAGGGGCGCAAGACCTTGGCACCTCTACTCAAGATTTCAAATCAGATGTGGTTTAGATGCTAGCCCCTAAAGAACATGAAAGAATACGCTACCTTTATTGCTCTCAGACCCTGACGAGTCAGGATAAACTATTCCATGCTTACTTTCCCATCCACGTCAACTTTAGACAAGGTTTACAGGAATTTAATAAATTGGGTTGCTAGTGTAATGATTTATCGATCTCCTAATGTGATGATCAGCATTTACTGCAAATAACAGTGCCAAGTTTCGATTTTATAATCAGCCTCAACCCGATCCACTTGCTGCTTTTCTGCAGATCTTGCATGGAACCTACCCCTGACCCCATAAATAATCAGTGCGATGTATTCCCTTAGCGTTACCTTAGCGCTTTCTAACGAGAAAAGATTCGCAGACTCTAATGGGATGGGATAAGGAGTGACATCAAATCCAAATCCTTGGAAAACTAAAAAGGCTCTCACCATGTGTGGCTCATCGGTCACTAACAAGATACGCTTTTGAGCATCAAGTAATGTATTTGAGAATAAGCCATTCTCCCACGTGGATTGAGAGCATCTTTCACCTTTGACTTGGGCCTCGGGAACCCCCATCTCTTGCAAGGTCTCTATAATAGGCGGGGCATCTGTCATGCCACTCACAAAAATATTCGATGATTGTCTGTCATTCCAAAGCTGTGAAGCAACTAAGGCTCTATCTGTGCGATTGTCAAGTCCTCGTCCCAGAATTACTATCGACTCCACTGATTCACCTTGATCTGTAGGTAGTACGCTCAATAGCAACCGCATTGACAAATTTAGTAATAGTGGGGAGAGCAGGATAAAAGTAGCAGCCCCTGCTAGCCAGAATCTTGGGTATTTTAGGCGCTTTGGGCGTTTGAAGGGGCGATGGCAAGACAAACATAAGAAGTCGGTTGGGGATTGGGGGGAATCGGCATGTTTGACAACTGACTGATTTCCACAGGAAGGACAACGCATACGAATTTCCACTCAATGTAAAAGCTAAAATAAGCACAGCGAACAGCTTAAATCATTTGCTGCTCATAGGATGAGTTCACTCATCGTAAGGGGATGTTCAAGCTGGATAAAGCCTGATCCGGGAACTTGATTGACGAAATCGTAATGAAGTCAACAATAAGAGAGAGTAGCTGAGAAACTAGTGCCCTCAGTATTTACACGTATACATGATAGCCTATTTAATTTCTGTAACGTCAACTCTTCTAGATTTAGGCGCTATCAAAAGCATCATCTGATTGGTTCAAGCTCAGGACTGTAAGGAGGATAATGGCAGTGACGCAAATGCTTCTCTGAAGACGTTATTTTATGGTCTACTACATTGCCCACCGCTTTCTCGATACGCTTGCCATTCACATCACCAAAAACTATCTCAATTTGCCCCAGGTGCGGGTACCGCTGATTCTGGGTATCCATGGGCGCAAAGGTGAAGGTAAAACCTTTCAGTGTGAATTGGTATTTGAACGCATGGGTGTGGAGGTCGTCCAGATTTCGGGGGGCGAGTTGGAAAGCCCAGATGCGGGGGATCCAGCGCGGTTGATTCGATTGCGTTATCGGGAAGCGGCTGAATTGGTACGGGTACGGGGCACAATGGCGGTGCTGATCATCAATGACTTGGACGCTGGGGCCGGACGGTTTGACCGAATGACTCAATACACGGTTAATACTCAACTGGTGAACAACACCCTGATGAACATTGCCGATAATCCAACCAATGTGCAGCTCCCCGGCAGCTATGACGACACACCGCTGCAGCGCATCCCAATTGTGGTGACGGGTAACGACTTTGCCACGCTCTATGCCCCGTTGGTTCGCGATGGCCGCATGAATAAGTTTTATTGGCAACCCGATCGAACCGATCGAATTGGCATTGTGGGCGGTATTTTTGCTCCCGATGGCTTGAGTGAAAGCCAGGTTGAGCAGTTAGTTGATCACTTCTCTGAGCAGGCGATTGATTTTTATAGCGCCCTGCGATCGCGCATTTATGACGAACAAATTCGCGAGTTTATTCACCAGGTAGGCATCGATCAGGTTTCTCACAATGTAGTCAATACTACGTCACCGCCTCAGTTCCCAAAACCGGACTTTCAACTGGCACATCTGATTAAAGTAGGACAAGCAATGGTGGCCGAGCAAAATCGAGTGCGGGACGGTCACCTGGTACGCGAATATAATCAGGCGCTCCAAGAAACAGATTCCCGTCCTAAAACAGAGCGCTCTCCAAAATCTACCGATACTCAGTTTTACAAGACTTACAGTAATGGTTCGGATAGTAATGGTTCAGAGCAGCAGGCTCTTAAGACAATGCCCCCAACTGTGCCACCATCGCTATCCTTCACTGGCCCCACTACCCATCGACTGGATCAGGACACCGTTAAGCAGGTGAAAAACCTTTTATCTCAGGGTTATGGCATTGGCATAGAACGGGTCGATCAACGACGATTTCGCACCAATTCTTGGACTAGCTGTGCGGCACTGCAAACGGAAGACAACCAGGAAGCGATCGCAGCCCTAACGCAATGCATCAACGACTATCCCCAAGATTATGTGCGACTGATTGGCATCAACCCCATCAGCAAACAGCGCGTACTAGAGCAAATTATTCAGCGACCTCAATAGCCCCTTGATGGCCCCGAACTTTATAGGTCACTTCTTCAATCGGCAAATTTTCACTGTCCCAATCGTCATAGCGCAGCTGCAATCGCCGTTCCCCAGAATATTCCACCAGCTCGCCGCTGTAACGCTTGGCCTCAGTCCCCAAACTTTGAATCCGCAACTTGCCATCAAATACCGTAGCGCGAGCCAGATAAATCACGAGGTCATCCCGCGACGGGCGATTGACCGTAGTGCTGGCTGTGAGGTGGGCAAGTCCCCGCTCATCCATTTCCTGAGTTAGGGCAAAGGCGGTGTTGCGAATGCCGCGAACTGCCACAATGATCGAGGCCACGGCCATCGTGATATCGATGCCATCGTCAGTCAAAATCCGTTGATTAGAAAGATAGTTAAAGTTCCGCTCGCCCAAATCACTGCGAATGCGGCGATGAATCAAATTTTCAGACTGGTAATGGGTCAAGGCTCCGACAATTGCCCCACAGGCGGCACGGGGTTCTCGCCAGGGCGATTCACGGGTTTTGCCATAGACCTGCTTGCCATTTTCTCGCAGCCGTCCCACATGGGTTTTGAGGTCAATCGCGACCAGCGAAATCGACTGGGGGTTGCCATCGTAGACCCGCTGTTTCAGTTGTTCATCTAACTCATGGGCAACCGTCACGTGGGCTAGCGTCGCCCCGTTATCGGTGCCGCCCCCAGCAGGGAAGAAGGCTTCTAGTTTGAGTTCGCCAATTTCAGAGAGGGTGGCGAATCGAGAGGCCACGACATCGCGGTAGCGCTTGGTAGCTTCTCCCTGATGGATGCGATCGCCGCAGTTTGTATAAGCCAATGTCGTTACTACACTGGGTAGACTCATATCCGCTCCGCAGGCTTTCATATCCGTGGGGCTAGCTGCCGCAAACTGGAGTTCATCCCGCAGGATTTGCAGACCGTTGATCAACGCATAGCGATCGCTGACGATCTCATTGAGATAATTATGATAGGCATTCCGCTCCATACCAAAACTGGCCGCGAGTTGCCAAAACCGTTCAACGCGCTTTCGGGTGGCGGTCGGATCAAAGGGTAAAGACACGGATAATCTCCCTTACAGAGCTCAATTTTGTTCCAGATGCTTTAGGGCACGATGGGAGCGGACAATAGACCACCTAGAACCTTAAATTCGCATAGTGAAACGATTCATATCGAAACCAATCTAGAAGCTAGAACTCCCAACATCTGTCCCAAAGCAGTTTTAACCTGATTTGAGACTATTGAGCACTTCTGCAAGTCTACGCGATCGCGTTGGCGCTGTTTTCGCCGATGCAACGCGGTGTGCTAATCCCCGGCGCTTTCCAGGGGTTAATTGGTCCCAGGCTTGTGATGCCGCCTCATCTCGATCAAGCGCTAGTGCCAATTCATCAGGTACCTCAACTGCATCTTGGTCTACAACATTAAAACGAACGTCAACCTCATCGCCGAGGGAATAGTTGCCCGCTTTCATCAACGGGCGAGATAGCATCAAATACCAGTGCCCTTTTGAAGGTTGCCAGGCCCCTTCGATAGGCACCTCGCCAATCTCACCGCTCATCCGTAGCCGGGGGTACTTGTTCAGCGGTAATTCGTCCTGTAAATCAGGGGGAAGGAATACAACTGTATAGACGTATGTACCCAAATTATGGGTCACAATCTGTCCTGTGAATTCGTACTGATAGAAGCTCATTTTTAACGGTCAAAATTTGA
>JBCBTQ010000182.1:0-11793 GCA_039818605.1 Cyanobacteria bacterium J06639_14 | reverse complement strand
CACGGTTGCTTCGATAACGGGAAGAGCTTCCATATTGGAGGCTTTATCTGTAGCCGGAATCTAGAGAATTGGTATTACTAGTCTGATTAAAGGATTTTCGTGTCACTATAATTTAGATTTTTTTTGGTGACATTAATCGTCTATTCGCTTGTTGTGAGTGTGCCTTTGAATGATCGACAACAGCATGGGGCTTTCAGGAGTTGAAAGAATGGGGTCACAATGCTCATTTTGAAAAGGTCATCACCGATTGCGCTCACGTATCGCTTGGCTTCGTTACCCGCCCGCCCGCTGATGAATCGTGGGCGGCAGGCGCGCTCGGCGGGCCTCAATTAACGTGAGTTCGACAGCTTCATTTTGACTTCGTTACCTGCCCGCCCGCGAATGAAATTGCGGGCTAATTGGGAAAGTCTACTTCTAGTAGACTAAGACGCTATATTCCTTACTTGGTAAAGGATACAACTCATTGAAATGAGTTTTCCTGTTGAGCCCGCAGTTGCCTCGCGGGCGGGCTATCAGCGAAGACAGGATCGGTGTCGAATTCACGTTCAATTAGGGAATGGATTTGCTCAATTGAGGTAACTCAACCGGCTTACGCTACGCTGCCTGAATGGGTCGCACGCGTTTCCTGGCGAATGGCCCACGCTGCCTGAATGGTTTTGACGTCAAACGTCCATGTTGGCAAAATGGCGGTCATGGCAACTTCTTCGAGGTTGTGGAGTGTGCCAATTAACAAGGTGGCCAGAAATAGGATGCCAGCATAGTTGAAGGCAAAGAGCGATACAGTAGCGATCGCCAGGGAAATGCCCCAAAACTTAGCTGAATAGCTGTGATAGCTGGCCAGACGCCCGTACTTAGAAAGACTGGTTATCCACTGCAGCCCTTGACTCGCGATCGCGATCGTGAGCGGTACTTGAAACTCTTGCAGCACAGTTGGATAAACATGCCAAATAGCCGCGATAACGCAGAGGTAGAGACAGAGATCAGCCCGGCTATCGGCTTCTCTCAGGCTGGCTGTCACGACCTGCAAACGTCGCGCAATCATACCGTCCACAATGTCCGAAAAAACAGCCACCACAAATAGGCTGACGAAAAGTGTGGCGTTGCCATGCCAGGCTGCCCACAGTAAACCAGGTCCGGCTGCAAATCGATAAACAATGCACAGTACAGGTAGCTGACGCGCCCCAGCGACGGTTGATAGTGGCTTAAACATAGGACTGAAACTCAGGCGATGTGACATATTCACAACCTAAGCTGCACCGCTCTGGGCCAATTCAGGCGGCAGACGCTTTCGCAAACTGGATGAGTGGCCGGTTTTGCTCCCGTCGGAATTCTGCGTGGTGACTATTCTGCCGATGGTCAATCGGAATGCGATCGCCACTGGGTCGCCATTGTTCCGGAACGCTTAATGCGCGCTCGTTTCAGTCGGAAAGCTTCGCTTAGGCAGATAGCCAGGGTGCATCCCAATTGTGTATTCAAGCTATCTTGCCCTCTCCCTAAATTCCTCTCCCAATACTGATACCGCTGGCGAAATATTTCGCAATCCGGTGAACGGGCTGTATGCCCTCTTCCGTGCCCCATCCTGGGTAGGATTGATTCTCGAGACCCAGGAATTCTCGAACTTGCCAATAGCGGCGATTCCACTTGAGTGGAATTTTCTCGATCACCCGCAATTCATTCGCGGGCGATTTGATTCAATCACAGCGAGCGTTGACCTCAGGCTCGGTTGAGAACCCATGCCCCACCCGCGAATCAATTGCGGGCTAACCGGGGAAAACCCATTGAAATGGGTTGGCGACAACCGTCTCTAAACCATGATGCGATGCACCAGGGTTTGGGCTGTTCAATGCATCAGCATTACCCAGAATTAAGGGCGGGGGACCTCGAAAACCTTAATGACACTGTCCATGTTTCTAAATATTGATTTCGCCAGCAGTATCAATACTGGGAGAGGGACTTTTTCCGGCCCCCCTTCGCTCAAATTTGGGAGCAGGGGCTGGGGAAGGAGGGCCATTTGCCAAACTGGGATGCACTCGATCGCGAGAAGCCAGGAGGAAACTTTCTCCTGGCTTCTGAATCCTGGCTTTTTTAACGGCCCCAATCTTCTGCTTACAGCCGCTATCCTACTTCCAGCCAGCCCGATCGGACACTTGTAAGGCTTCAGGGTTATTGCTGCCAAAAACAGAAGCACTCACAGTGTCTTCTTTGAAGTCACCAAAGCTAGCGACGGCAGCGTCTGTCTCAACGCCTGCGACAACTGGATATTCATTGTTGCCTTCCGCGAAGAGTGCTTGCGCTTCGGGGCTAACCAGGTACTCCAAGAATTGAATCGCGGCTTCTTTATTGGGAGCCGTTTTGAGGACCCCACCACCACTGATGTTGACATGGGTCCCCCGATCATCCTGATTGGGGAAGAAGACGCGCATCTTGTCGGCAACTGCCTGGTCTGCGGGGTCATCCGACTTGACCAATCGAGCCAGATAGTAGGTATTCGAAATGGCAATATCGCCCAGTCCCGCTGCAACTGCTCTGATTTGGTCCGTGTCGCCTCCTTCTGGTTCCCGCGCAAAGTTAGCGACTAAGCCTCTTGCCCAAGCCTCCGTTGCTTCCGGACCGTGGGCTGCAATGAGCGATCCAACCAAGGATTGATTGTAAATATTCGTCGAAGTACGGATCAGAATCCGACCGCGCCATTTGGGATCGACCAGATCTTCGTAGGTCGATAGCTCAGACGGATCGACCGTTTCCCGGTTGTACATGATTACCCGAGCCCGTTTCGTCAAACCAAACCATAATCCATCGGGATGACGCAGGTAGCTGGGGATAGAGCTCTCCAATAGGGATGAAGCGACAGGCTCAAATAGATCGTCCTGCTCAGCCCGCCAAAGACGACCGGCATCCACCGTTAGAAGCAGATCCGCTGGACTGCGATCGCCTTCGCTCTTAATCCGTTCAATTAGCTGGTCGGCACTTGCCTCGACCATATTGACACGAATGCCCGTAGCTTCGGTAAAGCCCTCGTATAGAGCATCATCTGTATCGTAGTGACGCGAGGAGTACAAATTAACGGCATTCTGATCACGACGCCAAAACTGGGCTTTAGCAGGCTTCTGTCTAATTTGCCCAAAGGCTACAGCTGCAGCAGCTGTCCCGGTACCCAAAAATGCTCTTCTGCTGAATTTCACCGATCAATACCTCAATGGATGCAACGAAAGTTTGTTAAGTAATGAACCATACGTAGCATCCTATCAGCTTACTGAGAAACTATCTCAATAGATCTAATTCAACCTTATCCCACGATAGCTATCAATATCAGCAAATACTTGACTACTTGTCCGTGATTCTGAAGGCATCAAGCCGTTGGATGCCTTTGTAAGCTTTATTCGTAAGCTTATGTGTCGATGTTTTTTAATTGCGACTTTCACTATACTGTAGTAGTAATGCAATCAATTCCAATTTGTTTTTTAAGAAAAACTCCCGTCAATTTCCTGTTCCCAATCCCCTATGGCATCTCCTCGAAGGGCTTCTGCAGCCTCCCGTACTGCAACCCCCTATTCTCTTCGTCACTCCTTCTGGGTGTGCCTGGGGTTGCTGTTTTCCTTAGGCGTGCACGGGCTGGTCCTATGGTTGCCCCTCCTGCCAGGTATTCCACCTGAATCAAAGACTCAAGAGCGAGCGGACAAACCTCAGGATGATGAATCTTGGGAATCGCTGCCAGTCGCTATCCTCCCATCACATGCGCCTGTCCCTTCGCTACCAGAACCTCAGGAAGCATTAGAGCAGCCTTCGCCATCTATCAGTCCGGTGGCAGAAGTGCCCCCCAGCCCCAGCCCAACGCCGCCCCCTGCGGCTGAAGATTTATTGCCTCCAGAGGAACTGCCGCCAGAGCCACCCCCACCGGAAGAACCGCCACCGGAAGAACCGCCCCCAGAAGAACCGCCCCCAGAAGAACCGCCCCCAGAAGAACCGCCCCCAGAGGAGCCACCGGAACCACCGCCCCCAGAAGAGCCCCCTCCTGAGCAGTTGCCCTATGCTGACTTTCCTCATCCGGGAGGTGAAAATTATGCTTGTGAAAATCAGGCTAATTGCTGGCTGCGTGAGGTCGAAGATGGTTGGCGTTCGGACACCGATAACATCATCTTGGACCTTGAGGCCAAAGGCTTTCAGGTTGATCTTCAGACTGAAGAAACTGGCTTTACGATTCACACTGTGCGTCGAGATGGAATGATTGAGTACTACCTCAACGTCGTTTCGGTGTTGGGTGGCATGGCCTATAGCCTTACAGAGCAGCCAATGACGGCGAGTGAGTTGAACCTTTTCGCACAGCAGTATTGATCGACTAGCTCATCTTTTAGAACGACGGCAGCCAGCAATTATTCACATGTGTGAATGGCCGATCGCCGACCTGTCTGACTGCCCGCGATCGCTCTCCAGGCTAACGGACAGGAGCGAGTGTCTGCGCTTCAGGGGACCCGTAAAAAAAAACTCATGAATGATATGCTAAACTTATATCTTTCGGATATTGATATCTGCAAAAGTTATTAGTAAGGTGTAATTAGTTCAAAGCACTCTATTGCTCAGGTGATCATCATGGTTTACACCACTCTTATCCCTACCAAAACGACTGCGCCATCTGCTGCACCGTCACGCGTCACGCTTGAATCCAGACTCAAAGCCGCACTAGAGCATGCTCGTCGTTTAACGGCGATGAACGGTACTCAGAGCATTAACGTGGCGATCGCTTGGGAAACAGTCGAAGAACTCCAAACTGCTAAGGCTCGCCAAAAAGCCTCCTCGCAATCGGCCTTTGCCCGCTACTGTGCAGCCCATCCCGATGCCCCCGAATGTCGCATCTATGAGTGTTAATCAAGGCCGTTAACTCACTTTTGTCCTCTTTGGTTGCCTCAACACCTTCAGCACGGTACGAGCGGGAACTTCGGTTCCCGCTTTTTATTGGCAGTTGATCATATGCAAGTCTTGGCCGGACTGAAGACCGGTGAACCTGAATCCGGTCAGGACTTTTCGCAGTTAGCCCGCAATTTCATTCGCGGGCGGGCAGTTAACGCTCCTTAGTCACTCTAGGCAGAGGAAAAGTATTTTGTAGCGATTACATGACGCTTGGGGATGGCACCCGGAAACTGGTTCATGATGGCAATGAGTTGGGCAAATCCGCCAGCGAGTTGAGGAATTGAAAAGACCTTTAGCCAGGACTGTACGAGATTAAAAAAATAGAGATTGCCACTTCGTGATACCTAATGTGTCCAAGTCCTCGGATGACATGTGAGTCTGCTGAAACAACTCAAACCAGTTAGCCACTTCAGAATTCATCGGGACAACCGCTTGAGAGACCTCGCCAAAGCAATCTGTCGTTAACACCTCATGCCTTCGATACTTTAGCTCAGCGATAATGTCTACCACTGAGGCTAGCCCCTGACGTTGCTCCGCACTGGGCACTGGTTTCTTAAGAGGTGATGCAATGAAACCCTCGTGTTGTCAAAAGTTCGTAGGTTGAGATTACACGATTGCAGTAGCCCATTGCCATGGCGGGTGTCGTCTTTTGGCCCAGCCCCCAATAAGGTCGTCCCCAATGATGAATCAGGCGCTGGACATCTAAGACCCGTTGCAGCGCTTCCCCCCGATTTTGTCGCCGCCGATAGGCACTGGCCCGCCGCCTCAAGGCCGCATTTTGCAAGGAACGGCCCGGTGGCCCGCACGCCTAACCCCTCGCTCTGCACATTGATGGCCGCCGAGACCACCGATGCCGGTGTCCGCAGTTGAACCATGGGCGTGTGAGTGCGGTCGTTAAAGCGCTACGAGCGGTAGATGACATCAAGCAAACAAGAGGGCAAGTGTATCATCCCGTTGTTTTGCAACAGAACCCCAAAAACCAAAAATTAATACCTGAATTTTCCTCAACAAACCTCAAGTTCAAATCTGAATACTAGATGGTATCTGAAACGTTTAATACCTTTGGTTGACCGAACAATCACACTTCTCGAGAAACTTGTTAACCCTGACACTTGTCTCTAAAGAATTTCTCTAGGGTTCAAGACCAAAGGTTAATCACACTGAAAAAAGGATACTAGCCATGATTGCCGCCCCCACCCAAACAGTTACCCAGGAACAAAGAACTTTTGTTGAGCAGCCACAACAGCCCTTGTGGCAAACAAGTCAGCTCATTTTTGAAAATATGTTTGAGGCCATCTGCGAAGCGATCGCAACCCTTGATGAGAAGCCTCTGATGGAACAGACCTGGAAACGCGAGAACGGTCGCTGGGTTATGGGTCAAGGCGATGATACGGCACTTTATGTGGATCGGGCTTTGCAGGGGGGAAACGTTTTTGAAAAGGCCGGGATTAACTATGTTGCGATCGCCGGTAACTTACCGCCCGGCATGAACTTTCAAACGTCTGGGGCCCTCACGACGGCAGCCGCCGATCAGCAATCGGGGGGGCAGGGCCAGACCTTTTTTGCCACGGGGAGCAGCGTCGTCATTCATCCCAAGAATCCCATGGCTCCTACCGTGCATGCCAACTATCGCTATTTTCAAGTGGGTGATCGCGATCGACCGGACTACTGGTGGTTTGGCGGGGGGGCTGATTTAACCCCCACCTATCTCTTTGTCGAAGATGCCATCCATTTCCATCAGATTCACAAAGATGTTTGTGATAAGCATGAAGTGGCGGATCACGCCCAGTTTAAGCAGAACTGTGATGACTATTTCTATATTCGTCATCGGGGTGAAAGTCGAGGGATTGGGGGCATTTTCTTTGATCATCTCAGAGACGACAATACGATAGCGCTTCTAGACTTTGTTAAAGACTGTACCGAGGTCTTCGTTCCTGCATATTTTCCATTGGTAGAGCGTCGCAAAGATTTACCATTTACGCAATCTAATAAGCAATGGCAACGCGTCGTTCGAGGACGCTATGTGGAATTTATTTTAACCTCTGATCGAGGCATGAAATTCGGGTTAGAAAGCGGCATGGTGACACCCCAAAGTGTCTTTAACTGTATGCCTGCTTTTGCGAGTTGGGAATACGATGATGAACCACAACCTGGTAGCCCAGAAGCCCTTCTAAAGGAGGTTCTCAGACAGCCTCGAGAATGGGTGTAGTGGGATGTAAATGCAAAATGCAAGTAAAAGTCTATGAAAACATCAATTATTGCGAGGTTAAGTCATGAAAGTAGTACAAACCATGCAGGTTCGAAACATGAGTTTTGTAGGCTGGATAGAGCCGTATTTTAATATCCATAAAGTGGCGCTAAAAAATGTCAGAGAATCCAATTCAATTTGGCAGCAAGTAAGACAATACGGTTCAATCGTCAGTGAATTTGAGGTTGACATCGTCTTGATGCTTATGGTTGCGCTTAGATATCTCTCTATCATCATGATGATGCGGTATTTTTGGCTTTCACTCAATCCCTAGATTGGATGACTCATTCTTTCTAGAAATACCTAAATACAAACATAGGAGAAACTCATGAATACGCAGCTCGGGGTCAAGACTGGTGTCGGTGATTTAAGCTTCAAAGACGCTCTGAACCTTAATCAATCCAAGGTCATGAGTAGACTCAGGAATCGGTTCGCAAAATATACTCATCTAGTTGCAGAAATTGGCGAAGCAGCAGCCTTTGAAACGTTAATGGAGAAGTATCCGGAACAACAAAAACGATTGATGGGTACGCTAATCAACGGAACCACTCTGGCTAAAGGGTTTCAGAAAGCCGTGCCGATCCTCAGATTGACCGGTTTTATGACTGAAGTTGTCGATATTGCTCAGAATGGTCAAGATGCTGCCCTAGAAATTCAACGGGCTTGTCCCGCCATGGCGATCGCTCAAGAATTTGGTTTAGCAACTCCTTGTCGGGTGATTTGTGACATGGAGTTAGAAGGAGCTAGAAGAGCCTTTCCAGATATGGAAGTATCCGTTTTAAGCAGAATGGCTGATGGTGATTGCGTCTGTATATTTAAATATGAAAGACCCGCCAAGATAGAGCTTGATCCGGTCAAAAAAACCTCTACCTTTATCCAGATTCTTGGCATTCTGAAATTAGTTCCATCCCTCTTGAAAATTGCTGTTGAGATGATGAAAAAGAAGCTTTTCTCATGACATCCAAGCGTTTTTTTCTGGATTAAAATAGGAGTTCCTTATGGATACACCAATGGATGGCAAAACTGGCATGGGTGATTTAGAGTTCAAAAATATCTTGAACTTGAATCAGTCCAAGGTCAATAATATGTTCAGAAATCGGTTCACAAAATACACTCAACTAGCGGCAGATATTGGCGAAGAAGCCGCCTTTGAAACGTTGATGGAGAAGTATCCAGAACAACAGAAACTGTTGATGGGTGCGTTTATCAACGGAACCACTCTGGCTAAAGGGTTTCAAAAGACTATTCCACTCCTAAGGGCTGCCGGTTTCACCACTGAGATTGTCGATATTGCCCAGAATGGTCAAGATGCTGCCCTAGAAATTCAACGAGTTTGTCCAGCCTTAGCGATCGCTCAAGAATTTGGTTTAGAAACTCCTTGCCGAGTGATTTGCGAAATGGAGGTGGAAGGTGCTAGAAGAGCCTTTCCAGACATGAAGGCATCCATCTTAAGTAAAATTTCCGAAGGAGATTGTGCCTGCATATTTAAATATGAAAGACCCGCTCAAACGGTACTTAGTCCTGCTGTTAGCCGCCCTCTTTTCATACAGATCTTTGATTTCCTGAAGGTGGTGCCAGCACTCTGCCAAGTTGGTGTTGGGATAATCCAAAAAAAGCTGTTGTCATAAAAAGACCGGCTGAAACAGCCCCACAGCAAGCCTGAGACGTATTGCGCTGCCATCCGCTCAGGCTGTTGCTTATCGTATTGGCTCCAGGCACTTCGAGCCTAGCTAACGCCCGCCTCCAACCAAGCAAAAATCTGGTCTAACTGATGCGTAGTCACCAATCCATATTGCCAAAGCACCATCGGTAGCAGGTTGGGCGTTGCGGCTGATTGTTTCAAACCCAAAGCGATCGCCTCTGCCGGAACCCCTAACTCCCGCGTCAAAAAGGCAAACAGTGTCGTTTGTTCAGTGCTCATCCTGTCTCTCCATCGCACCCAACTGCAAAGTATAGCGATGGCATCTGTAACGGATCTATCGCCAGAGGCAGATTCAACAAAGGTTTTAGCTTTGCCACCCAAGCGCTAGCTGCATCAGAGGTTCGCTGGGTAAAGCTACGCTGGCAACGGTGATAGAAATAGCGAGGATAGCCAGGGCTGGTGACCTGATTGAGACGTATGCGGGTGTCCTCAGGCTGGACAGTGCATAGCGACGGCACGCACAGAGGCTCCGTGACACTAAGCCTCTGTGCATATCCATTCCAGCCGTTTCAGGAATGCGGCTCGCCAAACAGAACAACGGAGCAGGTAAGGGCATCAATCACCTGATGAGTCACGTCGCTGACGGCCAGACCGCCTGCAGTGCGGCGGCGCATGGATCGCAAAATTACGAGATCCACATGGCGAGCAGCGGTCAAAATGACGGCAGCCGGATCAGTATGGTGAACACATTTGATACCGTACTCGACCGGGTTTCCCTCGGCCAAGACCGCGTGCAGTTGACCTCTGAAACGTTGAAGGTCTTGGTCGGAATGGGTGCGATCGCGGACGTGCAGCAACGTAATGGAAGCCGCATGGGTAGCCGCAAACACTTGTCCAAAGCGGATCGTTCGGATCGTTTGCGGCGTCATAATCTTGACGGGAATCAAGATGCGTTTTAGCTCAATCGGAGCTTTCTTCAACCGAGTCACAGCCACCGGACAGTGAGAGGCCCAAAACACATTGTCGATGACGCTGCCCAAAAGACGTGCCCGCAACCCTTCGGTTTGACTGCGGCCCATCACCACGAGTTGCGCATGCTGCTCACGGGCGGTGCGGCTGATACCATCGGCAATATCGTCATCGATGCGGATTTGTGGGCGGGCTTCGGTGCCCACGGCTTCACTGATGGCTTGGGCCGTTTGCAGGAGTTGCTGATGATGGGTTAAAGCGGTCAGCAACTGCGGATCGTCCATGTGCGCATGGGCAGGAGCGATCGCCAAGGGCACTACATAGCCGTTTTCATGTTGGGCAATGAAGGCAGCCATCTCAATCAAATAGCGCTGCGTTGAAAGATTAGATAGCGGTACGACCACAACAAACGGCTTCTGCGGTGTGCCCTCAGTTGCAAGCCAGTCATCCGCAATTTTGTCATCCAGGACTAAAGGCCCGGTCGGGAGTGGTAATTGTCCAGCAAAGCGGCTAGTAGTCGTTGAACCAACCAGAGACGTGACCAACATCAGCACAATCACGGCGTTGAACACGGGGGCCGTGATTAAGCCCACTTGTAGTCCGACTAAAGCAGCTGCCAGGGTCGCCGCCACCTGGGGCAAAGACAGTGACCACATGGTCAAGATTTGTATGCGGCTATAGCGGAACCAGATCCCCGCGATCGCCGCTGCCAAAAATTTGGCTAACAACAGGACGAGCACAATACCAAGGGTCAACCCAAGACGATCCGTAAGCGCCTCTATAAACACCGGCACATCGAGCAACAGTCCCATACAGACAAAAAAGAATGGAATGAATAGAAAGCTACCAACAAATTCCACCTTTTCTTTCACCGGGCCATCGCCCACCACGCCATTTACCGCTAAGCCTGCGAGGAAAGCGCCCACGACTTTATCGACGTTAATCATCTGTGCGCCGACCGCCGCCAAAAAGACCGCTAGCAACACGAACAAAAATTGATTACCCTGTTCACTGCCCGTGCGGTGAAAGTAGAACCGACCGGCCCCGTTCAGGCCAAAGAGCACAGTAACGGCATAAACTGCCAACCCCAGCATTTGCAAGGTCAGCGATAACGGCGAGAAATCACCCCCCTGCAGAGAGGCACACACCGCCAGCACCAGTAACGCTGCAATATCGGTAAAAATCGTTGCGCCAACCGTAACGGTGACAGATTCATCGCGGGTGACGCCTAGTCGCATGACAATGGGATACGCCAACAGCGTGTGAGACGACATTAGTGAGCCAATGAGTACTGCCGCTACCCAGCCAAACCCCGTCCAGCGACCTAACAAAATGCCCCCCATTAGAGGAATTGCAAAGGTAAGGGCACCAAACTTCATGGCGCGATTGCGGTTGCGACTAAATTCCTTCAGGTCAATCTCCAAAGCGGCCACAAACATGAGATAAACCTTGCCCACATCGGCAAAGAGCTTTTCGATATCGCCTGCTGGATCGAGCAGCCCTAAGACACTGGGCCCCAGCACCACCCCAGCGAATAATAGGCCAACTAAGCCAGGCAACTGCAACCGCTCAAACAAGGGCGGCAGGGTCAAACTCACCAACAACAACGTAGTAAACGCTACCAAAGGATTATCAACGACCAATTCCTTGAGTCCATCCACGGCAGCACCTCCTTCCAGTTGAGAAAGCCGCAAAACTATTCCATTTTGACCTTCATACTCAGTGTGAAAATTTCTTGGCAGTTCCAACAGCAAGCCGACGCGCCGACAGCGCAAAAGCTCTAGGGCAACCGTAAGGTGGGCAACATCAGTAAACTCAAAATCAAAGTACAGATTTCTCAATATTGACTCGCCCCATAACCCATCATCAACGAGGGTCACGTATCAAGAGGCGATACAAGCCGATACCTTGACTGGACTAACAAATTATTGGAACAGACGAAATGTAATATTGTAATTGCTCAACTGGGTTGACCTGGGTGTTGGTGCAGGCGAGGATGGTAGACTTTTGCCATGCAAGAACTGCCGCC
>JBCBTQ010000181.1:0-12081 GCA_039818605.1 Cyanobacteria bacterium J06639_14 | reverse complement strand
CGATGCTAGAATCCGTCATTTAGCAGCTTCTTTATCCAGGAATTCTCTGATTCTTCGCTTGGGAAATAAACCATACTTGTTTGGAGAACTAAGCATTTTTCCGTAGGAAAAATCAGGGATCTGGATGTGACCAGGGTGGAAATGGGGAATTCTTGACTAGTTAAAGAATCACAAGGATAAGGGAGGAAGGCGCAATGTGGTTCCACTTAGAGCAAATGCTGCTTCACACATCCCTGCACAGCAGCATAATAGGCACAATAGTCTTGCTTGGCCTCGGGGCGGGAGCCGGGATGGCCCAGGTTACCAGCGATGGCAGCCTTTCCACCAACGTCATTTCCCCCGATGGGTTGAATTTTACGATTGAACAAGGAGACCAGGCCGGTAATAACCTCTTCCACAGCTTTGACCAGTTCTCCATTCCCACCAATGGTTCCGCAATTTTCAACAATACTGTCGATATTGAAAACATCTTCAGCCGCGTCACGGGCAGTAGCCTCTCCAATATTGACGGTCTAATTCAGACTAACGACACCGCTAATCTATTTATCCTTAACCCGAATGGCATTCTCTTTGGCCCCAACGCTTCTTTAGATATTGGCGGCTCCTTTTTTGCCACTACTGCCGATCGCCTAAACTTCACGGATGGCAATGAATTCAGCACAGCCATAGCAGCGGGGCCGCCGCTATTAAGCATTAGTGTGCCAATGGGACTACAGTTTGGCAATACAGCTAACGGAATTACCGTCAATCAAAGCAACCTGACAGTACCGCTAGGCGAATCTTTGGGGTTAGTAGGCGGTGATATTCAGCTAGCTGGTAGTCAGATCACGGCGACGGCGGGGCATCTCACGCTGGGAAGTGTGGCTCCTGGTAGTGAAGTGGGACTGGACACCAACACATTCCTGATGGACTACGCCAACACAACAGCCTTTCAAGATATTACGCTCACTCAGGGAGCTGTCGCCAATGTCAGTGGTAATGGTGGCGGCACCTTTCAAGTCCAGGGGCGTGTAATTAGCGTGTTGGAGGACTCGCTGTTGTTAGCTATCAACACTGGGGCTATCGATGGTAGTACGGTTAGCATCCGAGCCTCTGAACGCGTTGAGGTAATCGGCGATTTTGGGGTTTCCAGCAGCACTAGCGCCATTTTTGTAGACGTTTATGATTCCGGACGAGGCAATCATTTACAGATAGAAACAGGCCAGTTATGGCTGAGCCAATCAGCTTTTATAACGACTGACACCTTCGGCTCAGGTGCCAGTGGTGGTATGACGATTAATGCCAATGACGTTCTGCTCTTTGGTAACCCTGATGGAAATGGTGTTCCAACCGCTCTATCAACAACCACCTTTGGACCAGGTCAGGGAGGCAATCTTAAGATTACAGCTGAGCGATTGATTGGACAGGACTGGTTAGCTATCGCGGTATATAGCCGGGGGAACGGTGATACTGGCGATTTAGATTTGCATGTTGGGCAGTTAGCTTTGCGAGGTGGAGCCCAGGTTGGAACTAGCACCTTGACGGAAGGAAATGCAGGCAACGTAACAGTTACAGCCACAGAGTCGGTTGAAATTACAGGCTCTAATACCTTTTCCCAAGGGCCTTTTTCCAGTGGAATATTTTCCAGTGCCGAGCCAGGTTCTACAGGCAATGCCGGTAACCTGAGCATCACAACCCCACGCTTGAGCATTGTGCAGGGGGGAAAAGCCGCTGTTAATACAGTAGGGGCGGGAGCGGGCGGAAATGTCATCATCCGGGCCGACGAAATTGAAGTAGCCGATCCATTAGTAGACTTTACTGGAGCTGTGAGTGGTTTAGTGGCGAATGCTGTGAAAACTTCAGCAGGCAACGGTGGTTCCTTAGATATTGAAACGACTCGTTTAAGCGTGTTCAATGGTGGACAAATTACCGCCTCTACCGACGGTGCTGGAAATGCCGGTAGCATTAATATTCGGGCAGCTGAAATTGATCTTGCGGGTCAGTCTGACGATGGGCTCCCCAGCACCATTACCACTAGCTCATCAACGAACTTTGCTGCTGGTTCCATTGATCTCGCTAGCGACCAAATTACCGTTCGGGATGGCGCGGTAATTTCTGTCAGTAGCACAGAGAAAGGCGATTCTGGCAACTTGAACGTCTTGGCAGAAAATCTGTATCTCAACAATGGCACGATCCAAGCAGAAGCCATGGTAGGGAGTGGGGGCAATTTGAACCTCAGAGCTAACAGCAGCCTCTTAATGCGCCAGGGGAGTCTAATCAGCACAAATGCCACAGAATCGGCCACAGGTGGGAATATCGTTTTAAAGTCGCCAACTATCGTCGGTATCGAAAATAGTGATATCACCGCCAATGCCCAAGACGGCAGTGGCGGCAACATTGCCATCACAACACAGGGGTTGTTTGGCCTTGAATTTCGGGAGCAGCTCACACCGGCGAATGACATCACGGCAAGTTCTGAATCTGGCCTCAGTGGTATTGTCGAAATTAACAACGTTGATCTTGAACCGGACTCTGGGTTGGTAGATCTGCCCAGTAACCCTGTTGATGCCAGCACTCAAATTGTCCAGGAGTGTACGGCGAGCGGGGGCAATGAGTTCATCGTTACAGGACGGGGCGGCATACCTATCAATCCCACGTACATGACGAGTAGTCATCCCACCTGGAACGATACCCGCGATCTTTCCGCTTTTGTACACGATGATGATATGTACGGGGCTCCTCCAATACCGGACTCTGATGCGATCGCACCGGTCGAAGCGACCACTTGGCAGATGACGACCAGCGGCCAAGTGGAGCTACTAGCCGTCAACGATTCCACTGCGTTCCAGTCGCACGTAACTTGTTCAGGAGCGGCAGCCGTTCAACCTTTCTAGATTGATCGCTTTGCTCAATCTCGTCACTTACGACGGCGTAAATTAAGTTTCTGACCGCTGACGATGACGACTTGATCCCCCCAACTCCCCTTGAGCAAAGCTGTCCATTAGGCACAAGTTACGGCATCTCAAGTACAGCCACGTTTCCCGTCCTCCCCTTACCAAGAGGAGGTGTCGTAGACGGAGGGGGGCCAGCCGCTACGCACCCCCGATATTCCCCTTTGCCAAGAGGGACAGGAGCAATCGATCGGGTGTAATGAGAGGGTTGACGTAATTTTGCCCTAGCTACAGCCTCACAATCAGCCCCTAGCCCCCCTGCGGAGCAAAGCATTGCTGGAGTTCTGCCTAATGGATAGCTTGAGCAAAAGGGGTATTCCACCCAGGTTTTGCGGAGCCCTTTTTTGGTGGCGTAGCCTGCCCGGAGGGCGTAGGGGCGGCGACAGCGGGGGGCAAGCTGCATCGCTAAGATACGGAAATAATTTGATTTACAGATACTTGTGACGCCTACTTAGAAAGTATTTGTCCTTATCCTCAATGCTTGCTTAGGGGATTTCTCGAAATGAATATACCATCGTAGGTTGGCATTAAGGCACGCGACCTAACACTTCTAGAATTGCTCTGCTGCTGGGTTTTACTTCGTTTAAGCCAGCCTATAAAGACTGATTTTCGGGTGATTTCTTTCTCGGAGATCCCCTTATTCCATGAAGCGATAAGTTTATTTGGCAATATTTCCAGGATAGTTATCCAGTCTTCAAAAAGTAAATGATTTTTTGAAACTAGCAATAGGGCATCCTAAATTAGGTGCATAGAAGATGACGTATTCGTCTTAGATATTCAGTTGTCTTTTCTCGATATTTCTACCTAAGTAAAAATAACAGAATGGCATTCCTGAAAATTGGTTTAAGTGTTTTTTGGGGTATGGCGATCGCGACCCCAGCTATGGCTCAGAATATCCAAGCAGACAACACACTTTCCACTACCGTCAATACTTTTGATGACCAGAACTTCACCATTGAGGGCGGCGATCGCGCTGGTGATAATCTGTTTCATAGTTTTAGTCAGTTCTCTATTCCCACAGATGGTTCCGCCATTTTTAACAACGCTACAGATATTGAAAACATTTTTAGCCGTGTCACGGGCAATAGTCCTTCTAACATTGATGGTTTGATCCAGACCCATGGCACCGCCAATCTATTTCTCCTCAACCCCAATGGCATCCTCTTAGGTCCCAACGCTTCTTTAAACATCGGCGGCTCCTTTTTTGCCACCACTGCTGATAGCCTCAGCTTCGCGGATGGGAATGAATTCAGCACAACGATAGCGACAGAACGTCCGCTATTAAGTATTACTGTTCCAATGGGTTTACAGTTTGGTAATACAGCCAACGAAATTACAGTCAATCAAAGCAGCCTGACAGTGCCTCTAGGGGAATCCTTGGGGCTGCTGGGGGGGGGATATTCAGCTAACCGGCAGTCAGCTCACAGCTGAGGCGGGGCATCTCTCACTAGGAAGTGTGGCTCCTGGCAGCGAAGTGGGATTAGATCCCAGCACCTTCCTGCTGGACTATACCAACACAGCGGCTTTTCAGGATATTACGCTTGCCCAAGAAACTTACGCTGATGTCAGTGGTAATGGTGGGGGCACCTTCCAAGTCCAGGGTCGTAATGTGAGCTTGTTAGATAATTCTGTTTTAGAAGCTTCTAATTTGGGACCAACTGATGGTGGAACGGTGACTATTCGAGCCTCTGAACAGTTAGAAGTAATGAGTACAGATGGTAGCGATATTGCCGGTTTTATCGTCGTCAATGTTTTTGATCGAGGACAAGGTAGCCATTTGGTGATGGAGACAGGCCAGTTATTACTCGGTCAAGGGGCTCTTATTACCACCGACACCTTTGCTGAAGGCGCTAGTGGTGGGATGACCATTAATGCAAACGATGTTCTTATCTTGGGAAATCCTAATATTGATTCAGTGCCAACGATTCTTGCCTCAGGTACCTTTGACGCGGGGCAAGGCGGCGATATCACTTTTAATGCTGATCGCTTAGAGACTCAAGGGAATACACTGGTTGCCGTTGATGTCCTGGGAATAGGGCCTGACGCTGGCGATGGGGGTGAGTTAAGGCTAAACGTTGACGAGTTAGTCCTACAATCTGGCCAAGTCTCAACCTCGACATTTGGCGATGGTAACTCGGGTGACTTGATAGTGACGGCTGCAGATTTAGTTCTGCGCGATGGGGCCCAGGTAGCAACAAGCACCTTTGGCAATGGCGACGCTGGTAATTTAGTGATAAGGGCCACAAATTCAGTGACAACCACTGGAGTGAGTGCCTTTTCATTTTCAGGGGATGTTTTTTCGAGCGGTTTATACTCTAGTGCCGAGTTGGGCTCTACAGGAAATGCTGGCAACCTGAGCATTGCGACCCCACGATTAAGCGTTGTGGAAGGCGGGAAAGTTGCTGTCAATACGCTTGGAGAAGGGGATGGGGGCAGTATTACGATTCGTGCCGATGACATAGAAGTCGCTGACCCCATTGTGGATTTTGGGGGTGCGGTTAGTGGTTTAGTCGCTAACGCCGTGGGTGGTTCGACGGGCAATGGTGGGTCGTTAGATATAGCAGCTAATCGTTTAAGGGTCTATAACGGTGGACAAATTACAGCGTCTACCGACGGCGCTGGTGATGCCGGCACCATTAACATTCAGGCAACTGAAATTGATCTTTCGGGTCAGTCTGATGATGGGTTACCTAGCACCATCACCACCAACTCATCAACGGACTTTGCTGCTGGCTCTATTAATCTCACTGGTCGCCAAATTAGCGTTCGGGATGGCGCGGTAATTTCTGTTAGTAGCACGGGAGGTGGTGATTCTGGTAACTTGAACGTCTTGGCAGAAGAGTTGTATCTCAATAACGGTACGATTCAAGCAGACGTTACAGCGGGCAGCGAGGGGAATTTGGACCTCAGAGCCGATCGCACGCTCTTAATGCGGCCAGGGAAGTTTAATCACCACAAATGCTACAGGAGCGGCCACAGGTGGCAATATCGTTTTAATGTCGCCAACTATCGTCGGCGTTGAAAATAGTGATATTACGGCCAATGCCGTTTTTGGCAGTGGCGGCAGTATTGCCATCACAACGCAGGGCCTGTTTGGCCTTGAATTTCGGGAGCAGCTCACACCGGCGAATGACATTACGGCGAGTTCTCAATTTGGCCTCAGTGGCATGGTCGAAATTAATAACGTTGATCTTGATCCGGACTCTGGGTTGGTAGAACTGCCCAGTACCCCTGTTGATGCCAGCACTCAAATTGCCCAGGGATGCATGGCGAGCGGGGGAAATGAGTTCATCGCCACGGGACGAGGCGGCATTCCTCTCAATCCCACTCACACGACGAGCAGCCACTTTACCTGGAACGATACCCGTGATCTTTCAACTTTTTTGCCCAATCACGATAATGTGTATGCGGCTCCTGTGGTACCAGCTTCTGCTTCTATGGAACTGGTCGAGGCTACCACTTGGCAGGTTAATGCTAGCGGGCAAGTTGAGCTTCTTGCCGTTGAGGCCGCAACCGTTCCTCAGGGCCAACCGTACGCGACTTGTTCAGTCCCACCAACCGTACAGCCGCTTTAGATTTGTGGCTGACTAGAAGATATACGCACCGCTAATTTGCGGAATTATCAGGGAAGGATATAAGCAGTCTTCAACATGGATGACAGTCCAGTTGCTTGGGATTTGCGGTTTTCCAAATGTATCTCACCACTCGTTTGAGAAGTTGACAGGGAAGGATATGAGCAGTGTCCAATACGGATAACAGCAATAGCAAAACAACTGGAGACCTGGGTCGGCTTCGGCTCCCCAGGTTATATCGACGTTTGGGGTTTGTCTTGTGGGGACTCGGACTGGCCATTGTATTGGCCACGATACCGTTGTCAGGCATCACGCACGCCACCGATGAGTCGCCGATGACACCAGTCGCCGTCTTTGAACACACAGAAGCAACCCAGTTGCTGGCAGCTGGCCATTCTTTATATGATGCTGGTCGCTATGCTGAGGCCATTCATGTCTGGCAAACGGCTGCCGATCGCTCGGCTCAGGGGGGCGATCGGACGCAGCAGATTATGGCCCTCAATTATCTCTCATCCGCTCACCAAGCTCTCAATCAATGGTCCCAAGCCGAACAAACAACCACGCAAAGTCTTGAGTTGCTGGCACAATTTCCACAGACTCCGGCGCTGCAGGCCCAAGCCCTAAACACCTATGCAAATCTACAACTACATTTAGGGCAAGCCGAAACGGCTCTTCGCATCTGGGAACAAGCAGAAGATTACTATGCTCAGGCAGAAGATGCGATTGGGGTCCTGGGTAGCCAGATCAATCAGTCAGAAGCCCTACAAAGTCTTGGCTTTTACCGTCGTGCTCGGGAGCGACTGGAAAGTGCGAATCAACAGCTCGCTATGCTCCCCGATTCCCCGGTGAAGGTGGTAGGTTTACGCAGCTTAGGCAAAGCCTTACAGCTGATTGGGGACCCACGCGATAGTTACAACCAAATGGCTGAGGCTCTAGCAATTGCCCAGCGGATTAATGCCACAACCGAACTGAGTGCGACCTATTTTAGTATCGGTAAGCTTGCGACCGAAGTGGAATCGGCTGACATTGCCCTCGCCTATTTTGTTGAAGCTGAAGAGGCCGCCCTAACACCACAGGATCAGCTGCAAGCTCAGCTAGAGCAATTTTCCCTATACGTTAAATCGCAGCAACAGACGCTAGCAACTGGGTTATCGCTGCGCTTATTTGAACAATTACAAAATCAGCCTGCTAGCCGCACGGCCATCTACAGCATTGTTAATTTCGCCCATAATCTCATTCAACTATCCGCGTCACCGATCACGCACTCCGAACTCAATCAGTTATTAGCCCAGGCCGTTCAGTTTGCGCGTGATCTACAAGATCCGCGAGCCGAAGCTCACGCACTGCGCCAAATGGGACAGTTGTACATTGAGGCTCAGCAATGGTCTGACGCCTTCGACTTAACCCAAAAATCTCTCCAAGTCGCGCGCTCAACTCAAGCAGCGGATGTCATTTCCCAATCAGCCTGGCAGTTAGGACGCTTGCTGAAGCAGCAAAAACAGACCGAGGCAGCTGCCGATATTTATCGTGAGGCGGTTGACGCGCTGCAATCATTGCGGGGTGATTTGGTTGCCATTAACCAAGATTTTCAATTTTCTTATCGAGAGCAGGTTGAGCCTGTTTATCGTGAGTTAGTGGCCTTACTGTTAGATCTCAAAACGCCAACAGCACTCAAACAGACTCTTGATGTCCTAGAAGCTCTGCAAGTGGCTGAATTAGACAACTTCTTCCGCGAAGCCTGTCTGGATTTACAAGCGAATCAGATTGATCAAATTGACCCAACGGCGACAGTTATCTACTCCATTATTCTTCCTGATCGACTGGCCACAATTTATGCCAAGGCTAACGAACAGCTCGATGTATCGGAAATCCCGATCGAGGCTTCTACGGTACAGGCGTTTCTGCATGAATTATTAGCACTGCTACATCCTTCTGCCGACAAGCCTCAGCGGCTACAGGCCTCTCAGCAACTTTATGATTGGCTCATTCGCCCCGCCGAAACGAAGAATCTCCTGACCCTGGATCAGCCTTTAGTGTTTGTTCTGGATGGGCTATTGCGCAACATTCCGATGGCGGCCCTCTATGATGGGCAGCAGTATTTAATTGAAAAATATCCCGTAGCCCTCTCGCCGGGTTTAAAGCTCATTCAAGCGCGATCGCTCGATCAAGAAAACATTCATGCGTTAGTAGGCGGCATTAGTGAACAAAGAGGTCAATTCACTGCCTTGCCAGCAGTCGCCACGGAAGTTAAAGCCATCACTGAGCTAGTGTCATCGTCCCAACTTCTCAACGATGAGTTTACCCGCGAAGCTTTGTCAGAGAGTGTTCAAACAGGTGACGTTGATGTTGTACATCTGGCTACTCATGGGCAATTTAGTTCTGACTTTAGTCAAACTTTTTTGCTCACATGGGATGGTGTCGTGAACATTCGCGAACTCTCAGAGATGCTACAGCAGCGCGAAAATGGTCGTAATCAAGCCATTGAATTGTTAACGCTAAGTGCCTGTGAAACAGCGACGGGTGATGAGCGCGCTACTTTGGGCTTGGCCGGGCTGGCTGTACGTTCCGGAGCGCGCGCCACCATTGCAACACTATGGCCAATTAAAGATGATGTTGCAGCTCATTTGATGACATCGTTTTATCGCGAGTTACGACGGCCCCATACCAGTAAGGCTGAAGCCCTCAGACAAGCCCAACTTGAATTATTACGCAAGACTGACTTTGAAGATCCTTTCTTCTGGTCTACCTATGTTCTGATTGGTAATTGGGTATAGCCTTAGCGACCGTTGATCTATCCAGATTGTTAAATTACAGAAAAGTCGGAGAATAGCGGTCAAAAACAAGGCGATCATAAACAGTAAGGTGCATCTTACTGAAAACAAGATGAACGGGCCTCAAACAAAGTCAGTATTGTGGGCCATTTTTAATCGGGTGTAAGACTCAAAATTTACGGTGTAATTCATTTTGTTAGCGTTAGCTTGGGTTGCGCCAAATCTGTTTTATAGGTGAGTAGTGATGAATTCTGATCTGTTAATGAAGTCGGCTAGTATAACATTGCTGGTGTCTGGCTTCTTGGCTATGGCATTGGTGCCCGTCATGGCTGTCTCTTTTACCCCACCGCCCGATAACACAGCACCTCAGCAGGGGAGTGGGGGTGCTTCGCGAGGGACTTTTACTCCACCCACCGATAATACAGCGCCTCGCCAAGCCAGCGGGGGCGCATCGCGCATCGAATTTACTCCCCCATCAGATAATGCGGCACCAAGGACTGCCAGTGGGGGTGCCTCACGCGATGGATTTAACTTTATTCCACCCCCCGATAATGCGGCACCAAGAACTGCTAGTGGGGGTGCTTCGCGCGATGGGCTATTCACGCCTCCTAACGATAATCCTGCACCGACTACGGCCAGTGGGGGTGCCTCGCGAGCGAATCAGTATGGGACCAGTTCGTTCCTATTTCAGACAGATGCCGAATCGATGTTGGCCTTAACGCCAGATAGCTTTTATGGTCAAACTCTGGCTGCACGACCAATGATCCTGGCTTACGTCCCTGAATCTACTGCCCAACAGGCTGTTTTCAGGCTTAAGGACGAAGAACAAAATCTGATTTATCAGCAAACAGTAACGTTGCCCGAGCAAGGTGGAATCGTTGCTGTACAGATCCCGGAAACAGCCCCCGCGCTGGCAATTGATCAGAACTATCAGTGGTTCCTAACGCTACAGGTAGAAGCGCAGATTACACCAGCAAGCCCTTTTGTGGATGCCTGGATTAAGCGCATTGAACCGGATCAAGCATTAGCCGCAATATTGGCGACAGCAGCGCCTCTAGAGGCATCAGAAGTCCTAGCTCAAAATGGCATCTGGTACGACACGGTCGCCACTTTAGCAGAACTGCAGATGACAACTCCCGATGAAAACATTACAGAACATTGGATCGAATTGCTGGCATCTGTGGGGCTAACCCAGATTATCGAGGCTCCAGTTGTTGCGGTAAGGGAAGAATAGAGGTACGTCAAAAAATGTGCGGCCAGGGGTCGTCGCATCTAGTTTGTGTACTCTGCCGATTAAAATCTCCATGTGGCAAAAAGCGAAATCTGTGTTTCAAGGGGCCAGTCGAGCTTGGATCATTGCCCCCAGTGTTACGGTTGCAGTCGTAGTTGGCAATATCCTAGGCACTTTCGATTTGTTGGAATGGGCGATTCGTGATGAGTTCTTTCGATTGCGCCCGACTGCATCAAAAGAAGAGCGGATCGTTGTTGTCACTATCGATGAACCGGATATTCAAGCAATTGGTGATTGGCCGATTCCTGATCAGACCTTGGCGGATTTGATTATTGCGATCCGTGAGCAACAGCCCCGTGCCATTGGCATTGACTTATACCGCGATCTGCCTGAGGAACCTGGACACCAGAAGCTTTTGAGTGTCTACCAAGATACCCCCCAACTCGTCGGTGTTGAGGCCATCATCGGTAGTCGCGTGAACCCTCCCCCTGTGCTAAAAGACTTGGGACAGGTGGCGATCGCTGATCTTGTGCTTGATCGTGACCGAACGATTCGCCGCGCCATGCTTTCGGCTGAGGATGAGGAAGCTGACACGATTAAAACTGGACTTGCCCCTGAGTTAGCCCTCATGTATCTCGCAAATGAAGGGGTTACGCTGGAAGCCATTGATGCCGCCCAGCAGAAATTCCGGCTAGGAAAATCCATCTACTCGCCGTTGCGAAATGGGAATGGTGGGTATCGCAAAGATGACTTGGGTGGCTACCAGATTCTGCTCGATTGGCGTGGTGCCGAGGACCGATTTCACCAAATTTCTATCAGCGATGTGCTGGCAGGTAATTTTGATGCCACTTTAATGCATGACCGGATTGTGCTTGTGGGTTCTATTGCCTCAAGCACTAACGATGTGTTTGACACGCCCTACAGCAGTTCATGGTTGTCGAATACTCTACCTATGGCTGGAGTGTTCGTTCACGCTAATCTCACCAGTCAGTTAGTGAGTGGTGCTCTGGAAGGGCGTCAAGGTTTAATCGCTTGGTCTACATGGCAGCAGAACACGTGGATTTTACTGTGGGCAGTCCTGAGTAGTTTCGGGAACTGGTGGTTGGAAATGCGTAACCACCGCGAAGGTAAGCGGCGCTTGTTGGGGCCTGCGATCGCGACCACTATCGGCAGTGCCACGCTATTAATAGGTGCCTATCTGGCTTTTTTAGGCGGTGTTGTGGTCCCCGTCGCGGCACCGCTCATTGCTGTGGCTGTGGGGGCGATCTTGACAACGGATGCCTTCAAAAAGCAGCGGCTGCAGTTGACCAATCAGCAATTGGAATTTGCCAATAGTCAGTTGCTCAGCTATGCCACGACGCTAGAGACCAAAGTTGCTGAACGGACGCAAGAACTTGCTCAGGCTAAACAAGCTGCCGATCTGGCTAACCAGGCAAAGAGTGAGTTCTTGGCTAACATGAGCCATGAACTGCGGACACCGCTCAATGGCATCTTAGGGTACAATGTCACTGACTTAAGCGGAATCATGCAGCCATCTTAGCTTTGAGGACAGAGCGAGGTTGCTTCATGCGAGGAAA
>JBCBTQ010000180.1:0-12111 GCA_039818605.1 Cyanobacteria bacterium J06639_14 | reverse complement strand
CCCTTGGCAAGGGGGACGATAGGGGGTGCGATCGCTAGCGTAGCGGCTGGAACCCCTCCGCCTACGGCACCTCCCCTTGGTAAGGGGAGGACGGGAAACGTGACTGTACTTGAGATTCCGCAACTTGTGCCTAATGGACAGCAATTCTGGGCGAGACCGGACGCTTGCGCCCCCAGAATTAGGGGTTGAGGGGCATAGAAACCTGCAATGCCACCGCCGCTGTTTCTAAAGATTGATTTCGCCAGCGGTATCAGATGTAGAGGACATAGGGAGCTTTGCAGCGGTTGCAGTCGCGAGTCCTACCTCCTGTCCATAGGAGAGTTCCAGGGTGTGTCCATCGGGATCGGACAGCAACGCCCAATAGCCAATCGGGTATCCCGAGTCTTGCGGTGCCCGCAAGAGCCGACCTTCCTGCTCAGCCCTGGCACACAGGGTATCTAAGGCTTCCCGACTACGACAGCCCACGCCCAAATGAGCCATGGCCGACAACACGGGGTGAACCAATTCAGACTGAATCAACACAATGACAAATGGACGAGTTTGATCAGAAAGCCAGACCACCGGCATACCAGTCTCTGCGTCGATGCGGTGATGAACGACTTGCATGTTGGCATAGGCTTGATAAAACTTGATGCTATGCTCAACATTCGCGACGGGCAACGCAATGTGGGTCAGGCCAACGTCTACCATGTGTCTCTAATCAACGCTGCTAACCGATGCCGCATGACAATCCCTGGTTTATCACTGGCCATGTGTTGTTCGGCTTGAATATCCAGCGGCACATCATACTCTGTGCCTTCTAGAATCGCTTTATCTTCCAGGGTGACGGCTCGATCAAAGGCAATGATATCGCTGGCTTTGGCATCAGCTTCGGTATCATTACGCAGACAAAACTGTACCACTTGAATCGAGCGATCGCTGATGGGAGTAGCAGCCGTAAAAATTAAATGGACCAGGCCATTGGGATAGGTAATTTTTAGCGATCGCACAAAGGGCAGATACCAGGTTCCTTCACTAATCCTCACCGTCGCCTCATCGGTCATTTGCAGATTCTGCTTTTGGATATCAGTGTTCTTCACCGATAACCGATAGGTCATTGTGAACCCCTCACTCGTCTCCGTAAAGGTATCAGGGGCAGGAGGCACAGGGTCTTGGCGCTGCCCAAAGGTTTGCTCATGGACAAAATGAGGATGGGCATTATCGAAGGAATTCTCCATCAGCCGCAACCCGGCACAGTGCCACACTTCGTAAAATTCCGGAATGTAGCGAAATTGCGGATCGTCAGCCTCCGGAATGGTCGGAATATCTGTCCGCGGCGTGTCGAGACAGACCCAGACATAACCATACCGTTGGGTACATCGAAATGCCTGGACCCGGTAACTGTTCGGAAGGGTTGGTTGCACCAATTGGGGCACGTCCACACAAGTCCCCCCCGCATCAAAACACCAGCCGTGATAAGGACATTGAAGCTGCCCCTGGTGGACTTTGCCTTGCGATAACTGCGCCGACCGATGACAGCAACGATCTTCCAGTGCTGCTGGCTGTCCTGCCGAATTAAGCCACAACACCAGGTCTTGACCCAACAGGCAAAAAGACTGAGGTCCCCGCTGCAAATGCGCTATGGGCATAACGGGATACCAAAATTGCCGCAAGATGGGGTGCGCTGTCACTCGCATAGCAGGTAGACCTACCTCAACACGACTACCATGGCTACAATGCCTGCCGCTCAGCTTCAGGCGGCACTTGCCGGTCTTCTAGAGGGGGCAAATAGCTATCGTCAAACACCTCCTCAATCGGTGGGGTTTCCGGGAGATCAAACCCCTTCACCGTCTGAGCGATCGTCGCCTCCAGACGCGCTGGGTCAGCCGCCCCCAGGCCATTCTGTTCCACTTCGTCCGTCACTAACAAGCCATCCAGGGCAATCTGTAGCCGGAGCTTTTCCGACTCTTTGTCCATCAGTTCATCCCCAGCAGCCAATACGCCTTCCAACCCAGCTTCTGGATCGCGCAGAGCATCTTGCATCCCCCGCAAATAGCCTTTAACAAAGCCTTTCACCGTGTCAGGATTAGCTTCTGCAAAGGACTCTTTGACCAGAATGACATTGCCATAGAGATCCAAGCCATTATCGGTGTAGTAAAAGATGTTCAAGTCATCCAGGGTTTTACCGGCCCCTACAATAGCGGGCAACATGGAATAGCTAAAGCCGCTAATGGCATCAACATTCCCCTGGAGCAAAAAGGTCTGGCGTAGTTTCGGTTCCATGCTGACCCACTCCACACCATCCGCATCGACCCCCACCTGTTCGGCTAACACCGGCCACAGCCGCCGAGGTGCATCACCCACAGGAGCGCCCAGCTTCTTGCCAATCATGCCTTCAATAGAGTCAATGCCACTGTCTTTTAAGGTGATCAGCGCAAAGGGGGCTTTGTTATAGGCAATAGCAACCGCAATCAGCTTATCGTCAGGGTTTTCCTGATTGAACTCAATCATTGAGTACATATCACCAAACCCGATGTCATACTGGCCGGCGGCAATCGTACTGGCCGTACCCGCCGAGCCATAGCCTCGTTCAAAGGCAACCTCTAAGCCTTCTTCGGCAAAATAGCCGCGTTCCATGGCCAACATCAAAGGCGCATCCACCCCCTGCAGCAACCAGGAGAGGGTGAATTTAACGGGTGTCAAGGATTCCGGAACTGCTGCCTCTTCAGTCTCAACTTCGGCCTCAGCTTCAGCCTCAATTTCGGTCGGAGCCGCTTCTTCGGCAACTGGCTCGGAAGGGGGAGTCTGACAGGCCACAACCGTAAATAACGTCGTGAGAGCCAAGGCTGAAGCCGCAAGTGGTCTGGCACAAAATTTTGGCAAAAAATCGTTAGACATGAGATACAGGGAGATTCAGCAGTAACGAACTCGACTGGAGCAAGAATTGAGACTTTCAGGGACGTCCAAATGATGCTATTAAGACATTGCATATAGCATCTCATGGACATCCTAAAGGCTGGATTCTAATGGGTTCCAGTTCGTAAGTAAAGTGATTAATCTTCTACTTAATCAAAGACTCTACTTCATCTTTGGCTAAAGAAGATGAGATATTTGTATCTCCAGACACACTTCGCATCTTTAGAGGGATATTCGATGAAGCTGCAAAACTCTGGTTAGGTAAGAGTTAGAAGCCAGGAGCCAGAATCCAGTTCTCACCTGTCGCCTCAATTCCAGATTCCCCTGCTAGCGAAATTTCCTGCTTGAAGTTGAGGTTCCATCAAAGAGGCATCCAAGAGGATTATTCTATTTCAGAGGTTTCTTCTTTTCTTGTTAAGCCGAAACAGCAGCATTCCTCAATCATGATATTTTGTGAAAGTCATTAAGCAACAAGACATCTAATTAGGATGCCTGAAACTTTAGAGGCTCAGCTTAATCATCTTATTGAGACAACTGGAGCCCTGCAGCAAGGACACTTTAAGCTTGCGAGTGGGTTACACAGTAGTCGTTTTTTTCGCTGTATTAAGCTGCTCGAAAATCCTAGGGCAGCGGAGTTTTTATTAGATGCTATGGCTGCTCAGTTTTCAGAACCGATTGATATTGTTTTAGGGGCCAATGAAGCCGGTAGCATTTTGGCATTTGAAACTGCCAAACGGTTGAATACTAAGGTAGCGATCGCGCGTCAAACAGACCATCAGTATCATCTCATTGATGGCTTTGCCATTGCCCCTCAACAAAGAGTTTTGATTGTGGATGACATTACCACCACCGGAGGAACCGCCAAGAAACTCATCAAAATTGTGCAATCTTCTGATGCCATACCTGTGGGTGTCGGTCTAATTGCAACGAAAGGATTGTTTGCCGTTGATTTAGGATGTCCTACCAAGGTTCTCATCACCTTAAAGGGCATGGATGCCGTCGCGCCCGAAAACTGTCCCCTATGCAAAAAGGGTATTCCTCTCACGCAATAGGGTTTTGGGAATTCGGAGGTCGGAAGTCGGAGGTCGGAAGTCGGAAGTCGGAGGTCGGAAGTCGGAAGTCGGAGGGCGGAGGTCGGAAGTCGGAAGTCGGAGGTCGGAAGTCGGAAGTCGGAATTAGCAAGCGAAGGGAATTGCCTGGTTTATCGCGACGTGTAATCGCATTTAACATATCCTATTTTCTACACTTTATTCCCTGGTCCCTATTCTCTGGTTATCGCTTATGGATGTCCAAAACTCGAATTCTCAATGGTTTGATGTAGGTGTTTGGCGATTACCGATGGCTGCGCCAGAGGATGTGAGTGGTCTCAAAACGTTGTTAGCAACTCAGCAAATTGAAGCTGCTGACATTATTGGCATCATTGCCCAAACCGAAGGAACTGGCTATGCCAGGGGCTATACCTCCCTTTGTATGCAGCTGGTATTGGCGGAGTATCTGCAGCTTTCACCCCAGGCTGTGTTTGACCGCATTCCGATGATGATGATTGGTCTTTGTGGGGGTCTGATGAGTCCTCACTACACCATATTTACCCGGCGTGTTGTTGAGCCTCCAGCCTCGGCGAGTACACCGGCGAAGCGTTTGACGGTTGGAGCCGCGAATACGCGTATCTTGCAGCCAGAGGAATATGGCACTCTGACTCAGATTCAGCTGGTGGCTGAGGCTGTGAAAACGGCTGTGGCCGATGCGGGTATTACGGATTTAGCCGATATTCACTGTGTTGAGGTGAAATGTCCAGCCATGACCCCGGCCCGCTTAGAAGATGCAGCTCAGCGGGGTGTCGCTGTGGTGAGCCATCACTTAGGTCAGGCCAGTTCTCTGTCTAAAGGGGCGAGCGCCTTGGGGATTGCTCTGGCTCTGGGAGAAGTAACCGAAGACCCGTTAAGTGATGCTGTGATTAACCAGAATCGGACGCTGTATACCAATTTGGGGTCTGTATCCGCTGGGGGAGAGCAGTCGGCCTGTCGCATTTTGGTAATGGGTAACAGTGCCCAGTCAGTGAGTCGCTACCGGGTGGGCCATGGGGTAATGCGCGATCAGCTCGATACCGCTGGCATTTATGCGGCGCTAGCAACAGCCGGGATGGTCGCCACCCCGCCTCTGACACCGGAACAACAGCAGCGTATTACCCAGATGTTTGTCAATTGTGGTGCCGATGCCGTCAAGGCTGTCCGCGATCGCCGCCACACGATTCAGAGCGACTTTCTCGCTGGCTATGCAGGCATTGTTGCCAAGGCTGTTGCCAATGCGGTAGTGGCCTCTGTGGTTGGCGATACGATGGTTTTGGCTTCAGCAGGTAATGAGCACCAGGGTGCGCCAGGGAGTAATCTGGTGGCAGCCATTGTTGAAGCCGATGTTGAAGCCGACTAGTTAGGAGCAACCCCCATGGCTCAGTATCTACGCAAAACTCAGGAACTTACCCATGCAGCTGCAATGGTTGTTTTGCAGGGGGCGATCGCCAAAGCTGAAGCCATGCAAGTTCCTCAATGTATTGCTGTGGTTGATACAGGTGGTAACTTGCTGGCCTTTATCCGCATGGATGGAGCCAAGGTCCTTAGTCAGCTATCGGCTACCCAAAAAGCCATTACAGCAGCCTCTAGCCGGGTCAATACCGGAGGGGTTCCGGCTGAGGTGGAAACTAAACTCGCTCTGGCTACCGGAGGATTATTGACCAACCTCAAAGGCGGTCTCCCCATTGTGATGGATGGACAAGTCGTGGGGGCTGTGGGAGTGGGCTCTGGGACGGGGGATCAAGATATCGAGGTGGGAATGGCGGGGATTGCGGCCTTGCAAGCAGCGATCGCTGCCTCAGGGGCGTGAACGTCAAGCGATAACTCCGCGTAATGCACCCCAAATACCGGCGGTGTCTGGTCTTCAGGGATAAATTTTGATAAATTCTGCGATGTGTCAGGTGTCTGAATGATTAGTTAAGGTCATGCTTCTGTGTCATGGCTAGACAATATCACCGCTGAGCTGGGCTGATAGTCATTGTTTAGATAGATGCTCTCAGCAATTTCTCATCGCTTTAAGCCTACATTCAAAAAAAAATAAGTCTGACCTCAGCTACCCTGTCAGCTTCTATGAAACGCTGATGGGGTATTTGATGCTTTAGCTTCACCGATTTGAGACGTTGATACTAAATCTGGTTTACCCACACCCTAATTGAGAGACGCGGCATGTCGCGTTTCTACAGGTATCACCTATTTTCCCTAATGGGGGTTAGCCATGCGGATTTAGTATGGACTTGCGGTAGCTGAGCTTACGGCACCTTATTTGTAGGAGATTCACAAGGTTATGATGCGTCTGTCTCAACTTACTTCGCATTGTCTGAAAATTGCTGGCATTGGGTTGGCCAGCTTGTTCATCGCATTACCCGCAACGGCTCAGAGCACCAGCGATCAAAGCATTGCCGAGATTGCTGGCTCGAACGATTCCTTTGATGTGCTCACGGCTCTTCTTAACCATGCCGGTTGGTTAGGTGCATTTGAAGCATCGAGTGGGAAAGTCTTTACGGTCTTTGCCCCTACCGATGATGCCTTTGGCCGTTTACCGGCGGGAACCATTGAAAGTCTCTTCCAACCGGAAAATCGAGAGTTGTTATATAGCGTTCTTGCCTACCATGTAGTGGGTGGTAGCCTCACCTCGGATGAGCTTATGGCCGGAGCTTTGCACACTAAGCATAGTGGATACACTTTGGACGTGGGTTTGGGCCAGCAGGTCACGGTGAATGGTGCCACGGTGAGTCCAGCAGATATCACTGCATCCAACGGTGTTATCCATGTGGTTGATACGGTATTGATTCCATAGTGATCGGTTGAATCCGCATCGCGTCAGGGCTGAACCGTGTGCCAGCCCCGACGCGATGCCAGTACACTCATCGGGGAGCCAAGTGCGATTTATGGAGCCAGACTCCGCAACGGTCTTAACACCATCCTCAGACCCAGGTCAGGCAGCGTCATCGGCAACAACGCGCCCTTACCTTGATGCGGCTTGGCTCAATCGTCCAGCGACCGCGATCGCCCCTGCACTCATTGGCTGCACACTCATCCGACGCTTCCCCGATGGCACCCAATACCGGGGCCTGATTGTCGAAACCGAAGCTTACGAACCGGGTGATCCGGCCTGCCATGCCTATCGCCGCCGCACCCAACGCAACGCCGCCATGTTTGGGCCAGCGGGTACCTGCTATGTCTATTTGATTTACGGCATGTATCACTGCATCAATGTTGTGACCGATGCCGAAGATGTGCCCTGTGCTGTCTTGATCCGGGCTTTACAACTTGATGCCATGCCACCCTGGCTAGAGACCAAACAGCAGCAAAAGCCCCAACGCATTGCCGCTGGACCGGGTAAACTCTGCCGCACCTTACAAATTGATTTATCCCTCAACGGTATACGTCTCACGCCTGAACACCCCCTTTGGCTAGAGCCGCGCAGTATGGCGTTGCAACAGGATGTCGAGAGCGGGAGAACTCGTATCGTGCAAACCACGCGCATTGGGCTGACGCAAGGCACCGATCGGCCCTGGCGTTGGTATGTTGAGAATCATCCTGCGGTGTCTAAAAAAGGGTAAGCGTGAAAATAAAGTCGCTTCCCTTAGGCTGAGACTCATAGAGGAAATGAGAAAGTGGGGCGCTCCTCAATTGAAGTGCTAGGAATATGTTTAGAACCGCCCAAAATAGTCGTTTAAACTGCAAAAAGGCTTAGCTATAGGTAGCCAAACCTTTTTGAGATTTATTCAAAGTTTGAAGCTTTCAAGATTTAGGCAAAATTACTTAACTAGCTAAGGTTGTTTCTTTCAAAGGGTTTACCTGACTTGATGAAAACACGCTTTAATTTGATTTAAATTGGTTTGGAACGAATCCAAAACCCATTAGTTGTGTTTTTTCAAGTAAAGTGAGGTTAGGTTTGAGGCTACTCACCAGTTCCTCTTCCGAATAGGATTTGAGAGAACTTGTATGTTTATTTAGTTGTCCCTTGTTATTTACTAACGTATCACAGGCAGAATTTGAATCAAGGAGGAGTTTACGCAAGTTAACGGCAGTTTAAAGAAGTTGTTTTTGCGAACAAAACTTCCCCCGTAAGAAACTAAGCCAACAATACCCGCCTATCAAACTGGTTGGACAAAGTTGTTGGACTATGCCACCGGTTGCTGAGCTGCTTCCAGCAGTGGGAAGCCCATGGCCTCGCGCTGCTCAAGATAAAGCTGCGCCACCCGTCGAGCCAGCGCCCGCACTTGCCGAATGTAGCGGGTGCGCTCGGTTACTGAAATGACGCCCCGCGCATCGAGCAAGTTAAAGGTATGAGAGCATTTCAACACGTAATCGTAGCTAGGCAAGACCAATCCCTTATCCATCAACTGCTCAGCCTCTTTTTGATAAAGGGTGAAGAGGGTAAAAAGCAGCTCGGCGTCAGACTCGTCAAAGTTATATTTGGAATGCTCAATTTCCGCCTGCATGTAGACATCCCCATAAGTCAGGGTGTCGTTCCACTGAATTTTGGCGATCGCATCCACTTCCTGCAGATACATGGTCAAGCGCTCTAGGCCATAGGTCAGCTCAATGGATACCGGACGACAATCAATCCCACCGCACTGCTGGAAGTAGGTGAACTGCGTAATCTCCATGCCATCCAGCCACACCTCCCAACCGACCCCCCAGGCTCCCACCGCAGCATCTTCCCAGTTGTCTTCCACAAAGCGAATGTCATGATCCTCAGGCTTAATGCCCAAGGCCCGCAGCGAATCCAGATAGACATCCTGGATGTTGTTCGGCGAGGGTTTGATCAACACCTGATATTGAAAATAGTGTTGATAGCGATTGGGATTTTCTCCATAGCGCCCATCGGCAGGACGACGACACGGCTCAGCATAAGCCACAGACCAAGGCTCCGGCCCGATCGCCCGCAAAAACGTATGGGGACTTTTAGTACCTGCACCCTTTTCCGTATCGTAGGGCTGCACAATCAAGCATCCTTGATCACTCCAAAACCGATGTAGCGTCGTAATCACAGACTGAAAATTCACGCCGACTCCCCTTTCTGCTGGTTGCGTTGCGACCTTTTGACTCTACCTAAAAGCTGAGTGAATGGGTAGATGTGGGGAGGGTAGAAGCGGATGGGGTGCAAACCGTAGGGGCAGATTCAGCTCAGCACTCTGTGGGTTCATGCGATCGCTGTCACTCAAAACCTGCCCCGGCTGTTCCCCACCAACCATCAACCCCCAACGACTCGTAAGGGCAAGGCATTGGGTGGATCAATACTTTTGCAGTTATGAATCTCTCTGCCCCAATGCCGCGCCCCGGCAAAAAATAGCCTGCGCCCCACGCCCTCAAACGATCGCGGCATCCAGCATCGTCATCCGCCCAGCGCTAGCATCGATCGCCACCTCTATCCCTAAAGGGAGCGTCAGGATGGGTTCAACATGGCCGATCGCAGCATTAGACCAGGCGGGAATACCGAGGGGGGCAATGTGGTCTTGTAAGACATCCTCTAAGGTCAAGGCTCCGTAGCCGCTGGAGGGACCACAGTTAGTGCATTGGCCAAAGATGAAGCCTGCAAGCTGCTCTAAAATGCCTGCCAGTTTGAGCTGGGTCAACATGCGATCGATGCGATAGATGGGCTCGCCAACATCTTCTAAAAACAGAATGGCTCCGGTGAGGTTGGGCAGGTAAGGAGAACCGACGATACCGGATAAGACAGAAAGGTTCCCCCCGTAAAGTCGTCCTTGCGTTTGACCAGGCGTGATGGTGTGTGTGCGAAACTTTACCTGCATCAGGCGATCGCTGTCTTCGGCAGCGGAGACATTCTCAAAGGTCAGAGTTTGACCGGCAAACAAAATTTGGCGAAAGGGGTCTGTCTGATTGGGCCGCCAGGCAGTCAGGCCATTGGGACCGTGAAAGGTGACCAGGCCCGTTTGGGCTGTAATGCCTAACAATAAGGCGGTCAGGTCACTAAAGCCGGTAATGATCTTGGGATTTTGGCGAATCAAGTCATAGTCCAGATAGGGCAAGACACGGGCACTGCCCCAATCGCCACGGATGGGTAAAAGAGCGTTGATGCTGGGATCGGCAAAGAATTGGTTGATATCAGCAGCCCGATCGCGATCGGATCCCGCCAGGTAACCATAGCGATCAAGGACATGAGGCGCTGTTTGGGGAACGAGTCCTAATCCCCGCACGGCATCGGTGACAATATCAAGGTCTTCCTGACGAAACGTGGCTCCAGCCGGGCTGATAATGCCAACTGTGTCGCCGGTTTTGAGACGCGGTGGTTTCAGAATGGGAGACTCATTGGCTTGACTTCTTTGGGCGGTCAGTAGGGGCGTGAGAGCGGCGATCGCCCCGAGTCCCTGCATGACCTGTCTGCGTGCCAGTTTTCGTCTTCCCATTGTGTCCCTGCCTCGCGGGAGGTCCTTATAATGCAAATATTGACAATTAAGGAAATTTTACATGGTGCAGCGGATAGAGCCGGGGCCAGGGCAGGAATCGGTTTGGGATTATCCCCGTCCGCCCCGGGTGGAACAATCCTCGCGTCGGATTCGCATCATTTTTAATGGCACACCGATCGCGGATTCGCAGCAGACCTGGCGGGTATTGGAAACAAGTCATCCACCGGTTTATTACATTCCATTAGAGGATGTGCAGCAACAGTACCTGGTTCCAACCCAACGAGCGACCTTCTGTGAGTGGAAAGGCGTGGCGCAGTATTACGACTTAGTAGTGGGCGATCGCACCATCAGTCATGGGGTTTGGCGCTATCCTCAACCCACAGAGCGCTTTGAACCCATCAAGGACTGTATTGCGATCTACCCAAGCCAGATGGATGCCTGCTATGTAGATGATGAGCAGGTCCAAGCCCAGGCTGGCGACTTCTACGGCGGTTGGATCACGAGCGATATTGTGGGACCTTTCAAAGGCGGTGCTGGGACTTGGGGCTGGTAAACCCTGTGATTTTAGATTCCTGACCCAGATCAAGCTAAAACTATTCTGCCTAAGGGTTTCATCAATCCCCTTTTTGTGCAAGGTCAAGACAGCGAAATGTCCTAATTGACATTAGGGGCATCAGGCTCTGTGCCCTACAGGATTTTGTTGGCCATAGAAAACTTTGGTTGTATGCAATCCCCTCAGATAGACCTACCGACCTCTATCCCAGACTATCCCCTTCGTCTTACCGACTTCATCAAAGACATCATTCACCTCTCTCTATTTTCTAGCGTAATTTCCTCCTGAGTCTTTTTATAAAAATTCTAGAGATCATATGGTTTCAGGTAACGAGTTATTTATATTCATCGCAAATTAAAAGTTAATTTAATTCGTTCTCTTTGATTCACATTCTCAGTCAGAGATAACTCAAATAGTTCTAATTTAGCAATATCAAATGTGATGTTAGATTTTGAATAAAATGGAATTCAAGACAAACTTTATGTGAAGAATCATACTGTTTCAAAAGATCTATGAAGGTGTTTTGGGAGACATCCTAAATAAACAGAAATATCTTACCGTTCTGCTTGAAAATTCATTTGGTTTAAGCCATGGCTGGTACGGTACCTGGTTACGGAACGGTCGTAACAAAACGCGAAACTACTTTGACAATATTTGACACACGAGCCGAAGATGGCGACTTGGTAAACATCGAGTTGAATGGGGTTGAAGTGCCAGGAGGCCCCTTCAAAGCCACCAAAGCTGGAACTCCAGTTGTGTTACCCTCGCTTTTGCCCGGAGCAAACGTGGTAGATGTTATAGCAGTCAGTACAGGCACCACTGGACCCGCAACCATTAGCGTGAACCCCCGCGACTGGATATATGGCAACATCGCATATATCGATGAGGAAATGGAGGTTGACGATTCAATTAGTTTCACCATCGGGCTATCAACTATACGCATAAATGGTGCCCAACATCCTGAGTCGGCTAGACATGTGAGAGATGTTCTGGGGCAGCCTACTTCTTTACACTAGATAGAGATGATGACAAGAGGCAGTATTGATGGAGCCGAGATATACCTGTTGTCAAACAATGAAACGCTGATGTTTTTAGAGAATGTCAAGACTTCATTGATTGATCAGGTCGGTGGGATGTCGTTTATCACCATTACCATAGGTTGAGCCGAATTGACGTAGTTTTTGGTTGGAGGCTTTTCCGGCTTTACGATTATCAGCTC
>JBCBTQ010000179.1:0-12268 GCA_039818605.1 Cyanobacteria bacterium J06639_14 | reverse complement strand
CTATATGATGAAAGTGCTTGCAAGCGCTCTAGCGCTCTAGCATATTTGGGGCTCTTTTTTCTTGCGTTTACCCTGAGTACCCCCCGGCCACTAAATTTCCTGCCAACAAAAATGAAAAGCTCAGCACCATGATGATGGCAGCAACAAACTCGGTTATGCGACCATATTTAACTCGGTAAAAGTCGGGGAGGGTAATTAATCCCATCCGGTTCATCGGCTTGGCATAAAACAACCCCGTAAGCAACAAACAAAGTGCTAGGCCAAGGGGTAAGGAGGCACCGGCCCAAAAGCCAAATGCTGCGGATAAATCAGTGTTGCCTAAAGTCGCGTTAGAATCGACCGACTGAGCCATCAACGTAGCTGCTGCTAGCGGTAAAGTAAGCCCTCGACCAGCTACCAAAAAATTGACACTATCCCCTTTAATTTGTTGTGATGCCCAGACACCAACGCCTAAGGTTCCTAACAGGAATATGATGATTCCCCAGGAATAAATTGTATTCTCCATGTACTTATCTCCTAAGTTCTGCCCTCTCGCCCCTAAATTGGTAGCAACAACAGAAGCCCGGGAGAAGATAGCAATCTCGAAACGAGATTCACTAACATCTCCCGGGCTTTTATCCCTCCGTGAACTGAGTTAAAGTACGAATACATTTAACTCAGCTGCATCTCTCGGACCAGTCACTTAACTTGGCTGCTAAGCCGGAACCCTAGACGCATATAGCTTTAATCTTTAGTTGATAGCCACAAGTTAGAAGCGCAAAAATGTACAGTTGAGAGCTTTCTAAGCTCTCAAAATCTGCATTCAGTAGCTAATTTCACTTGTATCAATATTTTCTGAAGCAATAAGTATTGACTGATACGATAGGAGGTCTGAAATGTTATCGTTTCATAGTTTGTGTTCAGGCTGATTTCTCTCGATTCAGTCTTATCCATGCCTTGGACCAAAACCTTTTAGAAACCAGTGAATAAGGAAAAAGAATTTCGTCTCAAGACTGCTGGCGACGTGAGAGGGTGCGATACGTGAAGTAGGCGATCGCAATCAAGCTAAACGAAAACAATGTCGTTAAAGTGCCCAGGGCATAGAGAGCTGGGGAGGTGACATTTGTGGTCATACCAAAAATCTCTAAAGGCAAGGTGTTATATTGCCCCGACACCAAAGACGTGCGTGTGAACTCATCGTAGGACAGCGTAAAGGTGAGTAGACTAACCCCGACAATACTGGGGGCAATCAGGGGCAACACAATATCCCAGAAGGTCTTGATATCGCTGGCTCCTAAATCTTTGGCGGCTTCTTCATAGGACACATTGAAGCGATTGAAGATACCCAGCATGATGAGGAAGGCAATTGGTAGCGTCCATGTCAGGTGCGCTCCTAGCCCCGAGGTAAACCAGTTGGTCGGCCACTCCATGATCTGAAACATGACGCCCAATCCCAGAGAAATCAGCACGCTGGGTACGATGAGGCTGGCAATCGTCAGGTAAAACAGTACCGTTGAGCCTTTAAAGCGCTGCCGAAATGCCATCGCAGCCAACACGGACATACTGGCTGCCAAGGTCGTTACAATCGCGCCCAATACCAGCGATCGCTGAAAGGGTTCCACAAAGTTGCCGACCCGCTGTTCTTGGAATACCTGGCCTAACCAGTAGAATCCGAAACTCCGTACCGGAAACGTCAATGTCCCATCCGGTCCTTGTAATGACAGGATAAAAATAGTAATCATCGGGCCATACAAAAACAAAACAAATAGCCCAAAGAAACCCGCCAACAGATAGAACGATAGCGATCGTTTTCTCATCTTTCTCTCCTTTCTGCTTGTAAAGATGCGATATATCGCGTCTCTAGACACTCCGGGATATCTCCATCAAGCCTCCCAGAGCCCCTATAACTCCCGGCGAATATTCACCACCCGCAAAATCGAAACCACCAGCAGTAGTGTCACTGTTAGCAATACGATCGCGTTCGCTGCTGCCAACGGATACTGCAAACTTCCAATCTGGGTCTGAATCAACTTCCCAATGGAAGCCGCTTGTCCGCCCCCCATCAGGCGTACCGTGACAAATTCTCCCATCACCAGCGTGACGATAAAAATGGAGCCAATGGCAATACCTGGAGCTGAAAGGGGTAAAACCACTTCTCTAAACACCTCAAACCCTGAAGCGCCCATATCTTCTGCCGCAGTAATGAGGGTGAGATCGATACGCATCAGGCTATTGAATATGGGTGCAATCATAAAAATGATGTAGAGATGCACCATTCCCAACACCACAGCAAAATCCGAGTAAAGCAAAAATTCCAAAGGCTGGTTGATTAACCCTGCTCCCATTAACAACTGATTCACCAATCCCTCTTTGCCCAACAGCGGTATCCACGAAATCATCCGAATAATGTTTGAGGTCCAGAAAGGAATTGTGCAGAGCAGAAAAAGCAGCACTTGCCAACGGAGCTTGGGAACGTGGAACGACAAAAAGTACGCCACCGGATAGCCAATTAGCAGCGTGGACAACCACACCAGCGCTACGAACTTAAAGGTGTTGAGGTAGGTCTTGAGGGTGACGTCAGACGTGAAGATACCGATGTAGTTATTCAGCGTGAAGGCTGGCGTCATAGAGTAGCCGTTAAATTCCCAGAAGCTCACTACGCCAATCAATGCGATAGGAAAGATGAGAAACAAGGCTAGGGCGATCGCCTGCGGTGTTGCCAGTACATAGGGTTTGAGCAGTGACCAAGATTTAGACATAGACTTCTCAGGGTCTGGGTTCCTTTCAGTTTCTTAGGGGAGGGGTTGCTTAGTTTTGGCATCCCAGGGGACGAGTTTCTTGGGATTTACCTTCAGGAATTTGAATACTTATACGAGAAACCCGTCCCCTAGGACCAACCCATGAAGCCCGTCCCCTCGCGCCTAAAATGCAGGTAATGGCGGCAACGGCTCACCTAACCACTTTTGCGAAAAGTCATCCAAGTCACCACCCAGACGCTTGTGATACACAAACGTATTTACCCACTGCAAAAGATCGATTTCGCCACGGCGTAAACCAATATGGGCAGGCGATTCTTTGATAATGAACTTACCTTCAATGTTCTTATCAGGATTATTTTTCGCCAGCTCTGCAGCTACGACATTGCCAGTCGCAATCATATCCACCTGTCCTGAAATTAAGGACGATGCTGTCAGGCTATTGTCGGCAAAACGCTCAATTTGCACATCGTCAGCAACCGCGTCGCTGAGTTCCAAGTCTTCCAGCGTGCCTTGGGTCACCCCGACCTTGTAGCCACTGAGGTCGGCAAAACCACCCACATCCGTAATTTCTGCCGAGCCATAAAGCCCCGAAAAGAAAGGTGCGTAGGGAATTGAAAAGAAAATCGACTTAGCCCGCTCAGGATTGGCTCCCATGCTAGAAATCACCAAGTCGGCTTTATTCGTTTGCAGAAAAGGAATGCGATTGTCACTAGTTACAGGGACGAGTTCCAACTCCACGCCCAAATCTTCAGAAATCAGGGTAGCAACGTCGATATCGTATCCTTCCAAATTACCGCTGGCATCGACTGAACCAAAGGGTGCAAAGTCTTGGGGAACCGCAATTTTGATGGTGCCAGCCTCGATAATGCTATCTAAGCTGGAAGCAGTAGCTGCTGGAGCCTCTGGTGTATCTTGAGCGGTCACACTTGGGGCATCGCCGCCATTGACACACGCAACCGCCAGCAACGAAAAAATACACGCAAAGCTAGCGATCAAGACGGTTTGCAACCACTTTTTAGGAACTGAAAAGCGCATGGCCTAATCCTTTTGGGGGCTTATCAATAGGCTCACGTTACCAGCCCCAAAAGCGATTAATGTATCAAGGAATACTATCTGACATTTTTTGATTGGCGAATTCGTTATTGCAGGGGCAAACTCCTCAATCCAAAATCGCAAATGAGTATCAGTAGGCTAAGGATTTTTCTAGCTTGCGGCTAAAAACGGAAATCGGGAAGCAAAGGCCGAAGTAAATTATCGCTGTTACCAGGTAAACGAAGAAGGGTTCGAAGGTAACGTTGGTGATGTTGGTGGCCGATCGCGCCAGCTCCACAAATCCGATCGCGCTTGCCAGCGAAGTTCCCTTAATCACCTGAGCTAGAAAGCCAACCGTCGGGGCGATCGCGAGGCGCACCGCCTGAGGTAAAATCACCAGTCCTAGCTGCTGGAAGTAATTCAAGCTCAGGGCTTGGGCCGCTTCCCATTGCCCTTTGGGAATGGCCTCCACCGAGCCCCGCCAAATATCGCCTAAGAAAGCACTGGTAAATGTCGTCAGTGCCAGGGTTGCCGAGGCCCAGGGACTAATTTCAATGCCCAAAATGCTGAGTCCAAAAAACGCTAGCAGAAACTGGAGTAGCAAGGGAGTGCCCTGGACAATTTCAGAGTAGACCCAACTTACATATTTGATAGGCGGAAAGGTTGAGAGCCGCATCAGCATCAGTAGAAAACCGGCAATGCCACCACAGAGAAAGGCTACGGTTGAAAGCAATAGGGTCCAGCGAGTAGCCCACAGCAGCGCGAAGATGATGTCCAGATAGCTGAAATCTCTCATACGGGCAGGTAAGAACAGTTTCCAGACATTATCATGTCTGTAGTTGGAATCGCTGATATGCACATGCCTTACAGCAACTTTACCCTGAGTAAAGTAAAAGCGGATTTCCGTCTCACCACAGTGGAAACTGAGGTTCTATTTCCGCAAGTAGTACCGCTTTCCCCCAGTAAATTACTCACGCTCAATCTGGAAGAAAACCTGTCACTGGCGACAGCGATCAACACCGAAAAAGCTCGTTCAGAGCTGATTATCATGCCTGTATTGACTGATGTAAAACGTCAGCTCAAGGGGCAAGTCAGTTTGTTTTCTGGGGTTGACTTCAATGTGGATGCAGCGCGTGGACTCAACGGTACATGTGATTTTATTTTGACGCGTTCTTCAGAGCAGTTTTTTGTAACCCAACCAGTCGTGACAATTGTTGAGGCCAAACGTGAGAACATTCCTTCGGTTTTGGGACAGTGCATTGCTACGATGCTGACTGCTCAGCAATTTAATTTGCAGGAAGGAGAAACCGTTGGAAGTATCTACGGAGCCGTGACCACAGGCACAGATTGGAAATTCCTCAAGTTACATAATCAGGTCGCGTATATTGATCGCAGCGACTATTTCATCAGCGAGACTGACAAAATACTGGGCACTATAACAGCCACCTGCCAGGTTGCATCGCACAACGACTAGCTCCGTTACGACTGCAACCATGTAATTTTTTAAATCATCCCGAATCCGAATGGCTAATCCCCATGATGGGAAATAGGTGATACCTGTAGAGACGCGACCTGTCGCGTCTCTCAATTAGGGGGTGGGTAAACCGGATTGAGTATTCAGCTGTTGTAACAGTTGTTTCATTACACTGACGACTTCCCGCAGTTCGTTGTGCTGAGGATTCGAAAGCGTAAACTTACGCGACAGCCCATATTGCAGCGTTTCACAATCTAACTTGATAAACAGGTAGTCTTCACCGTTGGTGACTAAGCCATAGCGAACGGTGGGTTCAGAGCTACCGCTCATATAAGCCAAGGCTTGGGGGACGGCCAGTGAAACATTGAAGCCATAGGGCTTTGCTTCAATGATGATCACCCAGAATGCTTGATGAACAACTACGGCATCAATGACGCCTTGTAATACAGTTTCTTCGTCTGCCAAGGTTATCCTGACAGGCTCTTCGCTGCGGATTTTGTAGGGAGAATCGTACAGCTTTAGGAGCTCTAGAAGCGGCGCTATCATAATCAGATTGACAGTGCCTTCACTAATCGCACCATCCTCGGCATAGTAAAAGTAGCGATCGCGATAGCGGTCTAGCAACTGTTTTTCCTGTTCGCTAAGACTAGGCAAGTTTTCATACCAGGCCGAAAAGAAAGCCGAATCTGTTGCTGGGCTTACTTTCAGCAGCTGATGTGCCTGAGTTAAGCTGGTCATCGCTTTGGTTACAGCAAGGGTTTATACCATTTGGGACACTCAAATCAACCCATGTTTGCCTTTCTCTAAGTGTAACGAGTGAACTTGAATAGACGATGGTGTAATACCTGAGCTAAAACCTTGAAAAGTAGGGCCAGGGCAATGTAAATGAGAGCGATCGCCCCGTAAATTTCAAAATCGCGAAAGGTGCGAGATCGCAAAAAGTTGCCGACAAAAGTCAGCTCTTCGGCTGAGATTTGCGACACCACGCTGGAGAGCAACATGAGCAACACAATCTGACTCGTTAGGGCCGGATAGATGTTCGCGATCGCCGGTTTTAAAATAACCAGCCGAAACACTTGGCGACGAGTTAAGCCCAGAGACATCCCCGCTTCGATTTGGCTTTGGCTAATAGACTGAATCCCGGCCCGGATAATTTCCGTGGCGTAAGCTCCAAAGTTGATCGTTAAGGCGAGTAGGGCAGCCTGATCCGTACCCAACCGTGGCCCCAAACTAGAGATGCCAAAGAAGATAAACAGCAGTTGTACGAGAAACGGGGTGTTGCGAATTGCTTCAACGTAGGTGGTGGCGATCGTGCGGGCAATCGGATTATTTGACGTCCGACACAGCGCGCCTACAGTACCCACGACTAGCCCGAGCAGAACCGCCAGCGCTGACAACTGCAGAGTTAGCCATACACCTTGCAGCAACAGCTCCCAATTGTCCCAAATAACCTGAAATTGAAACCGATAATTCATGTCGGGACCCGATCCCTCCTCTCGGGGACCTAATTGCTGCGGGTTTTATACCAGGGGTCGGGTCCCTGGCGTGCCAAGAAACCCAACCCCTGACAGATTAAGGCGCTAAGACGCGATGAACTCGTTCCACTTCTGAACGAGATAGGTATTCTCCTCCATGGTGGAATTCCAGCAAACAATGTTGCCAAAGCGCTCGGCAAACGCACCACCATCACGGACAGATCCAGTCTTCGCCAGGGTCTTACCGAAAGGATCCACGATATCTTCAGGAGCCTCTTTGCCTTCGTACCAGTAGGCCCACTCGGCCTCAGACATGTCCTTCTTGGAGTTCTCTGGAGCAGCACTGTAGTAGCCTTGGCGTCCTAAGAAGGCCCCCACCCAGCCTTCCAGCATCCAGTTCAGATACTCATAGGCGGCGTCTAGCTGCATTCCTTCCAAGTTTTTGGAAAGGCCAACGCCCCCACCCCAGCCACGATAGCCTTCCTTCAGCGGTGCATAAATGCACTCAATTTCTTGAGCTTGGACGGCTGTGACTGCGGGTGACCACATTGACTGGAGAATAACTTCGCCGGAGGCCATCAGGTTGACAGATTCATCGAAGGTTTTCCAGAAAGCCCGGAACTGCCCAGCCGCCTTCTGCTCCTTGAGAATGTCGGTAATCTGGTCAATTTCTTCCTTGGTCATGTTGCCTTTGTCGCCAAAGGTCATCAGACCTAATGCTTCAGCCACCATCGCGGCGTCCATGATGCCGATTTGGGGAATGTCAAGAATGGAGGTTTTACCCCGAAATTCCTCATTAAAGAGTTCGCCCCAAGTCTCGATTTTACGGCCCACCAAATCAGGACGGTAGCCTAAAGTATCCGCGTTGTATTGGAACGGAATCAGGGTGGCGTGTTCGGTAGGAGTACTGGAAAACTCGGTGGAATCTGGCCCTGTCAAATACATCACCTTGTAGGGAGCGGTACCTTGAGATTGCTCAACCGGCATCCCCTCAAACTTGCCTGTGGTAAAGAAGGAGATAATCTTATCCCAATCCTTGATTTTATTGATGTCAATGGGTTTCAAGTTGCCCGATGGCACCACCAACGGCAAGCTGAAATATTCCCCATCAAAGATGTCGTATTGTCCGGGTTGGGTAATCGCGATCTGGTTATTCTCTTCGGTGCTAAGCGCCCGCATTTCAACCTTAAAGCCCAAATCTTCCTGGGCCTTATCCCGAATTTCGTTGATTTGTGAAACGCCTGTCCCGATGAGTCGAAGCGTAACATCTTTGCTGTTGTTAGCGTTAACTTCCGGGCCCGGTGCCGGATTATTAGGGGTACCTTCCGGAGCCTCAGAAGTTTCTGCAGGTGCCTCGGCAGTTTCCGGAGGTGCACCACAACGGGCTGCCGCAACGGCAGCTCCAGCCGCAAGACCAGTGCGAATCAAATGACGACGAGATAATCCAGCCATGAGTATTCCTTTTCCTCACAAACAGCACTTGTTAACGATCATCGCCCATTTTCAACTGGGCAAGAACACACAATCATGAGCCGACCAATAGAGGGTAACCACTTGACCTTCTTGGAGGTCCGAGGCCACCCAGTCTTGAGTCCTTACCTTATACAGCAACTCCTGCCCAGTTGCTTCTGACAACAACCCAACACGAGTTACGTAACCTGTAAGTTCCACATCAACGATGCGTGCCGACAGCCGATTAGCTTGGTCTGAGGGGATCGCGACATCAGTGGCATGGGGCGCAATCGTTAACAGATCAGGACGAACCGAACAAGCCGCAATTTTGCCAGGTTGTACAGCATGACCCCGACAAAACAGCGTTCCGATACCCTCTACATCAAGCTCAATAATATCGAATCCGTTGCGATCTGGCGCAGTCCGCAAAACCTTTCCTTCAAAAATATTGTTATCACCAATAAATTTCGCTACAAAGCGAGAGGCTGGCGTGCTGAATAATTCTGTGGGTGTTGCGACCTGATCGATATGTCCGTGGTCCATCACCACAATTTGATCGGACAATGAGAAGGCTTCTTCCACATGGTGGGTGACCTGGATGAAAGTGAGGCCAAACTGCTTTTGGATTTTACGGAGTTCACTGCGCATGCGGACCCGCAGGTTTTCGTCTAGGGCGCTGAGGGGTTCATCCAACATCAGGACCTCAGGGCGCGTCACGAGCGCGCGGGCCAGGGCGATCCGCTGCTGTTGCCCCCCGCTTAGCTGATCAGGTTTGCGATCAGCTGTGTGACTCAGGCCCACTAATTCTAAAATTTCACCCACGCGGGCTTGACGCTCAGCCTTAGCCACCCCCTGCATCCGGAGGCCAAATTCAATATTTTGCCAGACGGTTTTATGGGGAAATAGCGCATAGTTCTGGAACATCATGGCGGTGTTCCGTTGCGCTGGCGGTAGGGTCGTGACGGGGCGATCGCCAATGTACACTTCGCCACTGGTGACCAATTCATGACCGGCAACCATCCGCAGTGTTGTGGTTTTGCCACAGCCACTGGGTCCCAATAAACAGCAATAGGACCCAGCTGGAATATCGAGCGTCAAATTTTCAACGGCAACCACTGGCCCATATTTTTTGGTAACTGAGCGTAGGGCCACCCCCGCAGCCCTGTCCGCGACTGCCTGCCGAACATTGGTCGCCTTTCCATCCGAGGACTGCACTGTGGATGCAGATGCCATTCTGTCCATATTGACCGTCATTTACGTCCCACCGTGTTGCAACGATAACGCCTTGCCCGCCAGCCTAATTAAATTGCCATACTAGAATTTACGAAACTGTAGCGGTAGAGACTGGCAACAAGCCGCTCTCCTGCTGATGTAAAAGACTTTGGTGAAAAGATATATGATGAGATGCCCGGATTTCTCAGGAACTTAGGGTAGAACGGGAAAAGCTTATCTTTTAGGATTGCCACCCGCGATACGTCTTAATTACTATTCAAAACCAGCGCATAATGATTCTTTCCTGTTCCGTATTGTTGCACCACCGTTTTCGACCTGTGAAGTGGGTGTTCGGTGCGCTGACAAGTTTGGCCTTTGTAGGGGCACCTGCAGTCGCAGAAATCGTCAATGTAGGATTTGATCAGGCAGACTTTCCAACCCTTGAAGAAGCGGAACTGGAAAAGCTGGATGCGCTGCAGACGACTCGTTTACCCATTATTTTGAGCGATATCAGTCCCGATCAATCAACGCTGGTGGTCGCAACGATTGATCGCCTGAGCCAATACGACTGGCAGGTGAAGTTTCTCAATCTCAATACGGGCGAACTCGAAGATTCCCTGGCGTTGGAATACGAGGTGTTTAGCCCGACCACTCCGATCCAGTGGGTCAACAATGACACCATCCGCTTTGTCCAGGAGAGTCTGTTTGGGCCATGGGAAATCGTTTCTCTGAATCGTGAGACGGGTATTGTCTCCCATACAAATGTGTATCCCACGGAAAGTGAGTCGGGCGAAATCTTGGGAGCGGCTCCCGATTTGTCGCGGTTTGCCCTGCGGGTATACGAGGAAGAAGAAGACGTTATTTATCTGGTTTCGCTGCGATCGCTCGACCGCATTGAGGTCGCTCGTTTGCCCGAAGGCATGGCGATTCAGCCCCCGTCCTGGTCGGCGGATGGGCAACGGGTTGTCTTTGTGATGTCTTCGGTGGAAGAGCGCAAGCTATATGAACGAACCCCCTTCAGTCCAACGCTGGGGGACCCGGTTAATCAAGATGCCTTGGGCCGGACCCCACCGGAAGAGAACATGTTTTTAGAGCAAAATGTTCTCAAGGTTTATGACCTGGTCAAGCTGGAACCGCTGCAGCTAGAGCTATCCGCCCTGGAAGGGGAAGGACATCTGCTTGCCGAGGCGGCGATGAGTCCTGAAGGCGATCGCATCCTGGTTAAGTATTTGGAACCGGGACAGGTCGAAGGGCGCGAGCACCCGACCTATCTGTATCCTCAAGGATCTTACTACCGTGTTTATGACCTCGAAGGCAACGTCATCGATACCATCACAGCGCCTGTTTTGAGTGGCCCCCTGGAAAACACCGGGCATTTTATTGACACCGATACGCTGCTGTTTCATGCCACGGTCGGCACTAATCGACAGCTCTATGTCTATGAAATTGCTACGGGCGAATTGACCCTACTCCCCACGCCTGAGGGCAGTGTTGATTTTGACTCCTGGCAAATTTCTGAAGATGGCCAAACCCTGGTCTATGCTTTCTCTTCGGTTTTGCAGCCACCCGAGTTATTTTCCATTCCGCTGGATGGCAGTGCCCCGCCGACCAAGATCACCGACATCAATGCCGAAGTCGCGGCGGTCAATGATGTGCAAATTAATCCGGTGAGTTTCGAAACTGGCAATGGTACGCGCGAGGGGTTTCTGGTACAGCCCGCCGGAGCCACTTTTCCCCCTGAGAATGAACCCATCGTGTTCTGGCAGCAGGGGGGTCCGGGCTACTCGATGACGAATGAATTCGCGATCGAAGTTGAAATGCCCTTCAACCTGTTACCCAATTTCGGGATGTCAGTCTTGTCGGTTCCCTTGGCTGGACGCGAGGGCTTTGGCACCGAGCTCTACCGGCTCCAGGCGGATGGCGATAACTTTGGCCAGGTAGACATTGTTGAAGGCGTCGAAATCGTGTCCCAGTTGGTTAGCCAGGGCTGGAGTAAGTCGGACCAAATTGGCGTCACCGGTTGCTCCTACGGTGGCTACTATTCCGCGCAGGCGATCGCCCGCTTCCCCGATGTTTTTGCCGCCGCCAATCCCCAATGCTCGCTGTTGGATGCCTTTACCGAGTGGCAACTCGGCTATTCCTCCCTCCTGTCTTACCTCACAGGATTCACCCCCATGGAAGCTCCCAACGTCTACCAACAGATTTCGCCCCTCTACAGCGCCACCCAAATCAAAACCGCCACGATGATCTTCCACGGCTCCGACGACTTCCTCCAGGTAGACATGGCCCGCAACTTCCACGATGTCATCGCCGACAACGGCGTCCCCGTCATGATGTACGAATTCCAGGGCGTCGGCCACAGCATCTTTGATATCGGGTTCCAACGCATTGCGGCACAATTGCAGGTCGATTTCTTTCGGGAATACCTTAAGGGGGAATGAATTCGGAATTCGGAATTCCGAATTCGGAAACGGAGCGATCGCCATCCGCCCAAAAATCTCCCATTCCGCTTACGGGCGAGGCATTGGGGCCAAAACCTCCATACTCAACCCCTCAATGTCATTCACCCAATGCCTCGCACCAACGCTACCCACTCATCCCCACCGAATCCCCCTCCCAAAATCTCCCCATTCCATCGTACGGGCGAGGCATTGGGGCCAAAACCTCCCTCCTCAACCCCTCAATGTCATTCACCCAATGCCTCGCCCCAAAAAACACCCCGACTACACCCACACTCCCCCAATAATCCTTATGAGCGAAACATTAGAGCCATGTAGGGCGGGAATTGATGCATAGGAATAACTAGAGAAAGAAACCTCCATAGAGATCGCGGCCTCTGGAGGTTCCTTAATGACATCTTCTATTGTGTCTAGCTCAATTCCCTA
>JBCBTQ010000178.1:0-12478 GCA_039818605.1 Cyanobacteria bacterium J06639_14 | reverse complement strand
ATTGAGTTCACCATCACTTAGCTCAACGGCATAGGGACCGTAGCGATGCCACTTTTGGAAGGCCAGATTGCCCATATTTTCCTCGACCATTTGTCCCTCGATTTCGATGCTCATTGTGCGTCGGGTGCGCGGTTCGTTTTCCATAAACCAGAAGTAGAAATCGTACTGAGCGCCGTAGAGAATTTGATCAATGTTGAGCTGCCCCGGCTTCGCGATCGCCGTATTCAACATGGTGTAGGTATTTTCATCGGTTGTGGGCTGTGGCTCAAGTTCAGTCAATACAGCCTCAACATCCCGCAGCATCATGCCATTGGCGCGTGAATCTTGCTCTGATGTCCAACGATAGCCAGCAATCTCTATTCCCCCTTGCCCGTTAAAATTGATGGCGCGCACTAATGCGCCTTCAATCGGGGGGAGTTCTACTGTGGGTTCTGTCGATGCACAGGCAGAGAGTAGAAAAACGGAAGCAATGGCTGCAAGTCGACTCATTCTCAGACACCTTTGGTTATGGAGACCCCGAGACTCTGATTTTGAGACTATCGAGAATTGCGCCAATGATTCTGTTTTTACTGAGAAAATTAATGTCTTTTGCTTTTAAGACAAATGCTGCGATGTGTAGTCATGATTCATGGAAATGGTCGTATTCCTTTCGCTGTCTGGCGTTTAGCAAAGCTGTAAAATCAGCGACACTCGTCTTTGTCAGCAGCTACTGTATTCTTAAGCGGACATTGCGTAGCGAGTTAGAAAAGCTGTAAAGCTCCTTATGGGAAAGTCTATGTTTCGGAAGCTGAAAGTTTTGCGATGGCTGTTTCTACTTTTGCTAGCGGTGATGACCACGTGGCTTGCGATCGCGGGGACTCAGCTCCATCGTCACGCTCAGCAACCTGTGGATACGGTGTTGGTGCTGGGGGGGAGCATTCGACGGGAGATTTACATTGCGGAGTTTGTGGCTCAAGGTAGTCGCTTACCGATTCTGATTTCGCAAGGGTCTCAACCTCCCTGTATTCGTATTTTGTTTGAGCGCGTCGCGGCTCCTTTGGATACCACCTGGTTAGAGAATTGTGCCGATTCCACTTTTGATAATTACCGCTATAGTCTGCCGATTCTAAAGCAGTGGGGAGCACAGCATATCCAAGTTGTGACCTCCCAAACTCACCTCCCACGAGCCCAATGGTTAGCTCAAATTATTTTAGGTAGCCACGGCATTTGGGTTGATATGACAACCGTTGACGAGACTGGGGTGCCTGCCAATGTTGAAAGTCCGGTGAAAACAGGGTTGGATGTGGTGCGATCGCTGGGCTGGGCAGTTATTAGCCACTTTTACCAGCCGCAGTGTAACAACTTGCTAACCCTTGATTCCGTCGATCTAGCAGACTGGGAAGAGAAGGGTTTTAAGTGTGAACATCAAGCCGGTATCGAAACGCCAGGAAAGGAGTGAGGGGGGTACCTGAGAAGAGTGGAAGAGTGGAAGGGTGGAAGGGAGTATCTTAGCCAGCGTTGCGACATGTGGTTTTTCGGGGTACTTGCAACCGGTGCAAGCGCACCCACTGATCGTCGGCCCCACTGGTGATGAGAATTTGGGGTTCCACAAGTTTGATATCGACACTATTGAAACGGGTATTCGCCTGTTTAACTGTTTGCCCGGTTAGGTATTTGGTGAGGCGTCGCCCTTGTCCAGTGAGGGGCCACAACATAATGCGGCCATCATCGCTGGCACTGACTAAATAACAGCCGTTGGCACTAAATGCGATATCGCGGACAGCGGTATCTGGGGTTAGCTGCCATTGGTCGATAATGGTGCAGGGAGTGGTTTGGTTCAGACAACTGTCTAGATTCCAAATGATGATCTGTCCTTGGTTGTCGGCGGTGGCTAGGCGGAAGGGATTTTGTTCGACGGTTGCCAGGCTGGTGATGTAGTCGTCTTGCCCGCCAGCAGGATAATCAATCGGCACAAGGGCTGTCTCAGGCTGATCCTGGTTGGTTGCTTCAGAAGCTGTTGTTAGATTCTGGGCTTCTTCGCTGGTCCAATCCCAAAACAACAGCTTGTTGTAGCGTCCGGCGATCGCGAGGGCCTGATCGTCTGGTCCGACCAAGGCGATATCGTAAATTGCGAGTTCCGGAATAAAGACCTCGTTGGTGGGCTGTTGGGGATTCAGATCACGAATGGCACTATCGGGACCGACATACCACTGAGATACCAGGCCACTGCCATGACCGCTAAATAAGTAATGGGCATCGGTGGTTGTGGTGAGAGCCATGACGCGATCGTCCAGGTCGTCTTGTTGTTGCGTCTGATTGACGAATGTTTGCAGCGGCTGATCAGGTTGTTGGAGGAGATCCCAAATCTGGATTTCACCGTTTTCGAGGCCAACCATCAGTTGGTTATTGTCGACGGGACGGTATTGGGATATGCGGACTGCTTTATCCAGTCGAATGACCTCACCAAATGGCCGGAGTCCCCACCGACGCACTTGCCAATGCCGGATAGTCTGGTCGCTAGAACCACTGACCACGCGATCACCGACGCCATTGAATTGGACAGTGCTCACTAGTTGGTGATGGTGTTGCCGATAAATTTGCAGAAACCAAATTCCGGCGATCGCACCTAAGAGTACTAAAGCTGCTAGTAGCTGTAGCCAGAAGGGAATAATGGGAGCCACTCGAACTTGCAGCGTTTCGGTATCGTTGCGCAGATCTAAACGCGTGTCTTCTAGGCGAGCTTGAATATCGATCCAGAGAATTCTGACCCATCCAAACCAGGGACGATCGGCTTGAATGGTGGTTTTTATCGGATGTGTTTGTTCGAGTTCCAGTTCTACCGTGCGGGGCTCGAAACTGATCTGATAAGGGGGATTTGTGGCCTCTAAGGATGACTTAGCGGGGACGACAGCTAGCTGCAGCGTATTTTTCAAATTGCTTTGGTTCTCAACTAGAAGCTGCGTTTGAACGGAGTTAGCTTTTCGATTGGGCAACCACTGTCGAGTGGGGGGGAGATACAGTCGGGTTGCTTCTGCTGTTAACTCGAAATATCCTAGAGGCAAGACTTCCAGGACTCCAGAGGCTGTTGCCGCATCACCCTCATCATCCACCACCAAGACTTGAAAGGGATATGCCTGACTTTGACAAGCGGTATGGCCTTCAGGAATTTGGCAGACAATCAGGAGGTTGTGCCAGCGCTTTGGCAATAAGCGGAGCGTGCTGGGGCTCTTTTCGGTCAACCAACTCTCAATCCCAGGGCAAGCGATATTGACAGTAATTGGATTGCGGTGGTGGTTGTGGATTCGGGCTGGGATCTCTACCAGTTGCCCTGGGTAATCCTGAAATATGGTTGTGGGCAAATCAACCTCAAAGGAAACTGTGCCAATACTTGGTTCCACTCGCAAGCGCAAAATATGGCGTTCTTCTGACTGCAGCTCCGGTGAAATGATGCGAACGGTAATATTGGCGAGCCCAACAAACCCAGGCAGGGGGGTGTCTGTAATCCTGACGGTATATTGACTGCGTGTTCCTGGCGGCACCTTCGAGGAGGTCATGGGCGACAGGCTATACCAACGTCGTGGTAGTTGTTCTCCTTCTTCGCCAGTTGCTGCCAGCACAATATGGAAACTGGCCTGGCGATCGCTACTATTTACCACCTCCACATCAAACTTGGCCGCAGACTGACCAGGCTTTAGCGTCAGGTCTGTTGCCGAAATTTGACTTTGAATAACACCAACGACCATAGGGGCTCCTTTGAGTGGGAAATAGATAGCAGGTAGTAGTGGGTAATAATTCCGAACTCTGTAGGGCTACTCTCCGAGAAGCCGATTCGCGTCTAATGCCCTTCCCGCAGGGTATTCCGAACTCCGAAAAACTCTTCTTCTACCCTTTCACCCCCTATCGCTCATCTCCCTAATTACCTTTGCCTTGCGTTGCAGGGTTTGAAGTTCAGTGAGATCGAGGGAGCGGCGGATGTCGGGGAGAGGGGCGCGGAGGCGCAGATATTTTAGTTGTTCTTCAAGGCTTTCTTCGCGTTCGCTAATGATTTCGGCCATCTCAGAAAAGACACCGGCAAACTGACCAATTTCATCGTCTCGCTGGGCCAGGTGGTCAACGGCTGCAGGATTAAAGCTTTGAGACTTGACGTTGACAGCAGCGGCATGGAGTTGCATGAGGGGACTGGCGATCCAGCGGGCTACGAGCCAACCGAGGCCGACGGCCATGGCTAAAACAACGGATGCAAAGATCAGGGTGATAAGCGTTTGTGTTCGCAGAGGTCCGGTAAAGTCACGGGTGGGAATAGCGACGACAATTAGCCAATCTAGCCCCAGGGTGTGATCGCGCAGGGGGCGAGCAGCAATAAATGTACGCTGATCATCAACGCTGTGAGTAATGCGAATATTGTTTCGGATAAGGGATAAATCGCCGTATTCTTCTAAAAGATGGTTAGCGGTGTCGCTGACGACGATTTCGGGGCTATCAAAAGCTGAAACGCGGGTGATATCGTCGGCATCTTGATTGTCAGTGGGTGATTGGGGTGATGTTGTGATGGTCTCGCCGATAGAACTGGCTACCAGCATGCCGGTTTGTTCCATGATGAAAACTTCTCCCGTTTGACCCACTTCCAGGTCTTCTAAGAAACGATTGATTTCGCGGGTGAACATATCGACTCCCATGACCCCAATGAGTTGATCGCGACTATCGTAGATAGGGTGAGCAGCCGTGATTAAGAGTTCGCGGGCAGTAAAGCCTAAGTAAACATCGCTCCAGACAGGCTGTTTGGCCGCGATCGCCGCTTCGTACCAGGGACGCTGGCGAGGGTCGTATTCGTAATCGCGGGAAGGTTCCGATGAGAGATTGCCCGACTCGTCGACATCATACTGATAGGTGCGGCCTTTAGTATCTGGACCCGAAAAAACAGAAAAGCGTTTGCCATTCTGGATACGGCTACCGACGAAGTAGCCTGCTTCATTACCAAAGTAAATATAGTTGGTTGCATCTAAAGCTAAAAGTTGATTGCTGAAGTAGCGGCCCCAATCCCGCCGTTGTTGCAAGTCGAGTTCGCCGGATGCGATCGCGCTGGTGTTGAGTCGATTAAGCAGAACTGCTTCCTGCAGCAAGCCCGTTAGCTGGTCTTGGATACGGTTAGTTGTACTCTGCATCAGATCTTCTGAAAGCTGATTCACTGAGCGCTGACCGTAGTAAATCGATAGGGTGCCAATAAATCCAATAGCTACCACCAGGGGGGTGACAATCAGGAGCGGGATAGTTTTGCGGATGGAGAAGGAATGCATGGATTAATTCAGAATTCAAAGTTCAAAGTTCAAAATTTGGTGTAAAAGTTCTTATCTATACCGTGTCCAACTTGAGAACTATAGTTTTGGGGCTGCGGTTGAAACCTTTACTGGAATAGGCTTTCCCTTGTTCATCTTCAGTGTTCAGAAACTCCGGATGGCACAATAGACGCGGTTTAAGTGGGCATTTTGAATTCTGAATTTTGAATTTTGGATTGTTCTGAGAACTGTTGTCGTAGCCAGGCGGATTTTTTGCGGAGGGCTTCGTAATAGGCCATCTCTAATCCTGTGGCTTGCTGGCTGCCGGATCGAACCTGGGCCTGAAGGTGGGCAATTTCTTCGGAATGGTGTTGTTCCCGTTCGGAAAGCGCCAGGGCCATATCGCGTAGTACGCTGGCCAATTGCCCAATGCCATCACGGCGAGTTGCGATTTTGCTGAGCTGGCGTAGATCTTCGGGGACAACTCGGTTGGCCTGGACCTTTTGAGCGATGCCTATCAATATGCGAATTGATTGGTTCGCACCGGAGACCAGGTAATAGGTTAGGGCAATCGTGATGAGCGGGACCAAAATCACTGTCAAGAGCGCAATGCGAACGAGCACGGGTTGTTCCCCCATGACCCAGGCGATTCCCAGAGAAAGCAAAACCGTCAATACAAAGCTGATAACGACGATAGGTAACAATCGCGATCGCGCAAAATTCATAAGTTCACCCTCAACACCGTGCCAATCATCAAACGTTGCCTCCGTAGAGACGCGAAATGCCCCTGTAGAGATGCGAAATGTCGCGTCTCTACAGGGGCAACTGCTGTGCTCGTACCAATTGCTGTCGCCGACTGGCGTGATATAGAAGATTAATCCCCAGTTCTTGGGCACTGCGAAGAGTCGAGCGGGGGAGTGGTTGCTCGAACTGCTGGCGGGTCCAGGCGGCGGTGAGGGACCCAACGACAAGCACGATACCTTCCCAGGCCAGAAGACGGATGGGGCCTGTGGGCAGGTGGGGGAGTTCGTCGAACAAAAAGGGCTGATTGGTGAGCATGGATGAGGATTGGTGGGAGGGTGGCGTTTTGGCCTCATCATTCGGGGTTTGAGCGAATTGCTGAATGGGGTGAGCGATCGCCTGGAGCTGGTTTTGGAAGGCCGTTTCGCAGGCAAGTAGTTCATCCGTGAGTTCCTGGCTCATGCGGTCCAGTTCAGTACCGGCTTCCACATCTTGAAGATCGGCTAAGGCACTCAGCAATTCTTCTTGCACCGCTTGCAGTTCGGTGAGGGAGGGGGTGTTACCTGGCTGTTCATCGGTGTATTCGATGAGCAGAGTACTGCCTTGGGCCATGTATTGTTGCAGGTGCTCAATTTCTGAGTCTGTCAGGGCGATCGCAGTGTCATAGGGCAAAAACAGTATCGTGAACGCCCCGATGTTGGTCGCTGTTCTGGATGGGCGACTGCCAGGAGTTGTACTACGATTCAACATCACGTCGGTAACGTTGACCGAACCTGATAGGGGGGGGTAGAGGCCATCAATTGCTTGGAGCAGGGCCGTCAAGCGATCGCGGTAAGGGGAGTCGGGGGGCTGATGCACGAGCCCGACCTGCACCGGCTGCTGCGATCGCACGCGCACTTGTTGACGCTGGCGCAAATCTAACTCATGGGAGGCCGGATGCATGACCTGACCAGCGTTCTGCAAGGGGGTGCGATTATGGGTGAGTTGTATGCGGCACAGCTCCACTTCATCCGAGGCCGGGGTGGTGGTGCGCTCATTGATGCGAAATTCTTCCTTCACGATGTCGGCTGGAATGCCAGACCATTGTTTGGCTCGGGGGTTGACGTAGGCCAACACGACATAGATGGTGATGGGTGCCTCGATGACTTCTGAGGTAATCCGAAAGGTGACGGGTTCATCCACCACGATGGGGTTGCCCACGAGATCAATTGCGATGCCAGGTTGAATTTCGATCCAGCGGTGATCGCGCAGTTCCGCTGGCATCGAGGTTGGCGCTGGAATAACCCGAACACCGAGGCCACAAACAATGCCAGGCTGATGCAGAGACTGGTAGTGCAGATTTTGGCGATGCTGGTAGTAATGATGGGCCTGCCACCAGCGATCGGCGGTTAGGGGCGAACCATTCGTTACATAGAGCAGTTGCAGTGGCTCTAAGGCAGGCATGGGTGGGGTCAGCGGGGCAGTACTCATGGCATTGGGGTGAGGTATAACTCATAGGTACAAAAGGCGGGCCGCTCTTGGTCGATAATGGCGCGCACTAGCGTTTCATCGACGGTGATATGTTCTGGGAACCGCAGTACCACCACAAAATGAAAACCCTGACCGCCTCCAAAAACCGTGGTTTCATGAAACTCAGATTTGCCAAAAACAGCGCCCTGACGCGATGGTTCCAGAATGCTGATGTGCTGTTGGCTTACGGGTGTGTCCTCGGCGTCTAAAGGGAGCCCCGTAGCCAGATGGAGGTATAAACGCAAGCCATGGGCAGTGCCGCGCCAACTGTAGAGTTCCATCGCGCGGTGAATCAGGCGTCGCTGTTGTTCCCAAGTCAACTGTGGCAAACTACGCCAACCGACCCAATGGGCCAAGAAACCTAGCATGGCCTGAGGGGCCAACAGCGGATTCAAGTGCGCCCATAGGGTGAACCAGGTTTCGGTGGCGGGGCTAAAGGTGCGCTCGACGATCGCCATTAGCCGTCCCACCAGGTCAATGTCTTGATACACCTGTGGCAGCAGCTTGGTGTAAGGACTGTGGGGGCGCACTAATAGCGTTAAGCGATCCGAAGTGATGCCTTCTAGATTGCCTGTCAGGGTGTAACTGTGTACGTCGAGTCGTCCGGAGTAATTGAGGGGACGATGGGTACCGGGTACCGCGTCGGTCAGGGTTTCAAAAAAGTCGGCAGCCACCTGGAAGGCGATCGCGATGGCTTGGCGATCGCCAGGGGCTAGTTCGTAGGTTTCTAGAGGGGTAAGACACCACTCGGAGGGAAAGCTACCGCTGAGATCGACGGTGAATCGAAGCGAATGTTCGGTCTCGTTTCTGAGCCTCAGGAGCAGTTCGTTAGGTTCGCCAGGATGCAAGAGCAGACTGACAGCTTCCGGTGCAGTCCCGGCCATATCGTCTGTCGCTGCCGATAAGGCCGTGCCGTAAGCCAAGCTGGTATCGGGCACCTGCATCGGCACCATATCAAGGGATAATGCAGGATTGGAACGGGCTTGAACCATGAACTAGCCCCCCTCAACCAAAACACTGATGGTGTGCCCTGAATTCAAAATGGGGTCATACCAGGAACAGATCACACCCTGGGAACCCGGATTAACGCTGGGAGCGGGGGGAAGACGCAGCCAGCGATCGCCCTGTTTTTGCAGGGGGAAGAGTTGCACTGCACCCAAATAGCGGATACCGGGACTGGTTTGCAGCAACGAAACAATATCGGATTGGTAGAGGGTTTGCCCGAGGGGCCAGCCTTGCTGATGACGCCCCCCGGTGATGGGATTGAGAAACTGGTAGAGCCGGGTTTGTAGTTGTTGGATAACCTGAGCTTGAGCCTCGGGATTGCGCCATGCGGGGTCGAGGGCGATTTCGGTTTGGACGGTCACACCCACATAGTTTGGCTCCTGGCATTGGATGTGGGTCCCCAGAAGTCGCCGTTTGTCAAGAAATGCCAGGACCTGGCGCTGCAGCGTTGATGTTAGGGCAAACCGTTCAGGCGCTAAGCCCTGACCCTGATGGATCCGTGTCAAATCGACCTGAGGAATCAGCATGAGCTGCACGACACCGGGCTGCTGTGGGGGCAGGCAGCATGCCCGCGCGATCGCCCCTTGCCCCCCTTGCAGCGCCAGACTTTCAAAATCTTCTGGAGTTACAGCGCGGTTGCGGGTCCGCAGCAGTTGGGGTACTCGGATGGCGGCTTGTTCAAGGGATTCGGCATCGGCCCCGTGACGGGCTGGACCATGGTTGGTGACGGATGCCACGTAGGGCACAGCAGATTTCGGGATGGTGAGCGCTTGTGCCTGCACGTTCCCTCGTTGGCCACCCCCGGTACGGTACTGAGCCATACGGATAATTGCGCCTTGGGGCGGGATGGCACCATACTGCCGCTCTAACTGATTCAGGGCACGTAATTCTGTTTGCAGTGCATTGAGGCTCAGCCCCTCGCGTCCGGCTTCAGGGGATACCATCATTTGTGCCATTAAGGGATTTGCCTCGCCACTGCGGGCCAAAAAGCGAGTCTGGAGTTCGCTACGCTGACGTAACTGCGAGGGTTCGCGCACCCGGGGGCCAAACTGAACTCGTCCGGTAATGGAGTCGATGACGTAGTGGCGATCGTTCGGCCCCGAGGTTGAAAAGTCGGTTACTTCTTCCCAGGTTTGGGGCGCTTGGTTGGGCAAGGTGATGGTGACAGCTTCGTCCGCTTGCCGCTCCAGCACTGGCAAGCCCTGCAACTGAAACACCTGCCCTGGGCTGCCATCACTCTCACCTAATACTTCCTGGCGAATAATTTCACATTGGCTAGCGGCTACAGTTCCTCCAATTGCCCGCACGGCTAACCCTGTAATGCGGGGCGATTGACTGTAGGCGGCTTCTGCCGCTAAGGGTGCTTCACACACACATCGCAGCCAATGGCCGCGATAAGTGGCGAATTGGGTGACGGGCAACGCTAAGGGTAAGTGGATGACAATATCGGCCCCCTGCATGGGATTCCCCCCCTGTTCCACCACTGCAGCGAAACTGAATCCCTGGGTTTGATCATCGATTTCTTGTAGCAGCACGGGGCACCATTGGCGACCGTCCCATGCCTCCCAGCGTCGGGGTGGGCACTGGGGGTTAATGCCGGTCGGGGTAGCTGCCTGCCCTTGGACCGTGAGGGCAATGACGTTGCCGTTTAATGTTGTGCCCATCTCGTCGAGCACAAGGTAAAAGCAGTTGTCGGGGGCCGGTCGCTCGTTGAATAAATTCAGTTCAGGACCGTCCCATCGCCCTTCCTGATTACGATTCCAGAAGTTGCTGAAGCGATCGCGCAGTATGGTGGGGGGATCTTCTAGGGTGGGGGCCGTTAGCAAATGACGGATGCGCGGCTGCCCAATTTCCAGGGGCTGATCGGTGCTAAAAATAATGGCGGCTTCGCTGGCTGTGCGTTCTGTTGCTACCTGGGTACCGGCAGGAATCCGATAGGTCTCTGGTAGATCTGAGACCAGATAAAAAGTGAGATCGGTGGTGGCCGGTTGGGGGGGCTGCAAGCGAATGCCCAACAGCTCTAAAAAGGCCACGTAGTGACGACGGGGTACCTGGTTAAACCGCATCAGCATTTGATCGGTCAACCAGGCAAAGGACTCCAGTAGGGTAACCCCTGGTTCGCTGGGGTTATAGTTGGTCCACTCGGGGCAATAGCGGGGAATTCGTAGTAGACATTCCTGGAGCAGGTCGCTGTAGCGGCGATCGTCCAGGTCGGCTTTGGGTAAGTTGGGGAGAAAATCTAGGGCCATTAGCGCTGCTCCCGCGATCGCAGTACGGCAGCATTTTCGGTGGCTTCTCCCTGCAGATAAAAGGGATATACCAGGCTCTGACGTTGGTAAGTTGTTTTCAATCGATAGTTAATGATGAGGTAGACTGCACCCTGATCTACCCGGGGGCGAGCCAGCACTGATTCAAGATCAATGCGTGGCTCCCACTCTTCTAGCGCTTCTTGCACCCAAATTCGCATTAGCATCAACGTTTCGGCGTTGATGGGGGCGAAGGCTAATTCTGACAGCCGACATCCGAAGTCCGGGCGATACAATCGTTCGCCTGGCTCGGTCAGCAGAATTAACCATATAGACTCGCGTACACTCTGCCCCTCGGCACTGAGGGTCATACCGCCCCGTTGGCTAATGCCTAGGGGAAAGGCAAACCCTTGACCCAGATGGGCTAATCGTTTTTTGGCTGTAAGATTAACCATTCGCCTCAGCGAGTTGGAGTGCTCTTTTTTTATACGCGAGGCGAAGCGGAGTCACTATCCGACTAAGGTCGAGTCAAGCCCGTGGTGTTGGGTGAAACGAAGTGAAACCCAACCGACAAGCAGCTACTAATACCCCCTCAAGTTTTATGTCAACGGCCAATAGCCTTCAAGTGAGTATTTTGGGTAAGAACAGCAGAAATATCAGTAGCATAAAGGGGCTGTGCCCAGGGGCAAGAGATTGCGGGGTTGAAAGCTTATGAGTAGTCAAGCACCCCAGGGGCAAAACGAGATCGTCCGCCAGAAAGATTTTAGTGATGTGTTGAAGCAGATCCAAAAATCGCGCCAAAGGGCGTCTGCCCAAATTAATACTGTACTGATCGATCTCTACTGGCACATTGGTCAAACCATTAGTCAGAAAACCCAAACCGAGGCATGGGGTAAGGGGGTAGGGCTGATTCTCTACTGAGAGAAAACCGTGTTGGCGCGACAGAGGAAAGTTGAGGACATTTCTGGTGAAGGTGTAAGTCGGTTTAGCTTTTCAGGCTGCTGCATCAGTTGAATTACACGCTTGAAAACACAAGCACATTTTTCTTTCTCGAATGAATCAGCCCTAGGGTAAAGGAGTGGTCAAAGAACTGGCGCAATATATCGCCCAAAACGATGATTACATGCTCTCCTTTCTGTTTCTGCGCTACCTTTCTGATAATTACGAAACCGCTGCCCTAGAAAAACTACGAATGCGCGTTTCCTTCATCGGTTATTTTTCTATTTATGTATTGGTTTTGGGAAATCAAACAAACCGGCAGTGGCCCTCACTATTACCTGCTGCTCGACTTCGAACCTACTGCCACAAAGCTGGCAGCCGTGGTGCGTCCTTTGCTCACAAACTACGACTATCGTGACGGTGTGTGGACACATCGCGACAGTGGTCAATGGGCTCATACCACCGTTGCGATGGCAGCAAACCGGCTAGAAATTACGCGGGGATGGGGACACGATACGCTAGAGGACGATGATTTTATCGATGCGCTCATGGCCTCACCGCTGAAGCTGAGCCAATGGCAAATTATGGCTGGCGGCGAAGGTTATGCAACGCGATCGTTTCGTAGCGGTAACGACGTAGCCAGTTTCTTAGACTACTTGAAGCTATCTTCAGCGCCATGAAAATTGCTTTGTTGACGTATTCCACCAAGCCGCGCGGCAGTGTTGTCCACACTTGGGAACTAGCAGAAGCACTGACTGACCTGGGACACACGGTTTGCATTTATGC
>JBCBTQ010000177.1:0-12593 GCA_039818605.1 Cyanobacteria bacterium J06639_14 | reverse complement strand
TGCGGCAGTCGGTTTTTTGACTGAGTTCGTAGGCCACCATGGCACCCACAATGCCACAACCCACAACGACAATTTCTGTCATACCGATGCCTATGAGGGAGTATCACTTAACGCGAGGAATTTAGGTGCTGAAAGAAGCCAGGAGCCAGGAGAACAGTAGCTCCTGACTCCTGATTCCTGACTCCTGAGCCAATCAGGATTGCCTGCCCGAAACCGACTCCTACCTATGAATTCTCACCGGGAATCAGCGAGAGAAAGGCGTCAAAGTCATCCAAGGCTTTGCGATATTGACCACCTGACTCGACTTGATTGTAGGCTTCTGCCGCCGCATCCAAACGCTCTAAGCGAGCGGCTAAATCGTCTGCTAGGGCCTTGGCTTGGGCTGCATCTTGAGGGAGCAAACGAGCCGAAACGCGCCCGAGTCGAGCCCGCAGTTCACCCATCGGACCATGAATGAAGGACCGAATATTGACCCATTCTTTATTTTGAATATAGTCCTGGAGCTCTGGAAAGCGATCGCGTAATTCCGTTACACCGGGTGTGTAAATTTCAATCTGTGCAATTTGCTCAGCACTGTAGGTCGTCGGCTGCGAAACATTTGCTCCGCCACAACCCACGACAAATACCGTGATAGCTGCGAATAAGAGCCCCAAGAGCGATCGATAACGTGCCATTGTGCTGATCTCCTCATCTGCGTAGATATATTTTGACCACATTCAGATCCCCGGTTTTGCCTGAGGCAAAACTCCAGTTGCCACAGCGGCTGTGGTTTAGTCTGAAACTCCTTGGAGCCGCAAGTGCTCGTGTTGTATTCTACAGCTCTGCCTGGAATGAATGGGAGCATAGAGAGATGATAGGTCGTGAGTTTGGACTTCCGACTTCCGACTTCCGACTTCCGACTTCCGACTTTACTTCGTTCCCTTCCACTCCCCCACTTCGTCTTTAACTGAATGCTTCAATATAAAAAGAGACTCTAAATCAGAGGCGTGAGCTTTGGATACGTTGCCGAAGGACGATTTACTGAAGTCGGTTGAAAATCGTGAGACGTTAACGCGGGTGTTGGATCAGGCGGAACAGGCCATTCGTACCTGGGAGGTCGTTTTTACCGATTTTCTTTCACCGCCGGAGCTGATGGAAGCTCAGGCTATCTTCCAACGCTTGACGGAGGTGCATTTTGTCGCGGGGGGTGGATATCCGCAGGCTGAGCGGCAGCGGGGCGCGATCGCCCGCACAGAACTCCCTTTGGAATTTCAGGATATTCCTTTGGCGTTGCTGAATATGGCGGGCAACTTTTTGTTTGATACGGCCACCCATCGCGATTTTCTGGGGGCGCTGTTGGGCACTGGCCTGGTGCGCGAAAAGGTGGGCGACATTCTGGTGTTGGGCGAACGGGGAGCCCAGGCAATTGTGGTGCCTGAGCTGGTGGAGTTTCTCGAAATGAACCTGACTCAGGTGCGGTCAGTTCCGGTGAAAACGCGCCCGATTGAGTGGAACGAACTGCGGGTCCGTGAGCCGAAGAAAAAGGAAATGACAACTGTGGAAGCGTCGCTCCGATTGGATGCGGTAGCTTCGGCTGGGTTTGGCATGTCACGTAGCAAAATGGTGGATCTGATCAACACGGGTGATGTGCGCGTGAATTGGAAGACCATCACTCAAGCCAGCCACACGCTGCAGGCAGGCGATTTGGTGGCGATTCGCGGCAAGGGACGCTTAGAAATTGGCGATATCGCGATTACTAAAAAGGAACGCTATCGGGTTAACTTGACCCGCTATGTCTAAGGAGAGTTCTTGCCATCAATATACGGTCGTCGGTTAGGGGCGAGGCCCGAGGTTCAAGCCCCAACCTGACCAACCGCAGGCATTCTTCAAGCTAAAATCGCCACTCCAAAATCGCCAATTGGTATGGGTATGACGGATCAAACAGCAACGCCGTTGCTATCGGCATTAGCGCAAGCCGCTCATCGTGATCAGGCTGCTTTTTATGCGCCTGGGCATAAGCAGGGACAAGGAATTTCGCCATCGTTGGCGGCACTGATTGGCGATCGCGTTGGACGCGCTGACCTACCAGAACTCCCCGAACTGGATAATTTATTTGCACCCGAGGGGCCGATTCAAGCAGCCCAATACCTTGCGGCAGAAACGTTTGGTGCAGATGAAACCTTCTTTCTAGCCAATGGCTCTACCTGCGGTATTGAAGCGGCTGTGTTGGCCGTCTGTTCACCGGGTGACCAGATTCTGGTGCCGCGGAATGCGCATCGTTCGGTGCTGGCTGCGCTGATTTTATCAGGGGCTCAGCCGATCTATCTGACCCCGACCTCCAGCCCGCAGTGGGATCTGGCCTATGGGGTGACCCCTGAGCAAGTCGAATCAGCTCTCGATGCGTATCCCGCGATCCGCGCGGTGGTCATGGTATCGCCTAGCTATCAGGGAGTATGTGCCGATATGGCAGCCATTGCGGCCTGTGTACATGCCCGATCGCGCATTTTGATTGTGGATGAAGCCCATGGCCCGCACCTGGGTTTTCACGAGCAGTTGCCAGATGGAGCGATCGCGGGCGGAGCCGACCTCGTGATTCAATCCACCCATAAGGTTCTGGCAGCTCTGACCCAAGCCTCCATGCTGCATGTGCAGGGAAAACGGGTTGATCGCGATCGCCTCCGCCAGGCGCTGCAGCTGACCCAGTCCACGAGCCCTAATTATTTGTTGCTGGCTTCTCTCGATGCCGCTCGTCAACAAATGGCCATGGCAGGCTCCGAGCTAATGGCCCGCACCTTAGCGATCGCGCAACAAGTACGATCGCACCTCACCGATTTGACGCCACTCACATGCCTGAACCCTGAACATGTTGCGACCGTTGCGGGAAATTTTCGGCTGGACCTCACCCGCCTGACTGTAGATGTATCCGGACTGGGTTTGACTGGATTTGCTGCGGATGAGCAGTTGCATCAACACCTTGGGGTTACGGCTGAGTTGCCAACGCTGCGTCAGTTGACGTTCATTATCAGCTTAGGCAACACGACCACCGACGGTGATCGCCTGATAGCCGCTTTCAAAACCCTCGTGGTACAAGCCGCATCGAACCTTACAACCTGGTCGGCCATGACGATGGATAAGTGTTTAAGGTATGCTGCGCTTACCAAGCCACAATTGTCTCCCCGTGATGCGTTTTTTGCGCCATCGCGAACAGTGGCGACCCCGCATGCTGTGGGGCATCTCTCTGCGGCTACCCTGTGTCCCTATCCACCAGGTATCCCTGTGTTGCTGCCAGGTGAACTCATTACCGCTGAAGCGATCGCATATCTCCAAGCCATTCGGGCTGCTGGCGGTGTGATTACCGGGAGCTGCGATCCAGATTTACAGGCATTGCAGATTGTGGCTACCACTGGTAACACATGAGAGTAGCTTGATACCCTAAGCACGATCCCTAAATCCTTTCAAAGTTTCTTGATTGGTTCACGTTCATGGCAGACCTCTGGCCCTATTCGACCCCTGGCATTCCGGATCAGTTGTTTGAGCAATTGCCCGGTATTCCCATCAGCAAGCGCGAAGTTCGTTTGTTGATTGTTGGGGCATTACGGTTAACGCCAACGGCGCGATTGTGGGATTTAGGGGCAGGGACTGGCACTTTGGTGGTGGAAGCTGCGCTCCTATGTCCCCAGGGGCAGATTGTGGCGGTGGAACGAGATGAGGAAGTGGCCAAGCTGATTCGCCAGAATTGCGATCGCTTTGAACTCACGAATGTTGAAATTGTTGAAGGGCTAGCCCCAGATTGTTTAGCGGATTTGCCCCCCGATCCAGACTGCATTTTGGTTGAAGGCGGGCGCTCGATGAAAGAGATTGTTCAAGCCGCCTGGGACTATCTTCCTACTGGGGGACGCATGGTTGTCACTACGGGAACGCTCGAAACCTTGTATAGCATTTCCGAAACCTTTGCGGCCCTCTGTGTCCGCAACGTGGAGATTGTGCAACCGACCATTAATCGCTTGGAAACCCGAGGCTTTCAGCAGGTTTTTAAGGCGATCGATCCTATCTTTATTCTCAGTGGCGAAAAACTAGAATAACTGCCTTGTGGCGTACGGTTTAAGCCGGAAAGCACCGGCTGCGTAGGGAGTCAGGAGTCAGGAGTCAGAAGTCAGGAGTCAGGAGTCAGGAGTCAGTGTCCTGCTGGTTCCTGGCTACTTTCGTTACTGGAATTCCAGACCTTCCGTTTATAGCCTGTCTTGTGAGCAATGAGTCTATTCCGCAATGTCTGCAATAGAAGAAGACTTTAGGAGGTGACTTAAAACTTATCAGAAAATTTTCTAGAACTGGTTGATCAATGATGCGCAAAATAAGTCAGCTTATAGCGATATTGAAGTTGAGACAGTTTTTTATACGAGGCGTGATCATGCTCAAATTATTCGCCTGGATTGGACGCAAAAGCGGTGGGTACATCTTGGCTCAATACATTTAGATGTTTGACAGGGCAAAATTTAGGTTTTTTCTAATTCTGTAGAGCATGATATTGCAGCTGATTTAGGTGGTATTGGGATACCCCAAAAAGATATTTATTTTAGAATTTCATTCATTACCTATGCGTGAAATGAGTGATTGGGTGGTGAGTTGAGCCTATATCGGATGGCCCGTTGCCGCATTAACTCAATTGGTAGCACTGTCCGAGCCCTAATTCATACATTTTGCACGGTTGATACTTTTCAATAATTTGATGTGTCTGGAAATTCCTGTAGAAAAGGAATACTTCCTAAATCGGCTATTTTCACTGTTTGAGAACTTTGATGAATGGAGTTACATCAAAATAGATGGTGATGTTGTCTGGTGCTCTGAAGAATCTATACAGTTTTTACGCTTGGCCCATCCTGGTTTTCTTGGCAATGTTTAATTCATAGAATAGAGGCAGACCGATGGCTGTTGAAAGTATCTGAAGTAGCATTATCAGGTTAATGTTAGCGATAGAATCATCGGTCTGTCTTAGGGCTATTGCCGCTTCATGACGCTGAATTCAGCCCGATGTAGTGCCGTTTGGCAAGGAAAAGATTGTGGTGCTAAATGTTTCGAATCCAACTTACGAGGTTGCTACTCAGACGATCGCGCGCACATTACTCGCTGCGACTCAAGAAAAGCGATCGCTGCTGGGTCAAATGCGTGAACAGATGCGCTGGGATGATAAGTTGCTGGCGATCGCCATGGACCATCCAGGCTTGCGAGTACAGCTCTTTCGGCTGATTGATGTGTTGCCGACATTACATAGCAAGGCCGAAATTGCCAGCCACGTGCAGGAATATATGCAGGCTGAGAAGGTTGAACTCCCCGGTTTTCTGAAAACGCTATTGGGTTTTGCCGATCCAGCATCACCACCGGGACAGCTAGCTGCAGCTACGTTCACCAAAGCAGTGGAAACCCTGGCCCAGAAATATATCTCTGGGGAAACGTTACCGCAAGCCATCAAGACAATTGAGCGCCTGCGTAAAGGCAAAATGGGATTCACCATGGATCTGTTGGGTGAAGCGGTTATCACCGAAACTGAGGCCCACGGTTACCAACAGCGTTATCTGGATTTAATGGAACAGTTGGTAACAGCTTCCCAAAGCTGGTCTAAGGTTCCTCAAGTTGATGAGGCCGATGGCGAAATCCTTCCTAAAGTGCAGGTTTCGGTGAAGCTGACCGCATTTTATTCGCAGTTTGATCCGCTCGATGCGGCGGGCAGTCGGGAGCAAGTCAGCGACCGCATTCGGACCCTGTTGCGGCGCGCGCATGAATTGGGGGCAGCCGTTCATTTTGATATGGAGCAATATGCCTATAAGTCGCTGACACTGGCGATTTTGAAGGATATTTTGCTGGAAACGGAATTTCGCGATCGCACCGATATCGGGATTACCCTGCAAGCCTATCTGCGAGATAGCTACTGGGATCTGAAAGATTTAGTGGTGTGGGCTCAGGAGCGCGGCCAGCCAATTACCGTCCGCCTGGTTAAAGGCGCGTACTGGGATCAGGAAACGATTCATGCCAGCCAAGAAAACTGGCCGTTGCCGGTTTACAGTCACAAAGCGTCCACGGACGTCAATTTCGAGCGCATGACCCAGCTACTGCTGGAAAATCACGCTCATCTCTATGCTGCGATCGCGAGTCACAATGTTCGTTCCCAGGCGCACGCGATCGCCATTGCCCGAGCCTTGAATATCCCCAAACGACGGATCGAATTGCAGGTCCTCTATGGCATGGCGGACAAGCTGGCCACAGCCTTGGTAAAAGAAGGCTTCCGCGTGCGAGTCTATGCGCCCTATGGGGAACTCATTCCGGGGATGGCCTATCTGATTCGCCGCCTGCTAGAAAATACCGCTAATTCTTCCTTCCTGCGTCAAAGTTCGGAAGAACATTCTGTGGAGGAGCTGATCGCGTCGCCAGTCATGGCCCCTATCGATCAGGCTGATATGCCTCCTTACCCCGACTATCCAGCGGATCAATTTCCCAATGCCCGCGACACCGACTATGCCATTGCGGAGAATCGCACCACGGCGTGGCAGGCGATCGCGACTGTACGTCAGCAGTTGGGGCAGTCCTATGCGCCCCTCATTAACGGCGATCGTGTCGCCACTGAAAGCAGCATCGCGTCGGTGAATCCAGCCCAGCCCGATGAAGTTATTGGTACCGTTGGTTTGATCAGTGAAGCGCAAGCCGATCAGGCGATCGCGGCTGCCAAAGCCGCCTTTCCTGCCTGGCGCAAAACGCCGGTAGCCGAACGGGCGGCGATTCTGCGGCGAGCTGCTGATTTGTTGGAGCAGCGGCGGCAAGAACTGTGTGCTTGGATGATGCTAGAAGCTGGTAAGCCTGTGAAGCAAGCGGATCCAGAAGTCTCAGAGGCGATTGATTTCTGCCGCTACTACGCCGATGAAATGGAGCGGTTAGACCCGGGCACTGACTATGACTTTCCGGGTGAGACCAACCAGTATCGTTATCAGCCACGGGGCTTGGTTGTGGTGATTTCGCCCTGGAATTTTCCCCTCGCGATTCCCACCGGGATGACGGTAGCAGCGCTAGTGACCGGCAACTGTACACTGCTGAAACCCGCCGAAACCGCCTCAGTGATTGCGGCTCAACTGGCAGACATCCTGGTAGAAGCAGGGATGCCACCGGGCGTTTTTCAGTACATTCCCTGCAAGGGATCGACGGTAGGAGCCCATCTGGTGAAGCATCCGGCAGTCCACATGATTACCTTCACGGGATCGCAGGCAGTCGGCTGTCAGATTTATGCCGAGGCCGCTATTTTACGCCCTGGGCAAACCCACTTGAAGCGTGTGGTGGCGGAAATGGGCGGCAAAAACGCGATCATTATTGATGCCAGTGCCGATTTGGATCAGGCGGTGCAGGGCGTCGTTACCTCAGCCTTTGGCTACAGTGGTCAGAAATGCTCAGCCTGTTCGCGGGTAATTGTGTTGGCTTCGGTTTACGATATCTTTGTCGAACGGGTGGTGGAGGCAGCGCGATCGCTTCACATCGGTTCCCCGGAGGTTCCGAGTACGTCCGTCGGCCCCGTCATTGATGCAGTCGCCCATCAGCGCATTCAGACCATCATCCAGCAAGCCAAAGACACCTGTACCCTTGCTTTAGAGCGGGAGGTTCCGGATCAAGGCTATTACGTTAGCCCCACTATCTTTACCAACGTGGCCCCAGACGATGCGATCGCGCAGACGGAAATTTTTGGTCCGGTTCTAGCGGTTATTAAAGCTGAGACCTTTGATGAGGCCCTAGCGATCGCCAACGGTACGGCCTATGCGCTCACCGGGGGGCTCTATTCCCGCACGCCATCTCACATTGATCGTGCCTACGCTGAGTTTGAGGTCGGGAATCTATACGTGAATCGCAATACCACGGGGGCGATCGTGGCACGCCAACCGTTTGGTGGGTTCAAGCTTTCGGGGGTGGGCTCCAAAGCCGGTGGTCCGGATTATCTCTTGCAGTTCTTGGATCCGCGAGCGGTTACGGAGAATATCCAGCGGCAGGGATTTGCTCCCATTGAGGGTTGGAATTAGGGGGATTTCTGGGCAAGCAATCACCTCATCCCGATTCTGCAAGTAACTGCTACATATTCTGGCCGGGGCGAGCTGTGCGCCCTGGCCAGATTTGTGATGTGTCGCCATGACTTGTAAACCGAACCGTATTGAAAAGGGAGCCATTAAGTGAGCGTATAATCCTTCATGGATGTGATGAAGCATTCTCGCAAGAACGTCTCTAATGCATCAACATGTTCTTGCCGGTTTAACTGCATGACCTGCTGCGTAAAATCATTGTATTCCGGACATGTTTGCGCTAGTTGGTCAATTTGACTGCTTAGGTGCTTTAGTTTAGATTGCTGAGCGAGACACCATAAGTCCTCCAGTATTTCTGCTTCCGGTAGAAGCATTTCCTGGGCAGTTTCAACTGTGGAAGGGTTGGAGATTTCGTCTGTGGGTTCATAGCACCACTCCAAATTGAGATGGGCTTTTAAGAGACGACAGAGTACTTTGAGACTAACCGGTTTTTCTAAGTAATCGTCGCCCCCGATCGCGAGAGCCTGCTGCTGTTCCTGATAAGAGACTGAAGCTGAGGATACGAGTACCTTCAGCTCTCGCAAAGACTCTGTTTCTCTGACCTGTTTGAGAAACTCAAAGCCATCCATAACTGGCATCAAAAGGTCGGTGATGACTAGATCGGACGTGATCATCCGCAGCTGTTCTAAACCTTCCTGACCATTTTCAGCTTCAATGACGACAAAGTCCAATGACTTCAGATAGCTGGTTAGGACAAAACGATTGGTCCAATGATCGTCAATCACTAAAATGGTTTTAGGTTCACCCTGGTAGCCAACAATACGGCGTTCGCTCTGAGCCAAATCTTGACTCGGTACAGGCTGGCTGGGAAACGTCTGTGTGGGAATAAGGGGCAGCTCAATATCAAAGAAAAATTCACTGCCTTGACCTATTTGGCTTTTGACCTGGATGCGGCCTCCCATCATATTAATAATGCGTTGACTAATGGCTAAACCTAAGCCCGTTCCCTCGGATTGTCTTTGGCGATCGCCTACCTGTTGAAAGGATTGAAATAGCTTAGTTTGATCGGCTTCAGTAATCCCAATACCTGTATCAACAACTCGGAAACGTAAGGCTACCTGAGTAGCGTTCAAATGAAGCACTTTAGCCTGAAATAATACCTGACCACGGTCTGTAAATTTAACAGCATTACTGATTAAATTCAGTAAGACTTGCCGCAAACGCTGCGCATCTATTTGCACCTTATCCGGTAGTTGATAATCGGGTTGGTAAACAAATTTGATGCCCTTTTCCTTTACACGTAGCTCAAACATGTTAACGACATCCTGTAACAAAACAGGTAACTCGGTCGCTACAGAAGTGATCTCAAGTCGATGAGCTTCAATCTTAGAGAAATCGAGAATGTCATTGATTAGCGTTAGCAGATGCGCAGCACTGCGATAAATAATATTCACTCCCCTGCGATCTTCTACTGCGAGCGTACTGGCTTGCTGCAAAATTTGTGTGTAGCCTAGAATGCCATTGAGGGGGGTGCGCAATTCATGACTCATATTGGCCAGGAATTCACTCTTTGCTTGGCTTGCTTGATCGGCTATTGCCTTGGCTCTGGCCAGTTCGGTTGTCCGTTCTGCTACCCGATCCTCGAGTTTTCTCTGATACTCAATCAGTTTCTGCTCAGCGCTTTTTTGGCGATGAATTGCATTAACTAAAACTACAATAGTGCCTGACCCAATTAAAAAAGGGAATGTAATTATCCAAACCAATTCGTGGTATTTTTGATAAAAATTTTCTTTGGTATTGATTAAAATGCTGTCAGCTGGCAATTGATTTAAATTGATATTGGCCTGTTTTAAGACTTGTACATCAAAATGCCAGCGTGTAGGACTTTGAGTGATAGGCGCTAATTCACTAACGGGTGTCCCACTCAGAATTGATTCCACCAGTTGTACGGCTGCTTGTGAATGTTGTTCACCTTCGAGGATTTTACCTCCTACTACTCCAGAACCAACATTTTTGATCGTTGTATAGATCGGATTGGGTAACTGTGAATGTAGTAACCGAGCCGCTTCTAGAGAGCTGAATAGAGGGCCGTCGCTGCTGCCTTCGCGGAGATGACCACCGTAGTAAATGGGCCAATGATCGGGGTAAGGTGCCAATGTCGAAACCGCTTCTGAGACAACTAGGTCGCGGACGATAACAACTTCTTGAGGCGCGTCTTCCAGCAACTGTGCCTGTTGAAAATGCTGGAACTTAGATTGACCTGTTGAAGTCGAATCGGTAATTACAATTAAGTGGTCTGAACCTGTTTGACGCTTTGCCTCAATAATCGTTTCGGCGATATCGTGCGTTTCATAGACTCCAGTCAGCCAATCAATTTCTGCTAACTCTTGCCGTGTCTCATTGACACCCATAGAAACTACCGGAATTCCTGGGAAGTAGGTGTCGTAACTTGCCAAAATAAGATCCAAGCTTGGATCATCCGTGAGCATCAGGGCTTGCAAGGAGATATCTCGATACTTTTTATCGAGATAGTCGAGAAACTCTGTTCGGTGCTGAATATTGGGGTGGCGTCTACTATCTAAAAACTCATGATAAACCACGACGTTGTGAGCACTATCTTGAAACCCTTCGTTGATTCCAAGCTGTTGCTGCTGCGTCCACGCAAATTCAGGGTGATAGGAATGAATCACTAAGACAGTGTGAGTTGGCTCAGAAGAGGGAACTTCCATTGAGCCAGAAGAATTGGCCTCAACAGAACTAAAACCTATTATTTGAAGCCCAAAAATAGCGAAGCTAACCAATCTGGCCCCATGCTTGCAGATTAATATCCCAGCCTGCAAATGCTGGTAAAACAGTCTCGCAGTGTTCATCTCTCAATACCTCTACCGCTAAGAGAGACTGTCAGGTTTTACCCGACACGTGTATGCGCTCAGTTCGTAGCCCGCATCGTCGATGGTCCGTATCTGTGCCGAGCATCTTGTTGCGATGTCTGATGCACTAACGGATTTCCCAAAAGTACATTAGGCTAACGCTAAGTTGGCTTTGGGCCCGTGCCACAACGCAACCTACACCCCCTTTAGGACGATTTTTCACTTTGACAATGCTAGCCTGAACTAGCTCAGTTGTGATTTCGCGGTGCCATCTCTCACCGATTTCTAATGAAATAAAGGGTACAAAGAAAGGCTTATATGAAGTAGAGGGTTATAGAGAAAGGTCTACCAAAGCCATTGGCTTGTTTGTAGCGTTTGAGGCACCATTAAGTAATCGATCTGGGTCGAGGGTTTTGGAACTGCCCTACTAGAATGGCGGTTGAGTAGGGTCTCTCTGATCGCCAGGTGCCGCGCCTGATGGGATGGTTTGTTGCCTGCATTAAGAATTGAGTTAGCAGAATAGATAATGGTCCCAGTTTATATATCAGCAACCTCCTACCGTACTGATTCCTTAACCTGGCAGGCCCGTCAGACCCTACGGCGTTTCCGTGAATGGGTGGAATATCAACAGCCAGGGGCGATTGATCGGCCCGATATGCCTAACTGGGTTTGGCTCCAGAAAATTGGTCAAGGAGTATTTTGGCTGTTGATGGCAGTTTTGGTGATTTGGTTAGGTTGGCTCCTGTACCGTGCCTTGAAGTCCCCCTTGAGAGATTGGTTGGCGCAGGATCAGCAGTGGATCATGCTGGGCAAAGATTCCAGTACCGAACCTGACACCCATAGCCCTCAGTACTGGTGGCAACAGGCCCAGGTCTACGCCCAGCAGAGTAGCTATGGGGAAGCTTGTCTGGCTTTGTACAAAGCGACCTTACAGCACCTGAACGATACCCAGCAACTTCTCCATGATCCCAGTCGTACTGATGGCGAGTATCTCCAAAATTTGACCCAAGTGCGATCGCCGCGTCCCTATCAACTTCTGATTCGGACCCATGAACGACTGACCTTTGGTCCCGCGATCGCCTCAGCCGAAATCTTTCAGCGCTGTCGTCGGGCTTATCAGGAGATGCAAAAGAAATGATAGCTTCAGGTCCCAACCGCCGCACCCTGAGTATTGCTCTTTTGGCCCTGGCAATCATTGGTTTTGCCCTGTTTTTATTGGCCCCAGCCAGCAACCGGCTCAATAGCGGCTCTACCTGGGGCTATGCTCCCGACGGTTACGGTGCTTGGTATGCCGATATGCAAGCGCAAGGAGCCGCTATTCAGCGCTGGCAACGGCCTATTCCCGAACTGTTGGAACAGGCCCAGGCTTCGCCTGCAGATGCCCCCGTCACTCTACTCAGGGTGATGCCCCGGCCAGTGGAACCGGGAGCGCTTTTTTTCGGCGAATCCTGGTGGCAGGAGTGGTTGGAGCAGGGTCATCATCTGATTGTCCTGGCGCAGCAAGAACCGGTGAGTGGAGCATCCTTTATCACACATTTGGACACTGCTGTAGGACCTGTGACCATTGCCACCCGTCGCCGGGCCACGTCAAGCAAAGCCGTAGCGCTCTTAGGCGATGCTTATGGAGCCGTTGTCTGGCGTCAGGACACTGAGTCTGGCGAACTGATCCTAGCGACTACGCCCTTTTTGGCCGCGAATG
>JBCBTQ010000176.1:0-12713 GCA_039818605.1 Cyanobacteria bacterium J06639_14 | reverse complement strand
ATGGCGCGTCATCGTGAAGGGTTGGAAAGCGTGATTGCCCGTATTCAAGACCTGCGTGAGGAATTCTGGCAAAACTTAAGAGTTCCTGGAATCGCCAATACCCGCAATCAAAATCTGGAATTTGCAGGTCGTGTCGCCGACTTTATGGAATTAGCAGAATTGATGGCGCGTGATGCCCTGAACCGTGAGGAATCTTGTGGGGGACACTTTAGGGAAGAATATCAGACGACTGAGGGCGAAGCTAAACGCGATGATGAACACTTTGCCTATGCGTCTGCCTGGGAATATCGTGGCGAGAATCGACTGCCAGAACTCCACAAGGAAGACTTGAATTTTGCCAATGTGAAGCTTACTCAACGCAGTTATAAATAGTATCGATGCTATCTGTCGGTCGATCGATAGCCCCGTTCAGGGGACCCACTATCAAGCACGTTGATATAGGAAATCTTCAGAAATCGACCGAAAATTGAAGCAAGACACGCATTTAGGAGACCTTTGCAGTAGCTAATCATGCAAAGACCCGTTTACAACGCTAAATTTACTGATTATTGGGTTAAAGATTCAGCAAAGTTGGGTAAACTAACAGTGGCTAGAGTTGATTAATGGATGAAAATCTATACTTGTTCCCACCGCCCATACCAGACAGGATACTTAGATTTTACGCGAGTGAGTCTTGTTAGCCATGTACAACAACGCCTGCTCAGAAGCGAGCTCAATAGCGTTTTGGGGTTGTTCCATTAAAAGTAACCCATACACTTGTAAAAGCTTTTCCTCGAGATACAACACGTTGATTCGATTACTAACAGCGGGAAGTATATTCATATCCCCGATTTGGAGAATGTATGAGAATCGAGTAACTCTAATCGACTAAGGAACTTAGGCGATCGCTGTTGGATTAGCCTCTAAGCTTGAATCTAAATTGCCTCTGAAATGTCAGTTGAAGGGTGGGAAACTGTCGGTTGCACAAATCTTAGACAGCTTAATTTTTCGAGTTGATTCTTAACCCTCAATCCTGAGGCGATCGGATCCTGGGAATTTCCACATTCATCACAATTTCTTCCTGATCGGTGTCACTAGTTAGCATTTCCTTGCTGGGGACACTCAACCCTGACTGACGAATCAAGATTCCTCTTTTCGGTTGGGTCGAGTAAAGAGTTGATGTTGTCGGAACTCGTCGGCAAAATATCGTTTTCCTGTAGGAAATAAACCAACGTAAACGATGGCTTTGTTAGTCTACGCTAACGCTTTAGCCAAGTCTTAGTGCAGCCGTATTTGTCAGGTCATTGAAGAAAGGCTTTACGCAAGCTGCCGCAGCATGAGGCGCACAGAAGTTTTGGCAATCAACCCATGCCCAAGCAGGAGCCCAAGTTGAATGGGGTTTTTGATTCAAATAACTCCTAGCAGCAGGGAATACTCATTATCGTCAGGCAGAAAGCTGTACCTCTTTGAGCTACCTGTTTATTCTTCAGTGGCTGAAACTGGAGCAATCTATTCTCAGATAATCTCTACAGCCTGATTACTTGAAATACTGAGTTTATTCTCTTAGTAATTGACTAAAATTTGGCTCCAGAGTGACTTTTTCTAGTTCATTGTTCGCTAATTGATCTCTACCCGGTTTGAAAGATATGAATGAATTGCAAGCAACAGGATTCTTGAAAGTAGCACTTCCACTCCTGTGTATGCTTCCAACTTGGAGCATCTCTGCAGTCGTGCAGGCACAGGAAACGCATCTCATAACGAATGCCTCAGATCCTGTATCAGATACAATATCCAACACTCTGGATGCTGATAGCGAAATCAATCTGGCGGATACAGGGGCAGCAACGGATCTACAAAATTTGCATCCGGTTTCAACGTCGAATTTCACAATCATTGCTGATGTCGATTCAGGCGAGAAACAGACTGAAGAAGGATCCCCGGATAGTGAACTAGAAAGTGAACTTAGTGACGACGATGCCTTAAGGATTGCCCCTCGCTTTGGAGCGGGTTACAACACGTCTGGAGGTAGCTTTGATGACCTTGGCTACTTCGAAGGATTTGTGCCTCTCTGGCAAGAAGTAGGGGAGGAAATCGGCTTCTTAGAGGGGCGTATTGTTTTTGGTGATGGCGACGATTTCGGCGCTACACTCCTGCTGGATTATCGCGGTTACAACGAAGACGATAATCGTGTTCGAGGTGGATACATCGGCTTTGATGTTCGTGATACAGGTGAAAGTACGTTTTATCAGTTCGGCACTGGCTATGAGAGTTTAGGCGAAGATTGGGATTTTCGTTTCAATGCGTATTTGCCCATTTGGGATAGAAATAATGTTATTCGGGACGATACGTTTGTTGGTGACGAGAGCGGAACCACTACTGGGTTTGCGGGCAATCAACTGGTGCTCGAAAATCAGACTGAACTTCGCCGTATACGAGAGACAGAAATTGCTTTGGGAGGCTTTGATGCTGAAGCAGGCTATCGTATTGCTGAGTGGAATGAGGGCGAGGGTAATTTAACGGCTTTTGGCGGATTGTATCTTTATGCTTCACCAGATACCCCCTCCTATCTAGGTTGGCGATTGCGCGTATTCTCCAACTTCACACCTAATTTTCATGGAGGCCTAGCGCTTCAAGACGATGGGTTATTTGGTGGCCGTGTGGTCGCTTCGGTGGGGGCCACCTTTGGTGGGAATCGCCCGAGCGGTCCAATTTCAGAAGAAGATCGAGTCCGGGCACGTCTTGGGGAGTCCGTTGTGCGGCTGCCAGAGATTGCGGTAACGGTCGAAGATGATGTTGATGTCACGTTTGAATCGGAGAGCATCGCCCTCATTAACCCCGGTACTGAGGATTCTAGTTCGGATGAAGAATATCGTTTCTTTCACGTCCAACTCGGGGCTACGGGGGGAGACGGCACCTTCGAGGATCCGTTTGGGACTGTCCAGGAAGCACTTGACGCGACCACAGGCGATGGTAATGATATTGTCTACGTTGACGGTGAAACCAATGTCCTGATTCCTGAATTTGAAATTCCGGACGGGGTTCGGGTCTTGTCTCAGGGACCGACGCAGACCATTGCTGGCAGATCCTTTCCTGGCTTTGAGGCAGAGCCCGTACGATTACCGTTTGCCACCGATCTGACCTCTGATGATGACATTATTGCGGTTGAACTGCCGTCGTCTGGCGATGGTAACTTCCCCGAAACCGAAGGTGTAACCTTGGGCGATCGCACGATTCTGTCTGGTTTTCAGATTACAGATGCATCTGGCGATGGGATTACTGGCAACGATATCAGCACGGTTGAGCTGCGCAACAATGTGGTTGATGGTGCCGGAGGGAATGGCATTTCCTTCACCGAAGTTGGTGATAGTGTGATTCTCTTTGACACGGTGGTTCGGAACTCTGGCGAAGCTGGCATCTTTGTTGAAAACACCACGACAGACAGCTCTATTGAGCTTTCAGTTTTGGGTTACGAACTAGAAAATAACGACGTTGGAATGGAATTATCAACCTTCTCCAGTGGCGGTCTGGATAGCAGTCCGAGTCAAATTGTTCTGATTACGGAGAGTGACGACACTCTTAACACCAGCAGTGGCACTGTTAGTGGTTCAGCCCTCTCCAACTCGATTGCTAACAATACTAACGAAGGCTTGATTGTCCGTTCGGATGGGACGGGTATCGCAACGACATCGGACCAAACGGTTAGCGTTGAGGGCGGGGTCATTACCGGTAATGGCGGTGATGGTATACAGGTCATAACGGAGGCCGGGGCCGGCGCTCAGCAATTTGACATCTCGGACGGTGAGGTGAGTGATAATGGCGGCGCTGGGATTCTGATACGCAATGGCACTACGGGGGCGGATATCGCTTCTATCGAAAATGCCTATGCCCAGGAAATCTTTGTTTTCGGCAGTCAGATTATGGGTAACGCCGCTTCTGGTATCGATATCGGGTTTAGTTCGTTTGGTGGCCAGGAGATTAACGTCGTTGACAGTGAAATTATGGACAACGGAGGGGATGGTATTCGCTCGGTTGCCAATGGCAGTGGTTTTCAGGAATTCCCGTTTGAAGATACAGGTACAGACGGTATTACCGGCAACACCATCACCGGCAATGCAGGGCAAGCCATTACGGTTGAGACGAATGATGCTGTCACACTGGCTGTGTTCAATGTGCGGGATAATGATTTATCCGGGAATGATACTGACCCTGATATTCAAGTATCAACCACGGCTGGAACGCGATCCTGTGTCCAAATTACGGGGAACACAGCACCCTCAACGTCCGGAATTAGTTTAGAGACTGTAGCTGGTGTGGCACTTTTCGAAGTTCTGGATTTAGATAATGTCAGCTTCAATAATGGTGGTGCTAACTTTAGCGTGACGCCTGACGAATCTGCCTTTACCGACTTACCTGATGGTGGTATCTGTCTTCAGGAATAGGTCGGAATGCGTTAAAGCATTTTGATGGAAACATTTTGATTACGATAGCTCCGAACATTCTGATCACAGGATGTTCGGGGCTTTTTTTACGTCATCTGGCGTTTAATGAGTTGAGCAAAGAGACCCGACTGGGCCGCTAATTCTTCGAAGCTACCTTGTTCGACTAATCGACCCGCTTCTATGACATAGATGCGATCGGCATTGCGAATGGTGCTGAGACGGTGAGCAATGACAACACGGGTAACATTGAGCCGATCCAAGCTTTCCGTCACGATCGCCTGAGTCCGATTATCCAAGGCACTGGTGGCTTCATCCATCAACATAATCTTAGGTTTGACCGCCAGAGCACGAGCAATTAAAAGCCGCTGACGCTGACCACCTGACAGGTTGCCGCCTCCTTCACTGACGACCGTATGCATTTGCATCGGCATGGCTCGAATATCGTCGGCTAGCCCCGCTTTTGCCGCAGCATCCCAGGCATCTTCCAAGGAAATGAGGGCTCCCCCTGACACATTCTCAAAAATCGACCCCGCCCCCAGACGACTGGTTTGCAGCACTACGCCAAACTGACGGCGAACCGCCACAACATCGAGTCCTGATAGGTCTTGTCCATCGTAGTAAACTGTGCCCGCTTCAGGGGTATCGAACCCTAGTAACAGGCGCATTGCCGTAGACTTCCCCGAACCAGAGGGGCCTACTAGCGCAATAAACTCGCCCGGTTCCGCTTCAAAACTGACGCCATCTAAAATCAGAGGCCCGTCTGCTTTGTAGCGGAAGCTAACCCGGTCCACCTTGAGCGCCCCCGACAATTTGCCGGGATCGGCTTTCGTCAGATCAACCTCGGGTTCGGCTTGAAGAATGGGGCGGGCACGCTGCCACAGGGGCACCACATCCAACAGCTCGACTAAGGTATTGCTCAGGCTCGTGGCTCCCGAAATGAAGGTGCCAAACGCGACGGAAAAGGCTAAAAAGGTGCCGGTGGAGAAAGTGCTGCCTTCCGCGTTGCCGATAAACTGACTGGCGAGCCAAAACAAAATCAGCGTCGTGAAAATTGGCAGTACGGTATTGAAGACATCCACCGCGTCTTCCAGTTGTTGCGTGCTGAGAGTCAGTCGTAGTTGTTGTCCATAGCGCTGTCCCCAAGCGGCGAAGGCACGTTCCTCGGCTCCAGCAATGCGGAGTTTGGAAACGCCATTAATGAGCTGCACCACGAGGCCGTAAATTTTGCCCTGCATCTCCAACAGCGGGCGATATTTGCGCACCAAAACAAGGCCTGACGCGACGGTGACAATCATAATCAGGAGTGCAACCAAAAGAGCTATCAGCGCCAGCGGTGGACTGTAATAAAAGAGCAGACCTAAATTCAGCAGCGAAAATGCCCCCGAGAATATGCCTTGGAGTGCTGTTCCACTGAGCTTGCGACGAATCGCACTGATACTGGATACGCGTGAGTTCAGATCACCTGTGGCATATTGCCGATAGAAAGATGTCCGGAGCTTTAAAAGTCGATCCCATACGGCTGCTTGTAAGTGAGCATCAGAGCTTGTTTCGACCCGCATAGTGGCGATCGCTTGCGCCAGTTGAAAGCTGGACGCTCCAAATGCCGCTGCCAGGAGCCCAACCCCAATTTGGATCAGCAATGGGCGATCGCCGTAGGGCACGACTGTATCCACCAGGGCTGCGGTAGCCTGAGGCACCAACATGCCAATGAGCGTTGCCGCTACCCCGGTTAGGAGAATCGTTAGCCAGTCTCGGCCCTGACCATGAAAGGCAAATTTCAATAGCGAAAAGGCGTTGAGGCTGGTGGTTGGCAGGGGACGATAAAAGACAAAAGCGATGGGGTCTAGGGTCCGAGCTAAAGATTCCGTGACGGGCTGACGTCTCGTTAAGGCTGCTTGAGCTGACTCAGTGGCACTTTCTGTCGCATTTATACCAACCGGATCAAACAGTTCATAGTGATTGCCTTTGAGCGGTAGCAGGGCTACGGGATGACGATCCTCACGGGTGTAGGCAATGAGGGGACCACTGTCTTTTTGCCACCACTGTCCCCGCAACAGGACGCGCCGTAATCGCAGTTGTGAGGCGCGCGCGATCGCCTCCAGCGGTTCCTTCGTGCGGGCTGTATTTTCGGAAGGGGCAGGGGGCTGAATGGTGACCCCTAGCGCTTTGCCAACGGCTCCCGCAGCCGCTAGCAGCGGGGAGTCAATTTCCTGAAAGCGATCGCCCCCTTCGAGTAACCCTGCCAGGCCGCGAACCACTTTTTGAGTGACATCCTGATTTAGGCGCTGCCGCTGTTGAAACCGCCTGAGACTGAGCCGTTGGTTTCGCGTTTCGATGAGTTCTAAGGTGCTGAAGAGATAACGGTGAAGCTGGGCCACACCGCGAATAATAATCTTTCGGTGCTTGACTTCAGCTGTCGGGCGGGTGAAAAATTCGATGTGGTCTTGAGCCTGCAAGAAAGTACTGTGGCCCAATGGAAAACACCCTAATTCAGGGTTTATAGGAAAAGTCGGATTCCCCATCCAGGAAGCTGTCCCCTGCTGCATCCGAATCCAGGCGACTTCTTCCTCCGGCGGGCGACAGACCTGCCCAGAGGTCAGTGAGATGTAGTGAATTTCAGGCACAGTGGATCTCTGGGCGGTTCTCGGCATGCCATCGACTTGGCCTAAGTGGTGAATCCAAGGATCAATCAGTTGCTTGAGAAGATCGGTGGGACAGCCCGTTTCATCGGTTTCACTCAGGGGCAGGGGAATGATTTCAGTCGGCTCAACTGCGATCGCTAATAGTCCTAAACCCGTTTCTTTATGAATATCGGCACTAAATAGAGCTTCGCCAGTTTCTGCCGTAAACAGAAAGCGTCTTGTGCCAGGAGGTTCTCCCGGTGTCATCGGAACCGCAAAGATCGCCATTTTGCCAGACTTCATTTGCCAGACAGTAGAGGGATCCGTCAGCAGCAACGGTTCGTTAGCGGTGATGGTACGTGGGCAGGGTTGGGTGGGGATAGTAGAAATCATAGGTTTTTCAGGCAGCGGCGGATGATGGGTAGAGGGCAGAAGAGACGCAAGATTTTGCGTTTGTAGACAAAGGTAGAGGGCAGAAGAGACGCAAGATTTTGCGTTTGTAGACAAATGTAGAGGGTAATGGGGGGTGGCTAGTTGCCGATAACCAATGATTAATGACCCGTGACTAGCTACCAACCATCAACCATCAACCATTAACTATCAATGAATAACGAACAACGAATAACAAAATTCATCTACCCTCCTTCACTCTTAATCAATCGCCCGTAATATCCGCCTTCTTCCCAGAGACTTTCATGGGTCCCGCGTTGGACAACTTTGCCGCGATCTAATACGAGAATCTCGTCACAGTCGCGGATGGTGCTGAGACGGTGGGCCACAATGATGCAAGTACAGCCACGTCGTCGTAGGTTTTGATCGATACGCTTTTCGGTTTCTGTATCGAGGGCACTGGTGGCTTCATCCAGGATCAGAATCGATGGGTTGCTGACGAGGGCGCGGGCCATTTCTAGGCGCTGTCGTTGGCCACCACTCAGGTTGGAGGCACCTTCCAGGAGCTGAGCATCATAGCCATAAGGTTGAGATAGAATCACTTCCTCAATAGCGGCATCTTGGGCAGCGCGTCGCAGATCAACTTCAGGGATGGTGGTGTCCCATAGGGTGAGGTTGTCGCGAATGGACCCTTCGAAAATGAGAATGTCTTGTTCTACCACCGCAATGGAGTTTGTCAGAACGCTACGGGGAATTGCGCTACGAACAACCCCGTCGAAATAGATTTCGCCAGATCTGGGTTGATATAGACCCGCGACCAGTTTGGCCAAGGTTGATTTGCCAGAACCACTGCCCCCGACAAAAGCCACCCGCTGCCCCGGTTGGATCGTTAAGTTCAGGTTGTCAATCAGCGGTGCTTCGAGGGGATGGTAACCGAAGGCGAGATCTTTAAGCGTGACGGAGCCCGTCAGGCGGTGGGTTGGGAATTCGGAATTCGCTGTCTTGACTAATGGCTGACTGCCGACCTCCGACTGCTGACCGCTGACTTCAACAAGTTGTGGATCAACCGAATTGCCTAACACATCATTCAGTCGCTCTAAATTGCCTTGCAGGGTTTGCAGGGTGCTGGCGAAGCGAACAAGATTATTGACAGGACGTTGGAAGCTCACCATTAAGAGTTGAAAGGCTACGAGCATGCCAATGCTGAGACTGTTATCAATCACTCGCCAGCCACCGACAACTAGCAGCGCCAAGTTGGTGAGGGCTGAGAGGAGAGACGGCAGAATGCCGAGAACGCGATTGGTGAGGCCCAGTTCCTGCTGCGCGTTGATGGATTTGGTGTAATAACCGGCCCAGCGGGCGAAAAAGTCGGACTCTAAACCAGAGGCCTTCAGGGTTTCCATATTTTGGAGTCCCGCGATCGCGACACCCGCAGCCTTTCCTTGTTCCTGAGATAGTCGCAGATTGGCGTCGATTCGCTGTCGTCCGATCCACTGCAGCATCGTTACATTAATGATGGCAAACCCCACCACAATGGCAGTTAGCAGCAAATCATACTGAGCCATGGCCAAGGCATAGAACAGCAATAGCACCAAGCTAATGACGGTTGTGGTTAAACGTCCTGATAAAACGGCAGCGACTTCATCATTGAGGCGAGTCCGGCTAGCAATTTCGCCCGCAAATCGCTGGGCGTAAAAGCCCACCGGCAAGCGTAGAATATGCCAGATGAAGCGACTGGTCATGCCCACGGCAAGTTTGATGCGGAGCGATCGCAGATAGCGTCGCTGCAGCGCGGTCAGCCACCCTTGCACCAGTGCTGTGAGCAAGAGCCCTACCAGCACATAAGGCACCCATTCGAGTCGTCCGCCGACCAGTACCGAATCCACAAAGATGCGACTCAAGGCGGGCAAAACCAGCGCGGGCAAAACCAGGAAAAATCCGGCAATGATGGCCAATAGCAGCGCCCCCCAAGAACTGCGCAATCGCTGCCAGAGCGATCGCACCAGACTCTCTTTATGGCCGCCTGGCTGAAACTTATCGGTACGGGCAAAGGTCAGGGCAATGCCCGTATACCCCTCATCAAATTCTGCCAACGTGACGCGCCGTGGTCCTGTAGCTGGGTCATTGAGATAAACCCACTTGGCATCGAATCCATCGACCACCAAAAAATGGTTGAAGTGCCAGAACACAATAAAAGGAGGCTCTAGCAGCATGACCCGTTCCAGGCTTTTTTTGTACCCCTTGGCCTCGAGTCCATAGTTGCGAGCAGCTTTCAGTACACTCGCCGCTGTTACCCCATCCCGCGAGACGCCACAGGCCTGTCGCAATTCGGCTAAAGGAACGGTACGACCCTGGTAGCCCAAAATCTTTCCCAGAGCTGCCGCCCCACATTCTACGGCTTCCATTTGCAGCACAGTGGGGGTGTGTACCCGCTTTGGGGGACGATTCACCAGCGGTTTGGGGAAAATCAACATGATCGGCACAATCCAAACAACTTTTATGTGGGCGGGGTACCCAAATGTGGGTGGGGTATCGAAATGTCGGTGGGATATCAAAATCCCCGGTAGGGGCGAGGCCTTGACCTACGCATACATTGGCTTGTGCATAGGCATTTAGGGCCAATGCTTCGCCCCTACCGGGCCAAAAACGGAAACACAAATGTGATGGGAGCCCGCTCTTCCAGGGTGACGCGCCCCTCTATCCCCACCCCCGGCACGATTGTGTCAGGAGGCATTGCATGGTCCATGGGCGAGAGCTGGGCTAAAACTTCGAGCCGCCCCTGCTGCGTATTGGCTGCATCTAAATCGTCTGCATCACGTACCTGCCCTAATGTCAGAGCGGGTGATTCCAGGACTTCAACCACCTCAGCCTTGACTCCAGGTTCGTTATATATCAAGAGTGTTTCAGGCATGAGAACGACCGACATTCCCGGTTGAAACTGTCCCCGATAGCGATTTTCGAAGTACAACAGGGCCACTAACTCATTGGCCGAGGCATCGTTGTAGACCAGCTTGCCTTGTCCTGTTGTGGTGACTGGAATCCGTCCTACCAAGCTCCAAATCAGTCCCACTCCTAGCAACATCCCAATCGTCCCCAAGGGGAGCCAGGTCTTGAGATTGACGATGGTCATCAATTCGTCCAACCGTTCTGGCGATGAGAGGCGCTCTAATGCCTCCTGGCGAAACAGATTTTGGGTATCTTTCTCAGCCATGACAGGTGACTCCCAATTGCGACAACATCCAGTTGAACTTTTTGGCCCCGTCCGACATCTGGTTTAAGTCATCGATATCGAGTTCTTCGTCGAAGGCTTCCTCATTAGTCGCGTTGTTCAGGGCTCCCGCATCGACCAGACGAGCACTGACAGACTGCAATAGTTCTAAAACCTCGATCGCGATAACCCGATAGAAGCGCGAGGCAAAGCTATGATCTGCCTGCAACTTAGTGACTAACGTCTGGCGTGGTACGGCAAAAGCCAACGATTCTTTGAGGGCTCGGATGGTGACTGGCAGCGGTCGAAAATCCAGAAATGAAATAATTCCGGGCATCCCCCCTTTCGATAGCGTGGCAAAGGCTTTCTGTTCGCGAGTGCTATTCTCCAGGCCCGAAAAGCAAAGATACAGGGGATTAAAATCACCTTCAGGGGCTGAAATGGCCATTTGTCCATCCAGCAAAATGTAAAGGGCATCCACTGGACGACCGGCCTGAAGCAATACTTGGTCGGCTGCCACCGTTTCGGTTTGCCCAAAGGACACGAGCCAATCCACATCGCTATCCCGCAATTCCCCAAATACGGCTAGAACTTCCTTTGCCGATCGCTCACTCCAGAACTGGATCCGATCCGGTCGTTCGAAAATGCTGCGTAAGCGGTTAGCCAGCATCACCGCGATCGCTCGATAGAAATGGGCTGCGAAGGCAATATCTTCAGTCAACTTCTCCTGCAGCATAGCCACTGGCAGCGACATAATCATGGAGGGCTCCAGTGTACTAACACTGGCCATTGCAGGGACGCCAAATAAAGCGCTGGTGCCAACAATTTCCCCTTGACTTAATTCGTCATTGGGAGACGATTGCGGCTCCGTAGACGCGGCCTCTGGGAGAAAGTTGAGCCCTAATCGCCCTTCAATCAAAACATAAATTAAGTCTTGAGGACTTGAAGGGTCGAGTATTTTTTGTCCAGCCGGTAATCGCTCTCGTTTACCGCTGGTGATCATCCAATCCAGATCGGTGTTACTCAGTTCCCGCAATAAGGTGTCTGCCATAGGGGCCTTGATGCGACGCCTTGATTATAAAGCGCTAGTTATCCATTGCAATTCGTGGCTAAAAAGAACAGACTTTTGACAACATTTTCAGACATTCCGTTCAATCAATGAGTATCAACTCAAGCCGAAAGGTTCGGTTGCCGGGAGAATCCAGAGGTCAGACGTCAGAAGCCAGTAAAAAGCCCGATGCTAGATTCTGATTCCTGACCAAACCAGGGCTTTTGAGCTTAAATGGACCCCCAAGCATTAAATAACTTAATCAAATTGCATCTGGCTACAATGAACAATAAGATTTTTCCGTATTTTCTAACACAATAAATTTTTCGACACGAGAACATAAGTCGATAAAACTGCCATTCGAGAGTTTCACTTATATGAAATCCCCTAAATACTCGTAGTAGGGCCAATAATTACTGAAAATTGAGAGGATTATCAAATTGTGAGGGTCCGCAAAATTACCTGTGCGCTCACTTTTGGTTGTAGCTCTAGATAGCCTCAATTCATTGAACTCTAGTAAATATTGCGGAATCCAACCTCGGTTTACGTGAATTTATGAACCTTAAGAAAATGTACATGCTAGTTTTTTAGACAGACGAAATTCATTTTTGTCTTGTAAGATTAGACGTGTACTTTGCGTTGGAGAATGATTAAAAATGTCAGAATCCCCAATGGATGCAATGAAGAAAGCTGCCGGCGACGCTATCGACAAGGCTGAAGAGCTTGCTGAAGAGAAGTTGGAAGAGGTTGCTGGCGGTGTGAATTTTGACCAGCTACGTCGTGAGAATCTTGATAAAGATGCTGCCAATTTCGATGAGTTGCGTCGTGAGAACCTAGATAAGGACTAGTTCTTTCGCCTTTCCAGATTAGAAACATAATCATACTTATCCTGCTAGGTTTCTCTTCGGCTGAAGAGAAACCTATTTTTGTGCCTTTCTAGTTCACGCTAATCTAGTACTCCCTGGCGGGAATACCCCTACCATTTTTCAAGCCTTCAAAGCCTTCCCTTGGTAAGTCCATTTGAACGG
>JBCBTQ010000175.1:0-12734 GCA_039818605.1 Cyanobacteria bacterium J06639_14 | reverse complement strand
ACCGCTATAAAAATGCAGTATCTGGTGATTACGACTTGTTTGCAGTCTGGCCCTTTACCCCGAATGCGTCATTCGAGATGACTACGCGCATTTCAGAGCTAGAATCACAGCCTAACGATGACCCCTTGGGGCCTGAAGACCGCCAAAATCTCTTTATCCCAGTTGAAACGAAGAAAAATGCGTTGGAGATTGCAAAATCTAGAAACGTGTTTGTTGAATTTATTGGCACCTACCAAGAACTCGACGAGAAAGAGGATCCTGAAGTGGGCAACATCAATGATCTGGTGTCTATCACCGCTCAGACGCTTAACTCGTTAGTCCAGGCAATCTATCAGGGTCAGCCCGATGGCGGGCAGTTTCCCAATCGGGCTTTTCATAGTGACGAAGGCGGACGACCCGGAGTAGACGAGATAGAGTATCCCATTGCTTTCTTCGTGCCCAGATCACAATGGAGTCGTTTAAAGCAGCATGATGTAAAACAGCAAAACGTCCTCAAAAATACTGCGTTCGTAGTAGAAAACCACGCTGAGTTTCTTTCGCTAGTTCAACTGTTAAGAAGACGATTCTACGTTTTTCTACACGACGGATGGTTTATGCACTGGATGAGCCTGACCGCTGGTAAGAACAAGCTGACTGAGCTGATGGGCAATGTCGCTTTTCCAGATAGGGTAAGACGGTATTTTGGGGCTTTGGTAGACGAGATTGATGACCTGAATGATGCTGACTTGAGAGCGATCGCATCGCTATTGCAAGAACTCTTGCTTTCTAGGACGCTGCCAGCGTCTGCCAGCCTAACCAGAGCGTTTCAAGACGTGGTTGAACATTTCACCTCGTTTCCCACATATCCACAAACGCTCGATTCTGCTGAGCGAAAAGCGCTGATCTCACCCTTAGAGATTAAGTGACCTCTTAACCCTACCAACTAGCCCTGTCCATGTAAGCAAGGGAAGCCACCTCCCATGACAACAAACTCAGTTACGCCAACACCTATGGTTTTCGACCAAGCCAACCTTAGCGAAGCTTGCCTAGATGACCTGCAAAAATATTTCTGGACGCGAAGCATCGCGCTAGATAAGCCAGAACAAGATGAAGTCAATTCGCAAATTCATCGGGGCAAAGGCAGTCTGCTGAATGTTGCCTGTCAGATAGAGGTGCTCAGCTCAGCCGATCAATCTTTGTTCATTCTCTGCGCTCAGCCACTAGAAGATTGGAACTTTGGCACTTGCTTTCCGCTTATGCCTGGCGAGTCGGAAACCGGCAACTCCGCAGAAACGTTTTTATTGCGCTTTCTGACGCTCCAAGATCCGCTCTGGCTCTACATTTACTCGGCTGAGCCACTAGATGAACAAACCCTACAAGCAGAGGTCGATAAACTGCACCTCTGGCAAGAATGGTTTGACCGCAACAATCCATCGTTGCCGATAGAGAATGGCCTCAATCTGTGGGGCGGATTTACCGCAGATGACCTACTCGGACTAGAAACCCTGACTGATTTTATTGGGATCGATCTCTCGGACTTTCTGGTTCAATCTAAAGTCACGTTTCCAGATGAGTTTCCGGTGCTCTCACTGCTGCTGGCGCTGGGGCCAGATGGCTGTGAGTTTGGGCCTGCTACGCTTAAAGACGCAGTTGTAGAGCTGTCCTCGCCGCTCTATTTCTCTCCGAATGATTCGCAGATTCGTTTGGCTGGTGTGCTAGATCTTAACGATGGTCAGCAGGGAATCGATATTGATATTGATTTTCCGCGCGATCGCGATCTCATCACCGCAACCGGAACCTACGCCCACAACTCCCTCCCCTTTATTGACGCCTCCGATCTCTCAGATTTGCCTCCCTTACAATCCCAGGGCAGCATCACCGTAGACCTACAGTTCTCCAAACGGGCAAAAAGTCTCGAACAGGCCAGCTTTACCCTCGATCTAGAAAACTGGACGCTGATTGAAGATGCGCTAACCCTAAACGGGCTGCTATTTGACTTTTCTGTTGATCAGCCCCTGGATGCCAACATCATCACGGCGTCTATTGATGCTCAAGCAACTTTGGGCAAAGACAGTCAAGTTACGCTGCTCGGTGGCGGCTATTACCCTAGTAAGCAATTTTATTTGGCCCTAGATTCACAAACGCCGCTTAAAATTGCTGATTTAGTCGCTGATTTGGGCGCACAGTCCGATGGTATTCCTGATCTGGTTATTAACGACCTGAGCGCTGACTTCAATCTGGAGAGTCAAGACTTTGCTACGCGAGCTGACGTGTCTGGAAGCTGGGAGATTATCAACAATGTCGAGCTAAATGCGCTGCGCTTCAAGATTTCTGGTCAGGAGACTTACGATTGTGAAATTGCTGCTGAGCTTGCGATCGCAGGCATCCCCCTCAACCTAGATGCCAACTACAACGGCGACGGCTGGCAATTCAACGGCAGCACCGGACCCGGACAAGCCATCCCGATTGGCCCTGCGGCCCAATCGCCCGAAGACGAACAGCCCACACTGGCCGAAGAGCTTGGCAACATCTTTGGTGAGGTTCCCTTACCCGCCGCCATAGAAGACCTCACGATTCAAAATCTAGCAGTCTCTTTCAACAGTGAGACCAAAGACTTCACCTTTACCGCTGAATCTCAATTCTTAGTTGACGATCAAGCCGTAGAGATTGTTGTCACTATCGAGATTACCCGCCAAGAAGGTAATTCTTTCCGCAAAGATTTTGGCGGCTACATCACCGTTGGTGACCTACAGTTCACGCTGCTCTTCAGGCAAGACAATACGGCCAAAACGCTACTCGCCGCCTACAACAACCCCAACAGAGAAGCGATTAAAGTCAAGAACCTGGTCGGAGCGGTTTCTGGCGATATCGCTGCCTATGTGCCAACTACACTAGAAATTACTCTCCTAGATGCTTTGTTCATCTACAACAAATCTCAGAGTAAGGGGCAGAGTAACGCCAAGCCCAAATCGCAGGTATTTTTTGGCCTCAACCTCAGCTCTACTATCAATTTCACGAAGCTGCCCCTAGTCGGGAAAGATCTCCCTTCTGATCGAACCATCGGAATTGACAACTTGCAATTTCTGGTCTCCTCTCAGAACCTGACGTTCGATACTGTTGATGCCTTCAACGAGCTGCTTCCCGGTGACATGACGCCCATTCCCTACGGCGACCCGTCAGCATCATCTACCGCTCAGGCGACCCCGGCGATTAAGCAAGGCTTAACTGTCAACGCAACCCTGCAACTGGGTGACATCTCGCAATTACTCACCCTGCCTATCGCTGCCGACAGCTCATCTGCTATTGATGTGCCTGCCACCGTTGTCCCTGAGTCCGACGCGCCTGAACCTGTCTCTGTTGAACCTGTCTCTGTTGAACCAGTTCTCGACAGCACGCTCTCTGAGAATGCTTCCTCCGATAGTGCTCAGTGGTACTCTCTGAATAAGAAATTAGGGCCGCTTCACTTGGCTAGAATCGGCGTCCAATACCAAGACGATGTACTTTGGTTTCTCTTAGATGCTGCGATCGCCACTGCCGGACTCAACCTCACCCTAGACGGCTTATCCATCGGCTCCCCCATCAAAAAATTCCAGCCCAAATTCCAGCTCCAGGGCCTCGGCGTTAGCTACGAAAGCAAAGGAACCCTTGCTATTCAAGGAGCCTTACTTAGAACCACCGTTGATGGCAGAGATGAATACTCCGGTGCCATCATCGTCAAAACCAAAACCTTCAGCATCGCCGCGCTCGGTTCCTACACCAACTTCAACGGCCATCCTTCTCTCTTTATCTACGGCATCCTCAACAAACCCCTGGGCGGCTCCCCCTTCTTCTACATCACCGGACTCGCCCTTGGCTTTGCCTACAACCGCGAACTCATTCCACCCACGCTCGACGACATTCCTCAGTTTCCCCTCGTTCGTGCCGCACTTAACCGCACCCCCGCCGATCCTGCCGAACTCATCGCTCTCCAGCAAGAACTGCGCCCCTCCATTCCGCCAAAAGTTGGGCGCATCATGCTAGCGGTGGGCATCAAGTTCACCTCTTTCAAACTTGTTGAATCCTTCGTCTTGCTCGTTGCTAGCTTCGGCGATCAATTCATCCTCGACCTATTCGGCATCTCTACCCTTATTTCCCCACCCCTGCCGCCTGGCAGTAGTAAGCCCCTGGTGCCTCCGCTCGCCCAGGTTCGATTTGCCATCGTGGCTCGATTCGCCCCCGCCGAAGGCATCCTTCAGGTTGAAGGCAAAATCCTGCCTGACTCCTATCTGTTTGACCGTGATTGCCGACTCAGCGGCGGCTTCGCTTTCTACACTTGGTTCTCTGGCCCCTATAAAGGAGACTTTGTCCTCACCGTAGGCGGCTATCATCCCCGCTTCCAGATTCCAGACCACTATCCCAGAGTCGATCCCCTGGCACTCAACTGGCGCATTAGCAAAAACTTAAGTGTCAAAGGCAGTCTGTATTTCGCACTCACCGCTTCCGCGATTATGGCTGGCGGACGCTTAGAAGCCAATTGGAAATCTGGCAGAATTAAAGCGTGGTATGTTGCCTATGCCCACTTTATTGTCTCTTGGCAGCCCTATTTTTATGATGCGCGGATTGGCGTTAGTATCGGTGCCTCCTACAGCTTCCGCATTTTCAGGCGGACCAGAAAAATTTCAATCCAAGTCGGTGCTGATTTGCACATTTGGGGCCCAAAATTCTCCGGCAAAGCCAGAATTCGTCTTAGAATCGTTTCCTTTACCGTTAGCTTTGGCAGTCGTTCTCAGCAGAAACCACCTGCGCTCAACTGGTCAGAGTTTAAGCAATCTTTCTTACCGTCTAATCAAGATGTTTGCACCCTTACGGTTGAAAGTGGCTTACTGCGCAAAATCGGCGAAGGTGATGCGGAAATTTTTGTCGTTAATCCCAAAGACTTTGCGTTGACTGCCAGCTCTGTGATTCCGATTAAAGAGCCCGAATTTGAACAAGTTTCCTTTCAGGAGCAGACAGCCGCTGGCGAAACGCCTCAAACAACAACCTTTGGCATCGCACCGATGGCTGTCAAAAATCGAGATTTCACCGAGTCGAAGTACCATATTTCGCTCACAAAAATTGGAGCAGACGGCAGAGAAGTCTCTCAGGAAAGCGGTTTAACCTGTGTGCCGATTGCGAAAAACATTCCGGCTGGCTTGTGGGGAGAATCCAATACCACTGACCCGACGAGGGAAGGCTTGATCAACAATGTTTTGTCCGGATACACCCTCAAACCCGCCAACCCGCCACTGGCTGGCGTGACTCAATCGATTGAGCGTAAGAACCTAGCCTACGACACCGAATCTGTTGGAAACGCCTATCAATGGCAGTCAGGTTCACGGTTTGCCAAAAATGAAGAGACTGATGAAGATGCCAGAGAACAAAAGATTGGCGAAAGCCTGACCTCTCAAGCAGTCGAAACTGCCAGAACCCGCTTGTTAAAAAGTTTGGGCCTATCGGATGTCGATATCGCTGGCATAGATTTAGCAGACTTTAAAACGCCTCAAGGCATAGAGCGAGCCTTTATTGTCGCGCCGCAACTTGAAACAACAACTGTTTAGTCCTGTCACATTTGGGACTGACAACTAAATAACATCCTGGCAGCCCCACTCTTCGAGAAGAGCAAAGCTCTACATCCTAAATCCTTCTCCCTAGGGAGAAGGGCTTCGGGTTCCCCTTCTCCCTTTGGGAGTAAGGGGTTAGGGGATGAGGGCGACGAGGATGAGTGAAACAAGTAAGTTATTTAATCTAAGATTCTTAGCCCTCTCACAGTGAATTTGAACAATGAGCACTAAAGTTATCGATCCAAACGCCCAGGGACAAATTCAGTTCATTCAAAGCCATCAGATGGCTTTAGACACTGGACACTATAAAGTTTCCGTTCAACAAACGGTCAAAGTCGCTGATGACCAGGATGACTTCAACACACAGCTTGCCTTTGTTGTTCAAGGCAATCGCTTTGAGCTAACCCAGCCAGAGATTCACGCAGTTTTCCCTCCAGCTGGTAGCCTTGGCGATCATTCCCATGTCTTACCGCACGTCGCCCTAAAAAGTAGCACCCTACCCTGGGAAAGGTTAGCTCAACCAGACACCCAAAAGGCACCTTGGTTAGCCCTTATTCTAATTCACGAGGGAGAAAAACTCTTACGTACAATTCCGAGAGAACATATATTAGAGGCTCCGCTCCGTAATGCCCAAGACAATGAGCTAACCCAAGCTCAAAAAGACCAACTGTGGCAGCACCTGTTATCGGACAGGATTAGCTGGGTCAAGGAATCAGGTGATGAAGCCATGATCGTTGAGCCAGGTAATCGCAAGTCTGCTCAACTAAGCGGTGATTTTGCGGGACTAGAGGCGCAAGTTGAAGCCATCTTAGCTCAAGCTGAAAACACTAAACTTATCCCATTGGGTAAGTTACAGCAATCCTCCACTGGCGCGATAAAGTGGCCCGGCGTGGACTTAGAAATTGGCCAGCAAGTGGACGACAATGTCGCCGTCATTGATGTCCCTAAGATGTTATTAGCAAAGATACTACCCACGATCGAAGATTTAGAGTATCTGGCTCACGTTCGTCAGGTTACCGGAGACACTGAGAATAGTGAACCCTTGAGTGAACCTTTATCTGTGGTAATTAGCAATCGTCTTCCTAAATCAGAAGGCACTAGCACCGCCTATTTAGTGTCTTTAGAGAACCGATATTCCAATGGAAAATTTAACGATCAAAACGCCACAGATGACGAGTACATTCGTCTAGTAACGCTAAAAAGTTGGAGCTTTGCCTGCACTAACCCCGAACAGAATTTTTCAGGCTTACTTAAAAATCTCGACAAAGAGACACTAAGACTACCCAGCCAAGATAATCCCAGCCAAGATAATCCTGACGTCGTTTCTTCTCTAGCTAAAGGCTATCGTGCCTTTCCCCATTATCTCCGGCAGGGTGGCAAAACTTTTTCTTGGTATCATAGCCCTCTCTCGCCCGGAGAAAATCCGACATCCTTAGCCCTCTCTCAACTGGCTATACGCAATGTCGATCAGCTGATTGCCTACAATCCGAACACGGGTTTATTTGACATTTCCTACGCCGCCGCCTGGCAGCTGGGTCAACTATTAGCCCTGCAAGATAAACAATTCGCCACCCGCTTGTTTAACTGGAAACGCACCAATGCTCAAAAGCTAGCCAAAGACAATCAACAGGCGCTCTACCCGCATCTGTTTTCCGAAACAGAACCTAATGCTGCGGCGATTGAGTTCCCCACAGAGATCCAAACTTGGTTCGAGCGACTCGGCCTATTATACGGAATTCCCTTTAATTACTTAGTCCCTGATGAACAGATGCTTCCCTCAGAATCGATTCGGTTCTTCTATTTAGATTGGTTCTGGGTAGAATCGCTGCTCGATGGTGCTTTTAGTATTGGCCGAGTACAAGATGCTGACGTTGAGCAAGATAGTCGTCAGAGTCCGTTACCAGGTGAGGCAAAACACATCAGCGGTTTCTTAATTCGTTCAGACGTAATCGCCGGTTGGCCTGATTTACAAATCGAGGGCTCCGAATTTTCTATTGCGGGAGAGCAACCTATGAGCCAGGGGCAGAAGTTAAGGGTTTTACGGTGCGATCGCCTCTCAGAAGACGTCTTCATGTGTCTGTTTGACGGAGCCATCAGTACCATCGATATCTCCCTCAAGCCAGAGGGACTCCATTTTGGCTTTAATAATGACGACACCGCGAATTTATGGCGGGAGTTAAGAAAGCTAGACGGCACAGAGATGAGTGATTGGAAAGTTCATCTTATGCCTGTAGAAGATAATCAACCCCCGATGATTAATCACGGAAGTGTTATAAACATTACGAATTTAGCGAATAGCATCAGGGAAGAACTACAAGCAAAGGAGCAGTCAATCAATGATTTCACGGCAGCTCAATTTGCCTTGCAGATGATTCAAGGTGTAGAAAAAGTGAGATTTTCAATGGCTACAAACTCCTAGGGTGTGTTGCAAAAATAGGATGTAGATCGTTGGAGGTGAAGAACCCATTTGTATTCCTATATCGACTGAAGTCATCGAAAACGTGAGAATTCATTGAGGTTTACTTATGCTTTTAATTCGAGGAAAGCGAAAGTATAAACTTTAGTATCAAGCTTGGAAATTAGTCTTTTTGAGGAGTACGCTAATAAATAGGAAGTGAACAGCTTCGAGTTCGAGCCAGTTATTCAGTCAACATTAGAGAGGAGGTTAGACATCGATTTAACGTCTGATATAGATTCGCAAGACGTGACAGCACCCAATCAGCTTTTTGATATTTCCTATTTGTTTTAGCTGAGAGCAATGCAAAGAATATAGTGGAACGCATAGTTCTAATTTGGCTATATTTAAGCACCTCTATATAGGCTTAGTGAATATGAGGGAAATATTTAGAAAAGCCGTTTTGGGTGCTGTTGGCGTTTTTCGCTTTGTAGACGGTAGCCCTTAAGCTTTTCGGGAATCCACTCACCCTTGGGATCAAATAGCCAATACTCCCCTTGCGCGTTCCCTCTAGATACGCTGAAAAGTCAATCCTGCAAATTGCTCCAGACGTGCAATCAGCGTTGCACCAAACATGGAAGCTGGAGTCCAAAACCCACCTGCCTTAGCAGATTTGGGGAAATCCTGTACTAGACATAGCCCTGCTTGCCCCAGGATCTTGGCTGTCGATCCATAGCCAGGGTCGCGATCGCCTGTGACCTTAACCCGAATCTTCTTTCCCGTAGCTGTAACCCCATAAAATTCCAACGCATAGAAACCTTGTTCTTGAACTGTTTGACTCGGTCCTTGGCCAGATTTGGGAACAAGTGTATTTTCCAAAAGCCAACGAGTGGGGGGCAATGCTACTGCCAAGGCAGTTCCATCTAGCCCCAACTTGAGGCCTTGTGCCGTCATCCAACCCATAACGCCAGACCTTGTGAAAATGGCTTCATCGTAGTGAAAGTGAGGGCCGTAGGCACAATCCAGTAGCGTATTAGAACGCAACACAATGCGGGTATTGACCTCAGCCATCACAAAGGGTGATACCCATCCTTGGAAATCTTCGTCGTATTGAACAGGAATGAGCGTGGGTGGATGGTCACTAAGCTGTTCATTCTCTAAGCAAAGTGAGTAAGGGTTTGCTAATTCCTGACGAAGCTCTGGATTGGTAATGGCTTCTTTGATCAAGTTGATGCCGCTAGCAGCTGTCCCCCCGGAAATTCCTCCTCGGACTTCTTGCACTCGCATCTTGACGCGATCGCAAGGTTGTCCAAATTGTTGGCGTGCTTGTTGTTGCAAGTAATAAACGCCGAGATCAGACGGAATCGAATCAAATCCACAGCAATGGACAATGCGAGCTCCTGAGCTCTGGGCGATTGGTTCGTAGGATTGAATCATCCGGCGTATCCACTGAGGTTCGCCAGTCAAATCGCAGTAGTCGGTGCCTGTTGACGCACAAACTTTGATCAAGGGTTCACCATAAAGTGCGTATGGGCCAACTGTGGAAATGATCACTTGAGTTTTGGCACACAGGGCTTGCAGGCTTGCTTCATCGGTGACATCAGCAATTAGATAGGGCAAATTAGCTGCCCTTTGCCCCAATGAGGTCATGAGTTTGGCTAATTTAGCTCTGGAGCGACCGGCGATCGCCCATTTCATTCCACCTGTTATCTGCTGGAGCAGGTATTGGCAGAGAATCTGGCCAACGAAACCTGTTGCACCAAGCACAACTAAATCGTATTGGGGCATAGAGTTTGCTGTTGCTGAAGGGGGATAGACTATTCAGAGTCTTGGGCTACATCGATAATACTGTCTCAGTTGTGAGTGGGTTCAGACTGACAGTTCAAGCTGTTTTCTGAGCTAGCAGAGTTGCAAACATTGTTTCGATAGGCTTGCCATTGCTGTCTTTGCGATGAAACGTTCCCAATTGCTCTTTATACTCACATATTTTCCAATGGGCGTAATGGCCATGCAGTTCTTGAGGGGCAAAAATCGATGGAAAATCAATGGGACAAGGCAACTCCGACGAAGACACAGGCGCGATTATAAAATGATAGCCATCGGAGTTTGTTTGGGCTTGCATATTTTCAATCACAAAGGCCAGAGTATTACGCCTTAAGAACTGAAAAACAACAGTGGAAATAATCAGATCGTAGTTATTATTAATAGCTGCTGCTTCAATATCGTATACATGAGCTTGAAATGTATTCTCGGCATTCTCCTTTTGAATCACTTCTTGTAAATTCTTAATTGCATTGGCATTCTTATCCAGTGCTGTTACTCGATGACCTTGAGTGTGTAAATAAGTTGCGTTTCGACCTTTTCCACAGCCTAAATCTAAGATGTCGATGTTTTTCTGAGATGCTAAACGCCCTTGAACCAGGGCTTGAACATCACGGTGAGGAGCAGCAAAATGATATTTCTTTTGATAGTAATCTTCGGGACGACAATAAAACTCTACAAAACAGCGTAGTTCCCCTAAGGGCATCACCTTATGCCAAGCACCAGGTTTCACAAAAAAATCTGTGTATTGTGAGGTAACAATTTCTGTGGATAGAATCTTCCCAGATTCATCCAAAATATCGAATTGCAATTTGCCTGCTTCTACTATTATTTTTGCCCAAGTACCTGGTTTTATGTTGTGGCTGGTTTGAAACGTCTCTGGTAGAGTGGTTTCCGTCCATAGAGGCAGGGTTTTATATTTAACAAGTGAGTCCGTTATTAATGTTGACATACCTTGAATCACCCTAAAGGTTTCATTCTAATTTTCAAAGTTTCTGGCGTTGTGATGATACGCATAATTCTAGGGACTCTATCCACTATTGTTGATAACATTGCCCATGAATGTAATTTTACCGTGGGTTCGATTCCCGACGCTGCATGAGGCAATCGAGCATGTCCTTCGTCTAGCGTCTTGACCTTTGTGGCGATTGCTATGCTTGTTCCTTTTTTTGACTGCTTTCTGGTAATCTTGGCTGTAATTCTGTAGAGTCAGTCTCTGCGGGGAGTTCAAAGACAAGCGATGACTTCGGTGTGGAACCGTCACCACGTAATTTCCCTAGCGGATTTTCTGCCAGAGGAGTGTGAGACTGTCGTACAGACGGCGGTGAGTTTTCGCGAAGTGCTGTCTCGACGCACCAAAAAAGTGCCAGCTTTGCAGGGGCAGGTGGTGACAAATATGTTTTTTGAACCCTCTACCCGAACCCGTAGCAGCTTTGAGCTGGCGGCAAAGCGATTGTCGGCTGATGTGCTGAATTTTTCCCCCAGCACCTCATCTTTGACGAAAGGAGAAACGATTTTAGATACGGCTAAAACCTATCTGGCGATGGGGACTGATCTGATGGTGATTCGTCACCGAGAAGCGGGAGTTCCCCTAGCGATCGCTGAAGAAATGGAGCGCTTGGGAACCGGAGTTGGGGTGCTCAATGCCGGGGATGGTCAGCACGAACATCCGACTCAAGCTCTGTTAGACCTGTTTACTCTGTGTCTTAGTCTGGCTCCAGATGCCCCCAGCATGGGTACGCTACAAGGGAAAAAAATTGCCATCGTGGGTGATATTCTTCATTCTCGTGTGGCTCGCTCCAACCTCTGGTGTTTGACTGCCTGCGGGGCAGAGGTACATCTGGCGGCACCGCCGACTTTGTTACCTGCCGCCTTTGCCCAAGCTTTCAGCCAACCCTTAACCATGCCTGAAGGCACCCTCAAGCGAAACGTTACCGTCCATTGGCAGATTGAACCTGCGCTAGAAAATGCTGACTTTGTCATGACCCTACGTCTCCAGCGGGAGCGTATGACCCAGCATTTGCTCCCCAGTTTGCGTGAATATCATCAGCAGTTTGGGCTCACCCGCGATCGCTTGAAACGCTGCCATCCCAATGTCAAAGTGCTGCACCCCGGTCCCGCTAATCGGGGGGTTGAAATTAGCTCAGATTTGATGGATGACCCCGCGCTGAGTTTGGTGTCTCATCAGGTCACCAGCGGCGTGGCGGTGCGGATGGCGCTGCTGTATTTAATGGGAACCCACAAACAAACCGCATGAGTTTTGTCTCCCAGGAAACCGCATGAGTTTTATTCCTAGCAAACTCAGCGAGGTTTATCTCCTAGCAAATTCAGCGAGGTTTATTGCCCAGCAAACTCAGAGAGTTTGACAGAGTGGTCTACAATGCGCTTGTTATATCAATCTCGACAGTGGCGCTACGGATGGAAGCTCTGTCGAGATTGCCTCCTTTCAAAAAGGGGGCTGCCTCAGACTCATAGGCTGTCACTGACCCAACTTTGATTCGTATAAAACACCTAGATCGACATGACAACTCAAACACAGCTCCCCGCAAAGATTCCTGTCGTGGTGAACGGAGCCTGCGGCAAGATGGGGCGGGAAGTCATCAAAGCCGTCTCTCAAGCTGAAGACCTGACCCTAGTCGGTGCTATTGAACGCAACCCTGCTCTGATCGGCCAAGACATTGGTGAAATCGTCGGTTGTGGTGCTCTAGAAGTGCCTGTACTCAACGACCTCGAAGCTACCCTAGTGATGGCCCAATCAGAAGGGCAAGCGGTCATGGTCGATTTTACCCACCCAGACTCGGTGTACAACAATACACGGGCCGCGATCGCCTATGGGGTGCGTCCGGTCATCGGCACTACGGGGTTAAGTGCCGATGACCGGACTTGCACTCATCCTTTTGGGCTTTGGCGTATCGGGCTTTCCGCTATCTGTCTTGTTCGCGGGAGCTGCGCTTTATGTC
>JBCBTQ010000174.1:0-12822 GCA_039818605.1 Cyanobacteria bacterium J06639_14 | reverse complement strand
CCTGGGTTTCTGGTTTGCAAGCTTACCTCCGTATTCCCGATCTCGATTCGTTAGACTGTAGTAGAGGTAAGCCATGACGGTTTATGTAGGGAATCTTTCCTACAACGCAACTGAGGACGACTTGCGGGAAGTTTTCCAAGAGTACGGCTCGGTTAAACGCATTCAAGTGCCCCTGGATCGCGAGACAGGGCGTATGCGTGGATTTGCGTTCGTAGAAATGTCCCAGGATGAGGAAGAAGAAGCTGCCATTGAGGATCTTGATGGTGCTGAATGGATGGGACGCACCTTAAAGGTCAATAAGGCGCGTCCTCGTACTGAGCGTAAGCCCTCGGGTGGCCGGGGTGGCTGGGGTGGTAATGACGGTGGTCGCGATCGCAACTTTTCCAGCCGCTACTAAAGTCTGGCTTAGCTAAGGTACTAAAATTCCTGCGCCTAGCCCTGGTAGAGGAGTTATCCATCTATCCTGGCTAGGCTTTCTAGTCGATAAATTTAGGGACTTCAATGGAGGAGAAAACTGAATGGCTCAGGTGGTAGTTGGGGAAAATGAGCAACTAGAATCGGCGTTGCGACGGTTTAAACGCAAGGTTTCCAGTGCCGGTATTTTTGCTGACATGAAAAAGAACCGTCATTTTGAGACCCCTGCTGAAAAACGCAAGCGTAAAGAGGTGGCAAGAAGACGCCAGAGAAGACGGTTCCGTGGGCAAAGTTAAGTCAGGTAATCGAAGGGTACAGGATTGAGGAGTCAGTCAAAAGAGTCGTCTTAGTTTAGCTATTGGTCAGCTCAGTCAACTCTCATAACTGGAGACTTCATGATTTGATGCTCATTAAACCTTGTGAAAGGGTAGGCAAAATGTGAATCACATCCGACTTGAAAACTTGAGTTTTGCCATGAGGACAAAACCGGGAATCTGGATGTGGTCAGGGTAAGTATCATAAACTCATGACCAATGCCAAGCGATTTTTGCCTACTCCACTTAACCTAATTATTCATCAAAATTCTGTGACGAACTTTTATGTTTAGCGGAGTGGTTACCAACTGGTAACCACTATTTTTGTGGCTGGGTTGCATAGGCTGGGATGAAATAGTTGTTGCCTAGCCTTTCTTAAGCAGTGAAAGCAGCTATTCTGATGTGATGCTTTTTGCTTGAAACGCTAGACAAGAAAGCAACATAGCTACCCATAGTGATTTTTAAAAATGCTTTAGCTGCTTTTGATTATCGGGGGGCTAGTTCAAGCACAGTTTCCACTTCATTACAAATCTGTTGGAAAGCTTCAGCGGGATTTTGTGACTGGGTAATAGGTCGACCGATGACTAAATAGTCAGCGCCCGCTTCGATGGCTTGGCGAGGAGTCTTGATTCGCTGTTGATCGCCTTTTTGGGCCCATTTAGGTCTTACCCCTGGACAAACTACAAGCCAATCCTTGCCGCACCATCTTTTGATTAACGTGGCTTCTTGGGGGGAGCAAACACTGCCAGCAAGACCACTCTGCTTGGCTAATAAAGCCATTTGTAATGTGTAGTCTGAAAGTTCAAGGGGGATTTTCAGATCAAAAGCCAGCGATCGCCCATCAATACTCGTGAGTAATGTGACGGCAATCAATTGTGGCATGGGATGATTAGCGATCGCGGCTCCTTCTTGTGCAGCCGCAAGTGCGGCCATCAGTGCGGTTGGGCCAGCCGTGGCATGGACTGTGATAAGGTCAACGCCATAACGTCCTGCTGCACGGCAGGCACCTGCCATCGTGTTAGGAATATCGTGAAACTTGAGGTCGAGAAAAATTCTTTTCTGCTGGTCTTTCAAACGTTTCAGGATATTGGGTCCAGCGCTGACAAATAGCTCTAATCCAACTTTCCAGAAGTTAACTTGTGGGAGCCGATTGATTAAGTCGAGGGCTTCTGTTTCGCTGGCGACGTCGAGTGTGACAATAATGCGATTCGCAGGAGAGAGTAGATGACCCGTCATAATGCTTTCTATCCATTTCTTGAATGGGATAACTCACAAAGAGCCGAATCGCTCACCCCCATGACTGAGTAGGCTGGTTTCGCTATTACCGTGGCATTAAAGTATGGCGTGCCTCGGTAGTTTTTGATTGTTTGAAACACATCTACTGAAACCAGGGGAGACGGGAGATAACCACATCCGATTTAGAAATCGGAGCTTTTCTGAGGCCAAAACTGAGGCTTTGGATGTGGTCAGAGGATTGCATCTACAGGTAGGTTGCTCTGCCAACAACAGTAGAACTGTCGCTTGGCGCTATTCTACTAGACGGACAAACTTTTTTTTGCCAACTTGAAACACTTTTCCGTAAAGGTCTGTTGCCTTTTCAAAGGTGAGATTTGGATCCGTTACACGATCGCCGTCCAATCTCACGGCTCCTCCTTTGATTTGCCGCCGAGCTTCGCTGCTGCTGTCACAGAGGGGAGTTGTTCCCAGTAGATAGAATGCTTTGGCAGGAAAGTTAACGGCTTGTAGGGAAAACTCGGGTACGCTCTCAGCACCGCCGCTACCCTGAACCAGATTGACTGCATCCTGTTGTGCTTGTTGAGCGGCGGCTTCACCATGAAACTGGCCGGTGACTTCTAGAGCCAAGAGTTTTTGGCGATCGCGAGGAGCAGTTGGCAAACTGTCCAAGGGGAGACGTGTTAAAAGTTCGAAATACTCTTCAATAAGAGTATCAGGGGTTTTCTCCAGCTTGGAGTACATTGTTAAAGGATCTTCCTGTAGTCCGACATAGTTGCCGAGAGACTTCGACATTTTTTGAGTCCCATCGGTTCCGAGTAGTAAAGGTAACAGCATCCCAAACTGAGGCCGCATGCCGAAATGCCGCTGTAAGTCACGACCCACTGCGATGTTGAACTTTTGGTCCGTGCCTCCAAGTTCGACATCTGCTTCTACTGCAACAGAGTCGTAACCCTGCATCAGCGGATAGAAAAATTCGTGTAGGAAAATAGGATTGCCTTTTTCATACCGTTCGGCAAATCCTTCCTTGGCTAGCATCTGTCCTACTGTCATGGTGGCAAACAGTTCGAGAATTTTTGTGAGGTCCAGGTCCGCGAGCCACTCGGAGTTGTAGCGAATTTCCAGGCGACCAGGGGTGTCAAAATCGAGAATCGAACGCACCTGATCTAAATAGGTCTTAGCGTTCGTCTTAACCTCGGTTTCAGTCAGCTGCTTGCGGACCTCGGATTTACCGGTAGGATCCCCAATGCGAGCTGTAAAGTCACCAATGATCAGGACAGCTGTGTGACCGGCATCTTGAAAAGCGCGCAACTTGCGTACCGGGATGCTGTGTCCCAGGTGAATTTCTGAACCCGTCGGGTCAATGCCCAATTTTATCCGGAGGGGGCGATCGCTGGCCTGTAAACGAGCCAAGAGGTTCTGTTGACTGTCGTTTGTATCTGGCTGATCTGGGAAAACCTCGGTAATACCCCGGTATATCCATTGAAATGCATCGGGAATTTGCGCCATGGAACAACGATTCTCTCAATCAAGCCAACACTATCTAACATATCGTCTTGTTGTGTTACTGCTTGGGGTAAATTCGCTCACAATAGAAGTGGCAGGCTCGGGCTAATTACTTTATTCTGTTGCCAAATAAACATTTCTACCTTTTAGAAGCCAAGCTTCTATAATTTGATTCCACCATCTCTGATTTCGTAAACCCTTCCTATAAGTCATCGTCAAACGTGTCTACTAATACGATTCCAAAACGGCAGGCTGCACGCTCTAATCCTTTAACGACTGACGTCATCAAATTTGTTCAAGATGTTGGCCAAGTCACAGTTGCAACCCTTCTGGGCACTACGATGCTGGTTAGCTCCGTGGCCGCAGGCGGACTCGTGGGGCTGGCTATCAGTTTTCGCAACTTGCCAGATGTCCGGGTTTTACGCAACTACTTACCGAGTGAAACGAGTTATGTGTACGATATCAACGGTACGCTGCTCTACAGTCTGCATGATGAAGCAAATCGTGAAGTTGTCGATTTAGATGAGATATCCCCGGAACTGAAACGAGCAGTGCTGGCGATCGAGGATAGCTACTTCTATTCCCACCAAGGCATTAATCCTAGCAGTGTGGGCCGTGCCTTCCTAGCTAACTTTCAAGCGGGATCTACGGTGGAAGGTGGATCTACGGTCACGATGCAGCTGGTGAAAAACCTGTTTCTAACGCCAGAGCGGTCGGTGAGCCGTAAAGTTGCTGAAGCTGTTCTGTCACTACGGTTAGAGCAAATTTTTGAAAAAGACCAGATTCTTGAAATGTACTTGAATCAGGTCTATTGGGGACACAATACCTACGGGGTCGAGACGGCTTCCCAAAGCTACTTCAATAAATCGGCTGCTGATCTCACCTTGGCCGAAGCCGCCATGATGGCTGGCTTGATTCAGGCTCCTGAAGAATATAGTCCTTTCGTCGACTATCCGTTGGCAAAGCAACGTCAGGCAACCGTCTTAGGACGTATGCGACAACTGGGGTGGATTACCGAAGCGGAGGAGACAGCCGCCAAAGCGCAACCGCTCTTGGTCGGTGAAGTGACTTCGTTTCGCAGCAGTGTTGCGCCTTATGTTACCGAAGCCGTTGTGCAAGAGTTGGAAGAAATTTTTGGCCAAGAGGCTGTGCTGAAAGGGGGCATGCGGATCCAAACCACGATTGACCTCAATATGCAGCGCATGGCCGAGGAAACGGTGCAGCGTAATCATGCGTGGGTGAACCAGCGAGTCTATGCCGATCAAATGGCCTTAGTTGCGATCGATCCTCGCACTCATTTTGTGAAAGCCATGGTGGGTGGGGTTGACTACACGACGAGCCAGTTCAACAGAGCTGTCCAAGCGCAGCGACAACCAGGTTCCTCGTTCAAGCCGTTTGTCTACTATGCGGCGTTCGCATCGGGCCGCTATACGCCGGACACCGTTATTCAAGATAACCCTGTAACCTATCCGGATGGTTATGAGTACTACTCGCCCAAAAATTACGACGGTAGTTTTATGGGGAGCATTCCTATCCGCAAAGCGTTGGAATTGTCCCGCAATGTTCCAGCTGTCACGATTGGACAATCGATTGGCGTTGATCGTGTCATTGAGATCGCGCGTCTATTAGGGATTGAGAGTCCCATGGATCCTGTGATTTCGTTGCCTTTAGGAGCGGTTGACCTAACGCCGATGGAGATGGCCGGAGCCTATGCTACGTTCGCCAGCAATGGTTGGCATTCGGATCCGACGTTCATTGTTCAGGTGACAGACAGCAATGGCAATATCTTGCTGGATAATACGCCTAAGCCTCAGCTCATTTTGGATCCTTGGGCAACTGCGGCCCTGACCGATGTATTGCAAGGGGTAATTGCTCGGGGCACAGGGACGCGTGCTCAGATTGGTCGCCCCGCTGCGGGTAAAACAGGTACAACTGATTCCCAGCGTGATGTTTGGTTTGTAGGCTATGTTCCTCAAATGGCAACGGCTGTCTGGGTTGGCAACGATAATTATGCCCCCATGGGCTCGAACGCTACCGGCGGTACCTTAGTGGCTCCTGTTTGGCGCGACTTTATGGAGCAAGCATTGGTTGATGTTCCGGTTGAAAACTTCCGCAGTCCTTCGGAGTTTGTCAAACCGTAGGTTGGTTGGATCGTTGATGGTTAATCGTTGAGGGTTGATGGGGAACGGTCGGGGCTGGTTTTGCGTGCAAGCGATCGCATTAACCCACAGGGTGTTGGGCTGAAGCTAACCCTGCGGTTTGCCCTCATCACCTTTCTACGCTTCCTCTGCTTTTAGCTTAGCCTTCGCCTGTTGCCAAAAAGCTTCGAGCTCCTCCAAAGAGTAGTTTTCCAGCGAAGCTCCGGCGACCGCTTCGACTTGTTCAAATCGTTGAATAAAGCGACGGTTTGTGCCCTGCAGGGCCTCCGAAGGATCAAGGTCATGCCAGCGGGCAATGTTGACGATCGTAAATAACAGATCACCGAGTTCGGCGACTTGATTAGCTTTGGGTTCGTGGGCGATCGCCGTCCGAAACTCTTCTAATTCCTCTTGAAACTTATCCCATACCCCTTCAATGTTTTCCCATTCAAAACCAGCTTTGGCTGCTTTCTGGGAGATTTTACTGGCAGCCATCAAGGGAGGCAGGCTACGGCTATATTTTTGTAGCTTAGGCGCGAGCAAAGTAGGGTCATGTGGTTCACCTTTGGCAGCCTTTTCAGCAGCCTTGATTTGTTCCCAGTTTTGATGAATCGCTTCTACTGTATCGGCTTGTAGATCACCAAATACGTGAGGATGACGGCGGATGAGCTTATCGGCAATACCATTGGCAACCACGGTGAGATCAAAATTGTCCTTATCTTGGGCTACTTGCGATTGAAGGACGACCTGTAGTAGTAAATCACCCAGTTCTTCGGCGATTTCATCTTGATTGCCCTCTTGAATGGCATCGACCACTTCGTAGGCTTCTTCAATGACGTAGGGAATGAGACTCTCGGGTGTCTGTTGTAAATCCCAAGGGCAACCTGTTTCGGGGTGGCGTAGTTGAGCAACGACGTCAATTAATCGCTTCAGGGCTTCTAAAACGGGCGGTAAGACAGCCTTAGCAGTGTTTGTCATAGTGCTTGCTGGATTTAGAAACCGGGTTTCTCTAGGTGAGCCGGTAGTTTCGGTACTATTTTCACAAGAAACTTGGTTTCTCGCAGCCCAATGCTGGCTATTTTTTACGGCGACGGTATGTAGATTGCCGCGGAGGGCGGTGTCGACGTTTCCAGTCGGAAACAAGCCAGTCGCTAATCGAATGACTCATGGCTCCCATTTCAATGCCGATCGCGATGGCTAACCACATACGCCAGTGTTGCCTCAATATCTGAACAAGAGACTGCCCTAACTCACCCCAAGTAACGTGGGTGTGTCCAGAAGTATTGCTGAACTCTAAGACCAGCAGAATGCCCAAGACAATCCACCCAAACAAGTAGGCTAACCGCATGAGGGTGCCTGCCAAGAAGCCATGGGATAGCCAAGAGCGATGACGTAAGCTGCTGCGATACGGCTGCCAAATCCACTTGAACCAGCCCCAGCGCTTGCTCTGGACAGACCGTATGTCTAAGTCAGGGCCAAACATGAAGCCACCGAAGAGGAAGCCGCTAACGGTTAAAAGTGTATGGCCCCAGTGTTGCGTGAGTGTGAATGCCAACAACATGATCCACGGAACGCACCATAACGTAATGCGATCGTGGGTTTTTCCTGATGGCATGGCGATAACGACTTAACGTGGGTTTTATCTGAAGGGACGCTCGATAGCGCTTTTGTTTGTTATAATGATAAACCGTGAGTGAGCGGACGATTAGCTCAGTTGGTAGAGCGCCTGCCTTACAAGCAGGATGTCACTGGTTCGAGCCCAGTATCGTCCATATTTCTATTAAGTGCTCAACCTATCGTACTGAGTGGTTGTGCGACATCCTGCAACGCTGCTTCCAGTTCTTTGCTTAGGAAGTTGGTTGCCCTGTGCAACGGCTGTGTTCACACTTTCTATACTTTCAGTACTGGAACTGATAACTGGACTAGCGCCAAACGGTATAACAAGCGTTGATAATAGAGTGATTGATGTGTAAAGAGCGATCGCCCCATGCCTTTTTCTGAGACAGCTGTTCCTCTGGATGCTATTCGCTACAACGATCAAGGGTTAGTGCCCGCCATTGTCCAGGACTATCTTGATGGGGCCGTCTTGATGATGGCGTGGATGAACCAAGCGTCGCTACGCAAAACTCTAGAAACAAAGGAAACGTGGTTTTGGAGTCGATCGCGCCAAGAACTCTGGCATAAGGGCGCAACCTCAGGACACTTGCAGAAAGTCCAAACGATTCGCTATGACTGTGATAGTGATGCCTTGTTAGTGACGGTTGAGCAAGTCGGTGATATTGCCTGTCATACAGGCGAACGGAGCTGTTTTCACCAGCTCGAAGGGCAAATTGCGGCCCCTCCTGCAGATACTCTGTCACAGGTTTTTGCGGTCATTCGCGATCGCCAGCAAAATCCTCAACCTGGGTCTTATACCAATAAGCTCTTTGACGGGGGCGATAATAAAATTCTCAAAAAAATTGGTGAAGAAGCTGCCGAAGTCGTGATGGCTTGTAAAGATGATGAGGCCGATGCAATTGCTGGTGAAGCTGCAGATTTGCTTTATCACACGTTAGTTGCTTTGGCCCATCACCAGGTCGACATCAAAGCCGTTTATCGCAAGTTGCAAGAACGCCGTCGTTAAAGGAGCAGATTGTAACTTCTCTGTAGAGAATGGGAAAAATCGGTATAGTCTAATGCGCACTATTGGATTGTTACGGAAATAGTTTGGGAGTCTGTTTTCCAGCTCATGGGAATGTTCAGACCTGCTTAGACTCGCGAGTACTGGGGTGTTCTGCCTGCATCATTTGACTCATCCTTTGGCTGGAGGGTGAAAAGATCACGTATCTAACGATCACATATCTACTGACGCAGGAAACATCAATCATCTATGTACACGTCAAGCAATTCCTTTGATTCATCTATCAGCAGGTCAGGGCGATCGCGCCAGCACCCGTTCCTTCATCTGTTAGAGCTACCTAGCTTAGAGCGGCGATTGGTAACTGTGATTCTACGTCAAGGTTCCATGACCCTTGAGGCCCTGACGAAACAGCATGGTAAGGCTGAACAGTATGGACAGGCTGCTGAAACTGTAGTGCAAGCGATCGAGAGACTGATCCAGCAAGGGTGGTTAGTGCAAGACCCCGTCACCCACGAAGTCCGCTATCGCCCAGAGAAAACCGATGAAATGAATCGTGCGAGATAAGGCACTGTTTGTTGCGACTCCGTTAGAAAATCTGAGCCGTCTGATGATCCTCTGTTAGGACAGTTCAGGATGGATCGCGAGGAAACTCATATGCTTAAGAGTTTGTATAAAATTTCGGGTTTTTCCCAAAGCCTTGCCATTATTGCTGCAAGCAAAGAAAAATCCCGACTTTAACTCTGACACGCCTCATTCATCAGAGAAGGTTACATAGTGAGACAGAGCGTAAGACAGTGATACGCTGAAACATAATCTTTGTTTATGAATCTATACAGATCTTCCAAGATCAAACTTATTGGATCGCTGATAGTATTCTTAAGGCATAGGGTACTGCAGGATACCCGAAATCCAGTGCTGGAACCCGTTTGAGGCATGAACGCCTGTGGGTTGCTGGAGTGCTGCACTTTTAACACCACCTGCCTTAGGGTAGAGCCATCCTTTTGATTGGGATAGCCATTAGGTTATCCACAGCTTTTTATGGGCAATGGGATGGGGTGTTTATCGTTACGAACCTCACAGGAAGGGAGATATGTCTTACTCTCAGACAACGACTCAGTCAAAATCTGGATATCAGGCCGGGGTTAAGGACTACAAGCTGACCTACTACACCCCTGACTACACTCCAAAGGATACCGACATCTTGGCGGCATTCCGGATGACTCCACAGCCGGGTGTGCCTCCCGAGGAGTGCGCCGCTGCTGTTGCTGCGGAATCTTCTACAGGTACCTGGACCACAGTATGGACGGACCTGCTAACTGACCTTGATCGCTACAAGGGACGCTGCTACGACATTGAGCCTGTAGCTGGTGAAGATAATCAGTACATCTGCTACGTAGCTTATCCTCTTGATTTGTTTGAGGAAGGGTCTGTCACCAACATGTTGACCTCGATTGTGGGGAACGTGTTTGGCTTTAAAGCACTGCGGGCACTACGTCTGGAAGACTTGCGGATTCCCGTTGCTTATTTGAAGACTTTCCAAGGTCCTCCTCACGGCATTACCGTTGAGCGTGATCGCCTCAATAAGTATGGTCGTCCTCTGCTGGGTTGTACGATTAAGCCTAAGCTAGGTCTCTCGGCGAAAAACTATGGTCGCGCTGTGTATGAGTGTCTGCGTGGCGGTTTGGACTTCACGAAGGATGACGAGAATATTAATTCTCAGCCTTTCCAGCGCTGGCGCGATCGCTTCTTGTTCGTAGCTGATGCTATTTCCAAGGCTCAGGCAGAGACTGGCGAAATCAAGGGTCACTACTTGAATGTGACGGCGTCTACCTGCGAAGAGATGCTCAAGCGGGCCGAGTATGCGAAGGAACTTGACCAGCCCATCGTGATGCACGACTTTTTGACGGCTGGTTTCACCGCGAACACTACCCTCTCTAAGTGGTGTCGTGACAACGGTGTGCTGCTGCATATTCACCGCGCTATGCACGCTGTGATTGACCGTCAGCGCAACCATGGTATGCACTTCCGTGTCTTGGCTAAGTGTTTGCGGATGTCCGGTGGTGACCACATCCACACCGGTACTGTTGTCGGTAAACTGGAAGGCGATCGCGCCAGCACTCTGGGTTTCATTGACCTATTGCGCGAAAACTATGTTGAGCAAGACAAGTCACGTGGTGTTTATTTCACCCAGGACTGGGCTTCTATGGGCGGCGTGATGGCCGTGGCTTCCGGTGGTATCCACGTATGGCACATGCCTGCCCTGGTGGAAATTTTCGGCGATGATTCCGTTCTCCAGTTTGGTGGCGGTACCTTGGGTCACCCCTGGGGTAACGCTCCGGGCGCAACAGCTAACCGGGTAGCTCTGGAAGCTTGTGTTCAGGCACGGAACGAAGGTCGTGATCTGGTTCGCGAAGGTGGCGATGTTATCCGCGAAGCCTGTAAGTGGTCTCCCGAGTTGGCTGCCGCTTGCGAACTGTGGAAGGAAATCAAGTTCGAGTTCGAGACGATGGATAAGCTCTAAGCAGCTGGATGGGGGAAGGTTTTTTACCTTCCTGCCGTCGATGTTGGCAAGCAGCAGGTGCAAACTGCAGTCAAGCATACGGATTGTGGCGATCGCATCGGGTTCAATTGGCTAACTCCTTGACTGGTTTAGTCAAGAATTGCTGAATCGCAGCCAGTTTTGCGTATGGACATCAAGAAAACAGCGAAAGATACGGCGAAAGTGCTCACTAGTTACTTGACCTATCAAGCTGTGCGGACAGTGATGCTACAGCTCCGAGAACTCGACCCGCCGCGTGGCTACTGGTTTAACGCCTTTGCGAATAACCATGATCTGCAAGACGGGGAAGCGTTCATTACAGCGTTGTTGGAGGAGAGTGCTGACCTCGCTATCCGGGTGATGACTGTGCGCCAGCATCTAGCGGACGAAATTGCGGAATTTCTCCCTGAAATGCTGATAACTGGGATCCAGCAGGCCAACATGAATCATCGACGGATTCATCTCGAACGGATTACCCAGATCTCGAGCGCTGAGCTCAGTGGTGATTCGGAACCTTCACAAGATACTGAGTCGAGTGGGGAGTAAACCAACTCCCTCGCAAGACTAATTTCTAAACCAAGATTAGGAAATTTAGCGAGGACATTATGAAGACTCTGCCTAAAGAGCGTCGTTACGAAACGATGTCATATCTGCCCCCTCTTACGGATGCGCAGATTGAAAAGCAAATTGCTTACATTCTCAAGATGGGCTTTATCCCTGCGGTTGAGTTTAACGAAGACTCCAACCCTGAAGCCTATTACTGGACCATGTGGAAGCTGCCTTTGTTCAATGCCACGACGACTGCTGAAGTACTGAGCGAAGTTCAGGCTTGCCGCTCGGAGTATCCCAATTGCTTCATTCGTGTCGTTGGATTTGACAATGTGAAGCAGTGCCAAATTCTCAGCTTCATCGTGCATAAGCCAGGAGCCAGCACCTATCGCTACTAAGGCGATCGCGACTGTTTGCGATGAATGAGCATTGTTGAAGAGGGGGCGATCGCCTCCTCTTTTTTGTTGCTTAGCGTAAGTAATATCACCTCCGCATGGCTAATACCGATTCTCCGGATAAGAGCTACAGATATTCAGGCTGAAAGTATTGTGATATCTACATTCTCCAATCCCAAATCGAAAATCCAAAATCGCGAATTGGTATAACCCCCATTATGAGAAGTAGGGGATACCGGTAGAGATGCGAGATGTTGCGTCTTTCAATGAGGGGGTGGGTAAACCGGATGTAGTATGAGCAGCATCGATAGCCTTCTCAAAAAGTTGATCAGCGGCTTTTTGATTGGAAGATTGGGAAAAATCAATATATCCTGCAACAACATTTCGGACAGAATTGGCATTGGTTCCGTGAATTAGAGCTGTGCTGTTGGGATCTACGGTTGAAATGATGAAGTCAAGGATAGCTATGCCGTAGCCTCTGTGAGGTTTGTCACCATGAACTCATCCTTGTTCTTGAGCTATTGCCGCCGCGAGGTGTCATTTGTTAACAGCCTCGCAGCACATCTAGAAAAAGCAGGACACAAAGTTTGGTTAGATTATCACAGTCTTGTTCCAGGCAGCCTATGGTTCGATCAGATCTTACAAGGAATTGCTGATGCTGAAGTATTTTTGCTAGTGGTTTCCAAAGAATCGATGGCATCGGATAATGCCGAAGATGAATGGCGCGAAGCGCTGCGGTTGAACAAGCGGATTATCCTTGTCATTTTTGAGGCAGTTGAGTTACCCGAAGAGCTGAGATCTTGTGAATGGGTAGATTTTCGTCAGGGTTTTCGTCAGTCCTTTAGGGCATTATCCGCACAGATCACGTTCCCTCAAGAAGTCGGCACTACACCCCCCGAAACAGGCTTCAAAGCTCCATTTGCTGTGTGGCTAACTTTTATCGTCAGTCTCCTCATTGCTATCCTGGCTGTCCCCACATTTTGGACAATTTATATACCTTACTATTTGGGTCCTTTGCCGCTCAGAATTCTGAAACGAGACTTCAATTTTGCTCATGTGCAATCGGCAATTCTCATGTTGGTACCTTTCCTGGTTGTGAGTGCCTTTGTCTTTG
>JBCBTQ010000173.1:0-13066 GCA_039818605.1 Cyanobacteria bacterium J06639_14 | reverse complement strand
TAAAAATGTACTCCATCCGATTATTTGAACAACCTTTTTGCGACCATGTTTGATGGTTTCACGAGGAATTAGAATCCCTCTGAAAAAAGCCTCCTCAGGCAAAGATGGAAATACAAATAGTATAAATGGCAGAATAATTGCATGGTTAGAAGATATGAGTTTGACTTGCATTAGCCCTGACCTAAAACCAGTTGCCAGGGCGATGACAATAAAAAACGGCACTAGTAACCATGCCTTTTGCGATACATGAAAAGGAGAAGTCCCAAAACTCTTCCAAATATTATTTTGTAGATAATTCTTCATTGTGATTTCCTGGCATTGCCTGTCACCTGCTACTAAAAGCAGCGTACGATTTAAGCTAGGAAATACCGGCTGAGTCAGGAGCCAGGAGCCAGGAATCAGAATCCAGTGCCCTCCTGACTTCTGACTTTTGGATTCTCTCGTCACCGAAATTTCCCGCTTTAAGTTGATAGCCCTAAAAGCTAAGGATCCTAACAGATGCCCCCTCAACGGTCAGGTGCATTGGTCTTTATGACGTGTCTCCCACCAACGTGTCTCCCACCAACGTGTCTCCCACCAACGTGAACAGGATTGTTCGTCTTTAAAGACGATGGAATGAAGATGCATCTCGTCCCGCGATGAGTGTCAATATCAAGAACGCTTTCAATCAAGTTTTTAACAGGCCGACCTCATTCAACGTTTCTTGTGAATCTTTTTCAAGATACTTGTGAGCAATTTCTACGAGCGCATCATCATTTTCAATTGTTAAGAGTTTTGGATCCATCCAAGCCGAAATTTATGCTGTTACGACGCCTGTTTTAGGGCTATTTTGCTTGCAAACTCTGGGAATGCAAGGTGTTAAGCATTGGTTTGGCATTGCCTAACCGCCTCGCTTATTACAGAGAAATATGGCTTGCTGTGAGAATTCACCACAATTTTGCGAACTCGATCCGGTGGAGAGATACAATGTGCCCTTGCCGCGAGCATAGGGTATAGATAGGTGTTGTCGCCACTTGATCTCCTGTGGGCCTTGATTGGCCTTGTATTGACAATTACGGCCACCTGGCTGGAAACCTTCATATTCGCGATCGAACTTCCCTGGGGAAACTGGGAAACAATGGGTGTGCAGGTTTATTCATTGGGAGTGAGTTTTCAAGTGGGCGCGGTGCTGCTAACGGCCTGCGTTGGGGGCAAAAATGCTGCTGCCCTTTCCCAGATTGCCTACATTACCCTGGGATTGCTGTTGTTTCAGCATTTTGGCTTTCCCATTTTCACGCAAGGCGGAGGGCTGGAATATGTATATGAGCCTAGCTTTGGTTATCTGATCGGGTTTATTCCAGCAGCGTGGGTTTGCGGCTATCTTGCCTTTCAAGAAAGTCCTAAACTGGAAACGCTGGCCTATAGTAGCTTGTGTGGCCTGGGTATTATTCACGGGTGTGGCCTGCTATATTTAGCGATCGCATCCTTGGGTGGCTGGCTCAAACAAGTTACGGTTCCTGCCTGGGGAGAGATTATGGCGTATTCCCTGGCACCGCTGCCAGGACAGCTCATCATGGTGTGTGCTGTCTCCGTGTTGGCCTATTTACTGCGCCAACTCCTGTTTTATTGAGGCTTATGAGGCTAAGAAATCCGATTTTTTGGGTGATGGCGATCGCGGGGCTCGTGTTCGACCAACTGACCAAGCTATGGGTGGTGAATAACTTTGAACTCACAGTGCCACCGGAGACCATTCCTCTATGGCCAGGTGTGTTCCATTTCACCTATGTCACGAATACAGGTGCAGCCTTTAGCCTATTTAGCAATAATGGCGAGTGGCTCCGCTGGCTTTCGTTGTTAGTGAGTTTGGCGTTGATTATTCTGGGTCTGTTGGTGCCTCTGATCCATCGTTGGGAGCAAGCGGGTTACGGCTTCATCCTGAGCGGTGCCTTAGGCAATGGTATCGATCGCTTTCTTAATGGTGAGGTGGTTGATTTTTTAGACTTCCGCCTGATTCGCTTCCCCATTTTTAATGTGGCGGATATCTGCATCAATATTGGCATTGTGTGCCTGCTGATTGCGGCCTTTACAGCCAATGATAATGGCAACGGTACGGGCAATGGTCGGGGCGGAAAAAAGCTGCGATCGTAGGAAGTTGTTAGGATCTGCTCATTGCTTTCCGTAATCCTTGAGTCAGGGTGAGTAGAATATGGCTGAGATTCCTCATCCCTGCCCGCATGAGTTCGTCTAAACCGCCGACCCCACCCCGCACCTTTTTGGGTACTGTGACCCAAGCCTTTCAGGCTGTCCAGCAAAAGATTAATTTTTCACAGATTGATCTTAAAGCAGGGGCTCGGCCTGCATTCCTAGAAACAGACTATCAAGGCCAGGTAGAGCGGTATCCGCTGTTGGGCGATCGCTACCTCCTTGGACGCAGTTCGCAAAACAGCGACATCGTAATTGGCAGCCCGATTATTAGTCAGGTCCATGCTTCGCTTACCCGCGACCCCAATCGTCCGGGTCGACCCTTTGTCATCAAAGATAAACAATCGACGAACGGTCTCTATCGCGGTAAAAAACGGTTGAAATATTGGGTTCTCCAGCATGGTGATGTGTTGAGCCTGGGACCGTCGGAGTTGACCGATGCCGTTACTGTTCGCTACATCAATCCGCCTCCCTGGTATCTACAAGGTGTCCGATACGGGCTCTATGGTTTCACGGGCCTCACCGCGATTGTGGGTATCTGGATTATTGGCCTCGAGTGGCCCAAGCTGCAAATGCGCCCCTTTCCTGAATCGGTTCAGGGGCCGGTGGTGATTTATGCCGAGGAAGGGGGCGAGGTGATTCCTCTACGCCCTGAACCCACTCAGGCTCACCAGGAGAAAAAGCGCTTAGGAGAATATTCTCGTTATCTGCCGCAGGCGGTCGTTGCCTCAGAAGATTCCCGTTACTACTGGCATTTAGGCATTGATCCGTTGGGCATAACCCGAGCCCTGGTCACCAATATTCGAGGGGGCGAAATTCGGGAAGGGGGCAGCACGATTACCCAACAACTTGCCCGCAGCGTGTACCGCGAGTATGTCGGGACTGAAGATTCTGCGGGGCGTAAAGTTCGTGAAGCCGTCGTGGCCCTCAAATTAGAAACGGTTTATAGCAAACGCGACCTACTGTTGTTCTACCTCAATCGCGTCTACCTGGGGGGCAATCTCTATGGGTTTGAAGACGCTTCTCAATTCTATTTCGATAAATCAGCAGCCGACCTGACCTTGTCGGAGGCGGCTACGCTGGTGGGGATTTTGCCTGCACCCAACGCTTTTAATCCCGTCACGGATTATGACGCGGCAGTTGCTTACCGCAATCGGGTCCTGGATCGCATGACGGCGTTAGGCATGGTAAGCGCCGAAGAAGCTCGACGGGCTCGACGATCGCGCATTGAAATTAGTCCTAAGGCCCGCAAAGAACTGCAAAGTATTCGGGCTCCTTATTTCTATACCTACATCTTCAGCGAACTAGAGGCCATTCTGGGGGTGGAGTTGGCGCGGGAGGGCAATTTCATTGTTGAGGGGACGCTGGACTTAGATATGCAAGCCGTGGCCGAAACGGCGCTGCAAACGAATGTATCGAGCACCGGCCAGTCGCTGAACTACGCCCAGGGAGCGATCGTCACGCTCGCTACCCAGACCGCTGAAATCCGGGCCTACGTAGGGGGGGTTGACTACCAAGCTAGCCAGTTCGATCGCGTCTCCCAGGCCCTCCGCCAACCCGGATCGACGTTCAAAATATTTGCCTACGCCGCTGCGTTAGAAGCGGGTATTGGTCCTGGTCAAGCCTTTGGGTGCAATGCCTTTACCTGGCAGGGGCAGACGTTCAACGGCTGCCGTTCGGGGGCTGGAGCCCTGGATATGTATAACGGCCTGGCCCTATCAGAAAATGTGGTGGCGCTCCGAATTGCCGAGGCTGCTGGATTGAACGCTGTGGTGCAGATGGCGCGACGGCTGGGCATCGATAGCGATTTGAACCCGGTTCCTGGCTTGATTTTGGGCCAGAGTGAAGTGACCCCTTTGGAACTAACCGGTGCATTTGGGGCGATCGGGAACGACGGCGTCTGGAATCCGCCCCACGGCATTCGCCGCGTGCTAGATAGTAGTGACTGCACGGACCCCAATGACGCCAACAGTTGCCGCATCGTGTATGAGTTTGGGCAAACAGGCAACACCAACCAGCAGGCCATCGCGCCGGAAATTGCTCGAACCTTGACCGATTTGATGCGGGGAGTTGTCAGTAGTGGTACCGGACGCAATGCTTATCTCGGTTTGGGCGAAGCCGGTAAAACGGGTACGACTAACGATAATCGCGATCTCTGGTTTGTCGGCTTTTTACCTCAGGAGTCCCTGGTGACCGGGGTCTGGCTGGGAAATGATGAAAATGATCCGACCTCCGGCAGCAGTGGGCAAGCTGCTGATTTGTGGGGCGACTATATGGATGGTGTAGCCCGCTAACACTCGTACCCTGCGGCAGAACTACCGCCACTATTCCTTCCACCCAACCACCCTTCCACTATCGAATTAGTCCGCAAACTTACGCCGTCTAGTACTAGGAGGATTCTCCCGCACAAATCTCACCGTCAGAGGTAAAAGCCAGCGGGTAGTCAGAGGAAAGTGGATCCGCATTAGCGCCATTGGTTTGAAAACCATAGCCTCGGACGAGCATATAGTCCTTAATGAATATCCCAAACCGCTTTACAGCTATCGTTTCGGCTGGATCGGTCCGGTCAAACATCTGGAGGTGAGCGGGACAAATTGGATGCCAGCGATCGCCCACCAGGACAGCATCCTTGCCATCCAAGGCGATCGCGTCGTACCAAAAATCGAACTGATCGATGCGCCCTGATACTGACATCACAGTGGCATCTTGCAAGACATAGGCCAAAGCCGCAGCCGAGCGATAGTCTGTCGTTAACAGGAGGGGTGCCATCGGAAACGTTGCCGCTGCCTGCTGTACCTGTTCTGCTACCTGCGACCAACCATAGAGCATGCGGGTATCTTCATCCCCGGTCTCGCCAGCCAGGGCCGACCAGGGGAACAGGGTGTAATGTGCTACCAGCAGTATCGCTACAACCAACCCCAGCCCAGCAGTTCCCCGCAGCCACCAACGATGCCTTAAATCGGCTGAGCGATAGGGATTGAGAAAAATACCCGCCATCAGCGGCAGCAGCAACGGATACGCCAGAATATTCCAGTAGTAAAGTACCGGAACCTTCAAAGACAGCACCCCTAAACCAATCGTCGAAACGGCAAAGACGGCGAAGGCAACCCGCCGATAGGTTGTCCCAAAGTAAGTTGCAGGTTCCTGAAACGCCGCTTTGACCAGCACGCCTGTATGAATTGGCCCGAAGATGAGGATGCTGAGCAGCCCAAACCCAATGGGGCCAAACCATTGAATAGGCGTTGGTGACTCAGCTTGTACACTGCGACCCAGATAAAACTGAAACGAGGCAAAATCGTGCTGGGCATTCCACCAGAAAATTGGTGTTGTTACCAATAATGCTAAGGCGATCGCGCCATACAAATGCCCATTTTTCAGCAGCGATCGCCAGCGCGCTTCGGACCCAATTGCCGCTAGAAATCCTAACCCCAAAAATAAGGCCACATACTTGCACAGAGCTGCCAGACCGATCAAGATACCCGCCCCATATAGCCACGGATAATCTTCCAGGCGATCGCCACTGAGAAAACGTATCAGGCAAAAACTAGCCGCTAGACCAAACACAATCAGCCAATGATCATGCCACGCCATGGCGAGAAACAGAAACAGCAACGGCGAAGTTAGTAACAGCAACAGGGTCAACCAAAAGGCATGATTTGCCTGACGCCCATAGAGCCGTCCACAGATTTTGCTATACAGCCACAGTAGCAAACCGCTGCTAATTACCGTCGGTAATCGTAGGACGAAGTGCGATCGGCCCAGAACTTTGGTAAATAGGCCTTGTATCCAGGCGTGGAAAGGCGGATGGTCAAAATACGACCAATCCAAATGCTGTCCCCATAGCCAGTAGTAAGCCTCATCCGGATTGGGAAACGCACCCAACCCGAAAACGACTCTGAGCCCAATGAGGACAGCTAAAACCAGCCAATAGCGATGCAGAACAAAAGAGTGCATGGCGGATACTAGCGGAAGGACGGAAATTGCGACTATTCTGCTCGCTTGTACTCTGTCTGGTTGCCAAATCCCCTAAACTCTACCGCAACCAAGTCCCATCAAGTTGCAAAGTTTATAGGCAATTCGAGCCCCAACATTGCCATCCCATTCACCATTGCCCACTTCCGATACATCAAATCCGATAATCTCTCGTCCACTACGAACCAGTTCGCGGAACAGGCAAAAAGTTTCTTCCAGTTCTAGCCCTCCGGGGACTGGGGTTCCCGTATGGGGACATAGTTTCGGGTCGAGGCCATCCACATCAAAGCTAATATACACCTGCTGGGGCAGGGGCTCAATGATTTGCCGACAGAGGTCGATCCAGGGAATGCCGCTATAGCACTTTTGTTTCAGCACCGGATCGTAGTGGGTGAGGATGCGGTTGGAGAAACGCTGAATTTTGGCAACTTCCCCATGGGAAATATCGCGGATGCCTACCTGCACGAGGTGGGTGACTTGGGGGAGAGCCACCACATTCGTCATGATGGAAGCATGGGAATACTGGAACCCTTGATAGGCATCCCGCAGGTCAGCGTGAGCATCGATCTGCAAAACGCCAAAATCTGGATACTGTTCGGCCAGGGCTTGAATGAGTCCTAGTGGAATACTGTGGTCGCCCCCGATCGCTCCCACCCGTTTACCCGTCGCGATCGCTGCACGGGCTTGCTCATACAGCCATTGGTTTACCGCTTCGCAAGCTTCATTAATGCGGGCTAAGGCGGCGGCAAGATCGGCATCTTGAGCAATATCCTGATCTTGCTCCGTCGCTTGAATAATCTTGGCCGCTAACGGTCGCAAGGTATCGTTGTGTTGTTGGATCCACGCTGGAAAAGGGGGCATAAAAATCCCTTGCTGCCACCCATCCGGATTATCCAGATCGTAGATGTCCAGTTGAGGCGATGCCTGAAGCACCGCCGCGGGGCCACCTGCTGTGCCTGCGTGGTACGAAACCGTCACCTCCCAGGGAATGCCCAATAGAATAATCCCGGCGGTGTCATAGTCAAAGGGCAACCCGCAAAAGTTACCGTTGTCCAGGCCCACCCCCCCTGGTGTAAAGGTCCGAATAATCTCTTCGCGACTAGCCATCTAACAGATTGCGAATGAAGGTGGGCAGACAAAAGGCGGCTTGATGCATCTCAATGTTGTAATACTGCAAGCCTTGCGCTTGGGCAAATTGGGCCGCGCGATCGCGATCCAATCCCGTGACCGGATGCACCCCTGATTTGGAGCAGAAAGAAAAGCTCCACATGCCGGTAGGATAAGTCGGAATAAACGCCAGATAGCAATGTACCTGGGGCACACCAAAAATGTCCTTCAAACAATGGTTGAGGTCAACAAAAGCGCGCTGGTTAAAGCGGGGCGACTCGCTTTGGGCCGTCATCAGTCCGCCGGGACGCAAGCAGCGATACACGTCTGTGTAGAAATCACGGCTGAATAGTCCTTCCGAAGGGCCTACCGGGTCGGAGGAGTCCACCACAATCAGGTCATAGGACTCTGGTGGGGCATTTTTCACAAACTCAATGCCGTCATCAATGATGAGCTTTAGCTTGGGGTCGTCTAAGCCACAGGAGAGCGTGGGCAGAAATTCGCGCGAGGCCCGCACGACCACTTCATCAATTTCGACCATGGTAATGGACTCTACTTGGGGATGCTTCAGAATTTCGCGGACGCTGCCGCCATCGCCCCCCCCAATGACCAACACCTGTTTCGTTTGTGGCTGTCTGAGCATGGGCACATGGATGATCATCTCGTGATAAGCTTTCTCATCCTTTTCCGAACACATGACCATGCTGTCCACAGCCAGCATTTTGCCATACTCAAACGTGTCTAAAATTTCCACCATTTGATAGGGGGATTTCTCCCCAAAAACGCGATCGCCTTTATGACGAATTGATAGGGCAATATTCTCATTGCGATCGGTGAACCAAACGCTACGGCTATGGCGCGGTGCGACGAGTTTTTGCGTGGCTTCATCCCGTAGATCGCCTAAATCAATATCAGACTTTTCAAGTAGATCTAACTGTCCTCGATTTAACTCGATTGCCGAACCATGATGAGCTTCAAACGCGGTCTTGAGCATTTCATACGATGTCCAAGGATTAACCGTATAGCCACACGTAAAAAGATCGACTGCCGCATAACGATATTCAGGCCAAGTATGAATCGCCAAATGACTTTCTTGAATAACGACAACTCCAGAAACGCCAAAGGGTGAGAAATGGTGAAAGACAGAACTAATTATGGTTGCTCCCGATTCTTTAGCCGCCTCTAGCATACTGGACTCAATACGAGGTACATCATTGAGAATTTCTGCTGAGCAGCCGTGGAATTCAACCAGAATGTGACGTCCAAGAGAGTTCATTGTAGATCTTGACACCTCCGATAAACAGACAAGTACCGGGGTCATGTTTAAGGCGGGAAACTCTAACTGGGTAAGAGTTCAGGCTTCACGTAAGCGTTCGACTGATTCATGCCGAAAGCCAACATCAAAGGCTGACGGCGCAACCTGAATGCTGTCATCAACCATATTTCCCGACTTAAACTCCGCACCGTATTATGGAACTTTGCTTAGCCAGCAGACATTATAGAGCCTTGCTTAACTAATGGAAACGAGGGACTTTCTCAAGATGGATTTAGGTGAAAGACTTTTCTGGCTAACGATGTTCTTAGAATCGTTCTTCGGGTTAAAATTCTTTTGGAATATTATCAAATTATGAACCAAGGCGAAGGTCAATAGACACCTTGTGTTTGGCACTCGGATAAAGCAAAACTTGGACCATCTAAACTCTACTTTAACCAATATTGGTTGGCTTCAACCCAACAAAGTTGTAATGGACAGATGGATTAATAATGTGCCAATCGTCAGGCATCGCTACTGAAATTTCGTCTCAGGGCAAACGTCTAAAAGTTACAGGCTGCCTAGGGAGTTTTGCATTCTTTGCCGGAGTAGATATTGGACTCTAAGGGTCAGGATTAAAGCTGCCATAATTTGCCCCAAAGTCAGACTCCACCAAAGACCAATATCTTGCCAATTGAGCCATTGTCCAAACAAATATCCCAGGCCAATACCGATTCCCCAATGTGCCAGAAAATCGACGGTTGCAAGTACATGAGTATCGTGTAATCCTTGCAAAGTTCCTAAACTAATGAGACGAACACCCTGGAAAATTTGGAAAATGACGCCAATTTTGAAAAGTGTTACAGCGACTTCAATCGTAGGCTGATTTTCTGCTTGATTGATATCAATATATAAGCTCACAATGTTTTCAGGAAATAACCAGAGCGGGACCGCCAAGATCACCACTAAGGCCAGATTCAATATCATGCTGATATTGATCACCCGTTTGGCAATATCAGGTCTACCTTCGCCCAATTTATGAGCTGTTCGCATCGCCGCTGCATAGGACATTCCCCAAGAGAACATTAGCAATAATTCGGTCGTTGTCATCACAATCCCGTGAGCAGCAAGGACGTCAGTGCCCCAAACCCCCATCATTAAGGCCGCTACAGTTAGTGCCCCAGCTTCGGTCCCATAGTCGAAGCACAGGGGCCAGCCGTAATGCACAATTTCTCTGAGGGTCGCGAGTCTAAGCTGCCTAATTTCACCAAATAGCCGCCATTGCCTCAAGGGTGAGGATCGCTGGAGGCAAACCGCAGCCACGCCAAAATTCATCCAGAAGACCCACGTGCTGCTCCAACCAATGCCCGCCAATCCCAACTCAGGCAATCCCCAAGTGCCAAACATCAAGCCGTAGTTCAAAGCTGCATTAATGGGAATGCTCACCACCATCAGCAAGGTTAGCAACCGGGGCTGCATCAGAGCTGTTGTCACCTCTTTAAACACAAACAGCCCTAAAGCTGCGGGCAAGCCCCATAGAATTGCCCGCAGATAAGCCATCGTTTGACCCACAATTTGGGGCTCTTGACCCCAAAACTGGAGAATTCCGTCGAGATGCCAGAGCAGCACCATTGTCGGGATTGATACCCCAAAACTAAGCCACAAGGCTTGAACATTGATCACTCTAATCCGTGTGTGGTTGCCCGCCCCATAGGCTTCAGCCGCTAATGCTCCAGTCATTTCTAAGAGCCCTGAAAAGAGCGATAGGAGCGTCCAAAAAATAATGGCTCCCAGGCTGCCAGCAGCTAGGGCTGAGGTGCCCAGCGAACCCATCATCACGGTATCGACGAAATGTACCATCCCTTCGGCAATTTGAATCAATGTGAGCGGTATTGCCAAACGCAGAATGGCCTTTGTTTCGATCGCAAATTTCATAATGGCGTTTTACCCTGAGCTGCTATGAAGTCGATGAACCGATGCAGAGTCTACTATGCTGAGGAAAGAAACCTTTGTAAGCAAGACGTGAAGGAGCCATGGCAGCTACCGTTATGACGTTTGTATATGGTGTCCTCGCGCTTGTCGGAGGTCTGATTGGCTACCAACAAGCGGGTAGCAAACCCTCTCTCATTGCTGGCGTCGCAACGGGGATTTTGCTATTAGCCGCAGGCATTGGGCTGGTGCAATCCCAAACCTGGGGGGTGTGGGTCGCGATCGCCGTGACAGCCTTGCTCGTGGTCACGTTTATCGGACGGCTCATCAAAACCCGCAAATTCATGCCTGCAGGCTTAATGGTCATTGTGGGTATCGCTACCCTGGCAGCGCTACTCACCGCTTTAAGTTAATCACTGCAGCCTTCGCAGCCTTATCGTTCGCTACAACCAGAAGCCCGGAATTCCTGATCAAAATTTTTGAAGCGGGTATTCCTAGCGTGAGCAACACCCGTTTCTAAGTATCTACATGGACCCAGCGAGTTCTTTTTCTGGACTTCTGCTATTGGCCTCTGTTGTGAATAGCAAGGCGATCGCATCTTTAAACTACTTAATACTCATTTAACCAGTTGCCAAACTGTGCGTGCCGATTTCCACGGAAAACAACATCTGCGCCAACATAAAAGTACAAGCGATCTCTGTGTTGAAGATTGCTGAATGTATAAAATAAAACTCGTTTGAGGCTATCAGTGGTGACACTACCTAATCTCTTAACACTCACTTTAGGGCCTACGCCTTGGTTGGTGGGCGGTTTGATCCTTGTAACGTTTAGCCTGTTTGTGCCAAGACCACTCGTGGCGGCATTGGGTTTCGCCGGTGTTTTAACGGCTTTGCTAGCTCTGAGTATTTCTCCTTTTCCCAGTCAATTGCTCATTTGGGGCGTTTTGTCGGGTGGCTTCACCCTGGTATTGCGGGGGTTAGTGCCCAAGGAGTCGAAAGCACTGGAACCGGCTCAGTATGCTCGCGTTTCTGAACTGATTCCACCCGGTGGTGTGGGTCGGGTGCATTATGAAGGGGCGAGCTGGCATGCGCGGTGTCAGATCAGTGATGGCGCGATCGCCCCCAATGCCACTGTCAGGGTCGTTGACCGTCAAGGTACAACTTTAATTGTGTTGCCAATTCCAACTTCCCCGTCCAATCCTCGTCAAAAGGTTTAGACTTAACGGTGAATTTGTACGCTTTATCGGGAGCGTGCCCGCTATGGGTCCCTCAGTCTTTGCTATTCTGGCGCTCATCGTCATTGGCTATACGGTCGGTTCAGTTCGGATTATCAACCAAGGTAACCAGGCCCTGGTGGAGCGATTGGGTCGTTATCATCGCAAGCTACGACCAGGATTGAATTTTATCGTTCCGTTTCTGGACACTATTGTCTTAGAAGAAAGCATGCGGGAGCGGCTTTTGGATGTCCCTCCCCAGTCGGCCATTACCAAGGACAATGTGTCGCTGAACGTGGATGCCGTTGTCTATTGGAAAATCCTTGATCTGGAGCGCACCTACTACGAAATTGAAGATATCCAGTCGGCTATCCGCGAGTTAGTCGTCACCACTCTACGTTCTGAAATCGGGAAAATGCCCTTTGAACGGACGTTTTCATCCCGCGATGAATTGAATCAGGCTCTTCTTGATCAATTGGATGAAGCCACCGAACCCTGGGGCGTTAAAGTCACTCGTGTGGAGGTTCAGAGTATTGATCCGCCCGAATCGGTTTTGGAATCAATGCAGCAGCAGCAAGCAGCGGAACTTAAGCGTCGAGCCACTGTGTTAGAGGCTCAAGGCGACCAAGAGGCGACTGTGAAACGGGCGCAGGGAACAGTAGACTCGATTCAGCTACTCTCTGAGGCACTCAGAGAACGCTCTGATGCCCGCGAAATTCTCAATTTCTTGATTGCCCAGCGTTACGTAGAGGCCAACCAAAAACTGGGAGAAAGCAACAATTCGAAAGTGCTCTTTATGGATCCCAAGAACCTGAGTGAGGGAATTTTGGACCTGATGGGTACCCCCACTGATACTAACGGAGGTGATGATTCTTAAAGGGATTTTCCTTGTGGGATGACTGTCTATGCAGGCATGGGTTTTCAGAACAGTCTGTGTCTGTGGCAAGCTTTTAGCTTATCCAGAAAGGGTGGTCACGCTCCCTCTCATGTCCTTTGACGCGCTTGAAAATACAAGCACATTTTTCTTTCTCGAATGAATCAGTCCTACCCCTTAGGGGGATGGCAACGAGGTTAATCGATGCGTAAAGAACCAGCAGTTATGTGAGAAAAGTAGACGTAGGTCTACTAACGCTGGCTTGGCAAGGGCGATATACAGGGGGAAAGTCAGACCAATAGGCAAGCCCATGAGCGACTTGGTAACCCTAGAGGCTAGCTACGCGATCGCGGCAACGCCGCCAACATCACATGCCATCGGACCTCTTGCCGTCTTGCTGAGCCCATCAGGGCACTATGCGGTTGAAGCTGGCGAAACCTTTGATATTTCATTGACCATCAATAATCAGGGCTCACGGGGAGCCGTGATTGATGTTTATTTAGACGAAACCTCTCAGGAATTTTGTCAGTGGTGCAGT
>JBCBTQ010000172.1:0-13107 GCA_039818605.1 Cyanobacteria bacterium J06639_14 | reverse complement strand
TTACCAGGCTTTGAGTCCGAGCACCGCCATGGAAGAAGCGTACGCCCTGCATCAGGGTACCGGGGGTAATGCCGCAAGCGGCAAACAAAACGGTTTCCCCAGAGGCTAACTCTTCGGCATCGTAGACTTTATCGGGGTCATTAATGCCCATTTCGCTAAGACGAGCCAGGTTGCTTTCCTTACTTTCCCCAATCAAACCCGTTTTTACAACAGCGGGGTCATAAATTAGCTGGCCTTGGAAGTGACCGCCTAAGCAACGCATGGCAGCAGCCGAAATCACCCCTTCAGGGGCGGCACCAATGCCCATCAGCGCATGAATGTTGGTTCCCGAGAAGGCACAGGAGATAGCGGCAGACACGTCACCATCGCTAATCAAACTGACCCGAGCCCCTGCGTCACGAATTTCTTTAATCAAACCATTGTGACGTTCCCGCTTCATCACCACAACCACGAGCTCATCAATGCTGCGATCAAGGCATTCAGAGAGAATCTTCAGGTTTTCAGTAGCAGACTTGTTGATGTCAACATGACCATGTGCTTGGGGAGGCGCTGCCAGCTTTTTCATATAGAAGTCAGGGGCCGCAAACAACCCACCCTTCTCAGAAATCGCCAGTACCGCCATCGACCCATTTTGGCCGTAGGCGACAAGATTGGTTCCTTCACAGGGGTCAACAGCAATGTCAATTTCAATCAGTTCGTCAATGGTGCAGACTTCAGAAGCATTGGGCTGAGTACAGATGCCAACCTCTTCCCCGATGTAGAGCATCGGTGCGTCATCCCGTTCCCCTTCACCGATGACGATGCGACCCCGCATATGAATCTGGTTCATCCGCTCCCGCATGGCCTCTACGGCAACTTGGTCAGCAATGTTTTTCTCGCCTTTCCCCATCCAGCGAGCAGATGCGATCGCGGCCTTTTCAACCACCTCAATAATTTCTAAACCAAGGGTACTTTCCACGGGATTAATCCTCCAAACTGCCGTTTTCTCGTTGCTTCTTTAAAACCAACCTCAGTCTAAAAGTCTATCAGAGCAGGGGATCGGGGGATAGGGGCAAGCTTGGTCGACGACTATGCCGACATCCCAAAAACGCTATCGAGATAAATCCGGTTGATTTGGCGATCGCTGGTGCCGTTTTGCATCAAAAACAGCGAGAGGGCAGCACAAAAAGCCCGATCTTGGCCCCAGGTCGAATGGGTTCTCAAATAGTCACTTAAGGACTCGTGCAATTCCTCCGGAATCTCTACCGATAGGCTAATGGTTTGTGTTGTCATGGCGGGCAAGTTCCTCACTTCAAAGACAGCACAGCAAATGCGCACAATAAACCTGCACCCATGGAAGTCGAACCTCGCCCGCCCCGCTGTCGGGGTGGGGTGTGAGCGTTACTCCAGAGCGCTTTTGCTGGTCGCATCATTGTGCCTCAAGGTGGGGGAGATCTGTCAATTGCCCTTTCCGACCCGCTGCAGTTTACAAAAATTTTAGAATCACGAAGGTATTAGGCTTTCCGGGATAATTGGGCTACATTGCTTCAATCGAGGTCGGAGATGAAACTGTAGTCTGAACTACCAAGACTTTTCCACAGAAACAGCGGGGATCGATAAAACTCATCCTCAACCTGTGGAAAAGTTTTCCACAGCGGTTGAAAACTCCAATCTAGGTAGGGAAAATCTAAGGGAAATGTAAAGAATTGTAAAGTTCGCCATCCTTGCTCAAACCCATCAGGATTTCTAATCAAATCTCTAATCGGCAATTACGTCGGTTGGGTCGGGTAGGACTCGAACGCGAGCAAACTTGAGACCGTTAACCCCTTGTAATGGCTCTACTGCGCCTTTCTCGATGTCAGCGGTAACCCAGCCTTCGCGGTGGAGATAGTGCAAATATTGCTGATAGGCTTCCCATTCGGTCGGGGTGGAATAGACGATGGTGAGCATGCCGGGTTGGGTAATGCGATCGCGGTTATGAGTATCCACTGCCTTGTCGATACGTTTCTTAACAATCTCGTAGCGGGTGTCGCGGGTGCCTTGGACATCAAAGAGTCGTTCGGTATCTTCGTTGTGAGTGATGTCCACTGTAGAGTCTTGCACCAGCACTAGGTGGGTGACTTCCATCTGGGTATTGAAGCGCTGTGGCAGGTTTAAGCAGATGCGGGCACAAAAGCACACGGCCCGGAGCTGCTCGTAGCGCAAACTGTTGAGTTGAAACGCCGAAAAGTTTGGATCAATTGACTTGCCCGCATAAATCATGTGATCGATGCCGTCGGTAGCCTCCACATCGCAGTAGTGGGGGGTGATCGCCTGCATCGTCGTTTGCCAGTGGCCCCAGGTTTCTCGCAGTAAGCTGTTGATCTGCTGAATCGTGTGATCGTAGATGCCTCGCGCGGTGTAAACGCACTGCTGTTCGTTGTTGCAGGCCGCTTGGTAGGTTTCAATGGCGATCTTGACCGGATCTCCCCACCGAGCGAAGGTGGCAAAGTGAATTTCAAGGTTGTCCTGTAGATATCGCACAAAGGTGACTTCGGCCTCGACGGTGATGCCTGCCTCGAGGGTGGTTTTTTGGTTGATCAAGTCGAGCCTGAGCTGCTGGGCGTAGGCATTGGGTTGGGCCTCGCACACCGCATCCAAGATTGCCAACGCTAGCTGAAATTGAGCCAGCAGGTCGCTCTGGATGGCGCGATTGCGTTCGTCAGATGAGCCCCGAATGTCAGAAATCCCGTAAAGCGGAAACACTTCTGTGAACACGATCGGTTCTGGGGGGAGGCCCCAACTGCGCCGCTCGGCCTCTTGTTCAAACCGCCAGCGGACGGAGGGGTGAATGCTAGTGAAGCGATCGCGCATGGTATTGCGCATGGCGGCAGCCAAGGCTGGCGCTAAGGCGGTGGCGTGGCGATGGTCCTGGGGATGGAAGGCATAGGGGCGATCGCTCATCAACCCGGCCATCCCTAGCAGATTGCATTGGGCGTTTTCTGTAGATAGGGCTTTGACGACTAACGGAATCAGCAGCAGCGATCGGCGTCCCTGGCGATACAACAGTTGTTCAATCGGGGTACGCTCAATCATCTCTAGATCAGGAACGTTGAGCACCTGGCCCAATTGAGCTGCGCGGCAAAAAACCGACTGTTCAAATTGCTCGCTGGAGTAGGGGTGAGGCTCCCAATCCGGCTGGTCTAGGCCCAGAAACAAAGTCGCGTGGTCGTGTTCGGCATTGAGAATCAAGCTGTCATCGGCGCGAAACAGTGCTTTCATTAACTGATTTGCCTGGTTGAATTTTTGCGGTTGCAGTACCGACTCTGGGCTGAGCAACAGTTCGGCTAAGATTTGTAGGGTTTCCCGTTCGGTGACATCAGCCCCTTCGATCAACATCAGTCCTTCGGCCACGTAGCGATCGCGTTCTAGGGTGTGTTGCACTCGAGTCAAAGCCGAGTCTGGATCAAGCAACTGGGCCATGACCTCAGCAGTAGTCGGCGGTTGGGCAAAGCAAGCTTGTAAATCGGCGATTAGATTAGGGCTAAGACTGACAATCCGTACGCGATCGCTAGAGAGATGCAGCTCAATTGCCCGTTGGGTCTCAGTCTGGTGAAAGCGCGGCCCCTGCACCAAAATTGGCTCAGTCAGCAAGTGGGCATCAACTAGATCAGGCATTTGATAGTAATCAGCCAACACACGGGCCAGGATATGCCGGCGAAACAGCATTCTCAGCTTGGCTTCATCGCTGGGTTGCAGCAATCCCAGTAGCTTTAATCCTGCTGAAGGGGCCGCGATCGCGGCCCCTTCAGTCAACCCCAAAATTTTCCGAAAGGCATCATTAACGAACTGCACCGCCAAGGTTTTGACCGTCACTAGGGCCAACGGCAAGCTACTTTGGTGTTGGAGCGTATCCAGCCAGGCTTCAATGGGTTGTGGTGGAGTCGGGGGGATGGCGCTGGGGTGATCTGTCTGCCCAGGCTCAAGCTTGACTGCTGACTCAGCAGCAATTGCAATCGGCTGTTCTGAAACGGTTTCTAGATGCGGAGAAGACTGGGTTGCCGACAAACCAGCAGCCTCTCCAGCAAGGTTAGAAATTGGCAGATTGGAGGTCTGTGAGGATGACGGATGCATAGGATGCTCCAGAGGGGGATAAGACACTCAGGGGATAAAAGGGTTTAGCTCCTTAGCCAAAGCATCTAGAATAGATAAACCGTGTGAGTCAACCTGACCCAGTGTCAGGCCGCTCACTTTTGCCATGACGAGTACTCGTATAGCAAAAGTGCCGGTCTTTAAGCTGAACTGAGTTTAGGCAAACTAGGCTGAGATTAGCCGTGGGGGGTCTGAGCCCCCATGACCACGCTTAGCTTTCACAATTATCACAGTGTGCTAACAGCTGCTGTGATCTAATCCAAATCTTTAACGCAATCTCCCTTGATCTATGTTTGACGCCCTTGCAGACCGTTTAGAAGGCGCTTGGAAAAAGCTCCGTGGCCAGGACAAAATTTCTGAAGCCAATGTCCAGGAGGCCCTAAAAGAGGTACGGCGTGCCCTGCTCGAAGCGGACGTCAACCTGCAAGTGGTAAAAGAATTTGTCGCTGAAGTCCAAACCAAGGCCGTTGGGGCCGAAGTTGTCAGCGGCGTTCGCCCCGATCAGCAATTCATCAAAATCGTTAACGATGAACTGATCAGCGTCATGGGTGAAACCAACCAGCCCCTGGCTAAAGCCGATCAAGCCCCCACTATCGTTTTAATGGCTGGGTTGCAGGGGACGGGTAAAACCACCGCCACCGCTAAATTGGCCCTGCATCTGCGCAAGCAAGACCGCAGCGCTCTATTAGTGGCAACTGACGTGTATCGTCCGGCGGCGATTGATCAGCTGATCACCCTGGGTAAACAGATCGACGTGCCCGTGTTTGAACTGGGCAGCGATGCCAACCCAGTAGAAATTGCCAAGCAAGGGGTTGCCCAGGCCCGAGCCGACGGTGTTGACACGGTGATCATTGACACGGCAGGTCGCCTACAAATTGATCAGGCGATGATGGGCGAACTGGCCCAAATTAAAGATCAGGTGCAGCCCCACGAGGTGCTGCTGGTGGTTGACGCCATGACAGGTCAAGAAGCTGCCAACCTGACCCGCACCTTCCACGAGCAGATCGGAATTACGGGCGCGATTTTGACCAAGATGGACGGTGACTCGCGGGGCGGGGCGGCCCTGTCGGTGCGCCGTATCTCAGGTCAGCCGATCAAATTTATTGGGGTAGGAGAAAAGGTTGAAGCGCTGCAACCCTTCTACCCAGAACGTATGGCCTCCCGGATTTTGGGCATGGGGGATGTGCTTACCCTGGTGGAAAAAGCCCAAGAAGAGGTGGATCTGGCCGATGCCGAAAAGCTGCAAACCAAGATCCTCGAAGCCAACTTTGACTTCGACGACTTCTTGAAGCAAACCCGGTTGATGAAAAACATGGGCTCCTTGGGCGGCATCATGAAGCTGATTCCGGGCATGTCTGGCAAAATTTCCGCCGAACAGCTAGAGCAAGGAGAAACTCAGCTTAAACGCTGTGAAGCGATGATCAACTCCATGACCCGAGAGGAGCGCAAAAATCCAGAACTGCTCTCTAAGTCTCCCAGTCGCCGCACCCGCATTGCTAAGGGAGCGGGCTACAAAGATAAGGATGTGGGCAAGCTGGTCAGCGACTTCCAAAAAATGCGCACGATGATGCAGCAGATGGGCCAAGGTGGCTTTCCCGGTATGGGTGGCGGTATGCCCGGTATGGGCGGTGGCTTCCCAGGGATGGGCGGCGGTTTTCCGGGAATGGGCGGTGGCATGCTAGGGATGGGCGGTGGCCCTCAACCCGGATTTCGCGGCTATAGCGGCCCTAGTGGCAAAAAGAAAAAGAAAGCGAAGAAAAAGAAGGGATTTGGTCAGTTGTAGGAATGTTGCAGGGGCTTGTTTGTCGGGTTCACTGCTACGACTCCAGCGTACAGTTTTAGCTTTATCGTTGGGATAAGCCTTACTCAAGGTAGGCGATGGGAAGAGTTCTCTAAATCGATACAATTACAATAAGAACAGGATTGTTCAAACTGAACAATGGTCAAATGGCTAGAGATATCTTTCACCAACAGGTCAAGAATGCTCTGGTAAAAGACGGTTGGAAGATTACTCAAGACCCTTTCACAATTCGCATTAGTGAAGCTGTGAAACTACAAATTGACTTGGCGGCAGAGAATGCGATTGCGGCAGAGCGCGATGCAGAAAAAATTGCTGTAGAAATTAAAAGTTTTATTGGAGATTCGGACATCAGTGCATTTCATACCGCGTTAGGTCAGTATCTCAACTATTGTCAAGCGATCGAAGAACAGGAACCAGAAAGAATTGTGTTTTTGGCAGTCCCGATTGAAACCTATGAGGACTTTTTTCAGCTCTCTTTTATACAGCGTAGTCTTAAGCGCTATCAGGTCAGGTTAATTATTTATGACCCTGGATTAGAAGAGGTTAGGCAATGGATAAAGTAAAAAAATATCAACAGATTGTTGAGACAATTTTGACGGAACACGCAGAGAATTCTGCCTCAGATGATGCGGTTAAGCCAACCCTAATATTCGACCGTGAGCGCCATCATTATCAACTGGCTTATATCGGATGGCAGGGACATAAGCGGGTGTTTGGGCCGGTGATGCATTTCGACATCCTGGATGGCAAGATTTGGATTCAATATAACGGTACCGAAGATGCTGTCGCTGAAAGATTAGTCAAAATGGGGGTATCTACTTCTGACATTGTACTGGGACTTCATTCTGAATTTAAGCGTCAGTTTACGCCCTATGCTGTCGGTTGAGCGATGTGTTTTAAGCTAGCTTGAGGATAGTGATGCGATACTATCCAAGGCGTGAAATATAGCACTAGTCCAATCAATAATACAGCTATTTCCATCTTCCCAGTTGAATTAGATATTTTGAGCTGTAATATGAGAGGCATGACAAACACGGCAAATCTGAAAACGTTCTCACCAGGAACTGCGGGGTAAGGTACATTGCGATCAAATTCATCTGGTCTATGCTCCGTTCCGGTTCAGCTCAATGTTATGCGACTGGCGCTTGCCTGATTCGCGACCGCAAACCGTAATTCAGCCTGAGTTACTCAGCACCGGAATAGGGCAGAAACCTAGTTTCAGGAAGCATTAGGGTAAATTTTCACAAGATTCGAGTAGCCTGATTGCATATGCATCAGCTGCTACTTTTACCCAGCTCGAATTGATCCACAACAACCAAGCGATAAGTAGAAAGAAAATTACTAGTAAACAGACAATTGATAGTGGAGGACAGTTAGAAAATTGTAAATTCGTCCCTGCTGGTACTAATTTATCAATTTGCCAAGTTAGAAATACATTAGGCAATCCAATTTTGACAATACACTGCGCTCCAATAAAAACTACACCTATAAATGAAGTTATAACTCCAAGAGATTTCATGCCTAGCAAATTTCGCCGAAAACCATAATTGCAATTCTCTTCATAGATTAGAAAAAATTTGCTATGGTCGCGTGTCTTAGAGATCAAAAATTGAGTACACGTATCGTATATTTGATCAGCTAAATCCAGATTAGCCAATTCTTCGACTTCACTTGGCATAGACTGCCCCGTTAACTCATGTAACTTCCTATGTTGACGAGCTAAAGTTACTTTATTGTGCGTAGTACGGTGTCGAAGAAAATATGTTGTTGGTTTACCCCCCCAAGTGTTATATAGTCCCTCTTCCTTAGCCTTGCCCATATCACGTGAAAGTTGTGCTAAAAACTTGAGCATTCCGAACCAAGCAAGTAAACTAAGCAACCCTCCCCATGACCAAACATTATTTGGGAAAAAGGCAATGACCGTTAATACAAGCGGAAAACTAACAAGCAAGGCAGGTGCTAGCCTAGCCTTACGGTTGTAGTCATCAAAGTTCTTTTCAATAAAATCTACAACCATTATTTTTACTCCTGTATTTGTTGTACCGACCACGTTTCCTGATTTTCACCAACAATCAGCATTACACCGGGCAGACCATCACAATTAAGCATCTCAGCAAGATAGCTTAAAAGTCTGATATCGTCTTTGCTTGGTTTAGTTGAAATACCTGATGGATGGGAATGCCATTCACCAATGTAAGACACAATATTGGCTGTCCATTCCTGCGCCATTTCTATTTTCTTCTCGAGACCTTGAATACCGCGTGTAAATCCACTTGGATCTGCTGAACTGTCTACAGGAGCAGAGAGAATATCGACCACGAAGATTGATCGTAATTTCTGATCAAAATAACCAAGCAAGACCCCGCCCGTTTCATTTGGAAGATTAGCAGAACGAGTTTTCCTAGCCTTATCCTGTAAGCGAGCGTTCCATATAATATTCCAACCATTAGTGACCACAGTTAGGTTTTCAGCTACAGATACTGCATGAACATTAATGGCCCCAGATAGCTGCTCAACATGCCATACCGAGATTACAGCATCGGGCTGCTCACATCTAAGCCTAACTTGCCGTCCAAGTGTTGCAGTATGAAGCTGAAGAAGCTCGACTGATATCACATTTGATACATCACGACATCCTGCACCAACCCAAAGATGTCCTTGATGTCCACGCAAATGTTGCTCACCCCAAACATTATTCAAGACGGCCTCGTAATATTGTGCCTCCAGTCCATCTAATCGTACATTTCGCTCTGAATCTTCAAGAAGTAAAACAGAACCGTATCCAGAAGGAGTTAGAAAAACAGATGCTGCTCGCTTAAGGTCAGCGATCGCTAAATCACGAGGTATTGCAAGTGTAGTTGTTGCATCAACTACTAAGTCTGCACTTTCAACAGCAGTCTTTAAGTCCGCATTTGACCAATTAGTTACACTATCGACAATAGCAGAAGCTTTTGCATAGCCATCAAAATAGGTTTCCTCTACTATTTGTTTGACTGCATTTGCCTTAAACTGACCAATTTGAAAATGTTTAGCTGTGTGTCGGGCTAAATTATGTGGCTTGATGTAATCGAGATCAACAAATGTCCAGGTGCCCCATGCCTCTCGGTACCAAATATCGGCAAGACTACTACCAAGTGCTCCAACACCTGCAAGAACACCCAAGAAATTACTAGTATCTGTAGTAATACCTGAAGCCTGACGTGCAGTTTCACGAGTTAGAGAGAATGTAACCTCTATTGGTTCAATATTAAGAGATAGCCAAGCATCAGAAGTTCTTGAAGCTTTATCCAATGAGGGTACCTTGTAATACTTACCATCTTTCCCATCCGACAATACACCACATGCTTCACCTAACCGACCAAGATTGACGTCGAGGCAGAAAGCTTTATAGTCGTTTCGCTCTACAGCTGTACTATTATTTCGTCGAATAGGGATCTGAAGAATTAGTAATGTTTTACTCACGGCTTTCTTAGAGACACCCTTTGCTCCCACACTACGTTCAATTTCAGCATAAAGTAGCTCGAATAAGGCTGCCCCTCGTGTAGAAAACTGTCGCTCAAGTGTGCCTAGATCGTGCGGAAAACGCTCAATAGTCCCGTGCGTTACTGGCTGAAGAGCAAGAACAATACAGATTAATCCTCGCTGATCATGTTGCGGTTGAAGGTTTTCTACAAACTTACCTAAGAATATTCTATTTTCTACCTGTCGTTCTATTTTTAGAAAATGATTGTGCCTTTGGACTTCTTTACTAAAATCTGGTGGTAAGACTATCTCAAAAGGACTTTGAAAATAGAACTGCTCAACTGGCTGGTCGCGCATATGTAGCGAATCTTTAGAAGTCTCAGCAAGCCACCAAAGTATTCGATTGAGATAATTTTGAGGAGTCCAAGAATGCTGAACTACTTCCCAATGTTCAAAGTATAAACATAATGAAGCAGGCTCACCCTTCGCTACAAAATTTTGATGTAGAGTCACAGGGAAGTTTTCTCGTAATACCCGTACTTCAGGCATTTTCGTTTCTTCAGAATTGAAGATTAAACCAATGCGCTCTCTGTACAAAATGCCAATTTCGTTTTTGGTGGGAACACTGTCATTGATGCAATCAACAACAAGCATTTCCGCAATGCGTTGTCCTTCTTGAACAAAGCATCTTAGTTCGATTAGCTCAAAGAACTTATGTGTAAGACAAGCTCTAAAGACCTCACGTGAGATGGGTATTGTCAAAGCATCTTCGGCAAGTTCAGCAATTACCTCGCCAAAGTTGTTATATGTATCTACCATCTAACCTGCCCTTGGTGTTGGGGAAGAAACAATAATGTTGACTCCAGAGTTTCCAGTTGTATTCAAACTGACTCCTTCTCTAGTGACATTGAACTCCAGAGGCTTTGGTTTTCGCTCGTTCGGCTCCTCCATAGTGACAACAAATCTCCGTCCATTAACCTCTTTCAAATATCGTTCATAGCAATTTCTAGCTTGAATATGAGGTGGCTGCTTCTGTTGATAGGCTTCTTCATTATCAGGGATTGGCTTGCTTGAACTCACCATGTAGGCTCCTGGTTGACCATACAGGAGAAGTTCTTTCACCAAGGACAAGGGAACTGTTTCCCTCTCACCTTTGTCAGGGTTAAGCGCATGATGGCTAGTATGATGGGGATTGTTATACAAATTCCATTTCAATCGATCTTGGTTACTATGCCATTTCGTAATATTTACAATATCCTCAAGAACATCACAGGTTGAGTCCCCTACAGCCAAATAGTTGGTTTGAACACCCATAACTTCAAAGCGAACTTGAAAAATAAGCGAGGCATCGTTCCGTAAATCATCGCCTTCATCGACATGCTTAACAAATGGGGAATGGCAGAAGAATTCAACGCCATCTTGCTCAAGAGAAAATCCTGGAACTAGGTTGCCAGCATCAACAATTAGGTCAAGACGTGACTCTACAGTTAAATCATGTTCCTCAAGCCAATTTTTCAACATTTTTGGTTTTGAGAAAACCTTAATACCCTCGCCTTTAAGAAGACGATGCCGAGCTTCTTGCCGCCAAAGGACAAACTCTGTCTTTGCTTTCCATTGCTCGGTTGTAGATGTCTCCAGTATCATGGCGGCTGGAACCCACAACTCATTAATCTTGATTCGTCCATCACCTTGATATGCGGAATTGTGCCATAGTTCAAAGAATTCCGTACTGTGCAAGATGTGATCTAAGTCTGCATGGGTAAGAGCTAGAACATCAAAGTAATCACGTTCTGCTTCTGAAAGTTCGTTCGTTAGTTGGCTTTTGAGATCAATAGCAGGATCATCTTCATTCTCCCCACGATTCAAATGACGGAAGTCGAATAATAACCGCTTGCCATTGTTCAAAATGATTTGGCTTGTATCACCATTTTGTACTGGATAGAAAATAACTTTGTGCATTAGTGACCTCGCTAGGAATTTAATTTGAGTGAATGAGGTTGGAATTTATTGCTAGCTTCGATTTACAGACTTCTTGACTTGAGTAGCTGAAGCCGAAGAACAAGGTGGCCTACGCGAAATATCTTTGCAAATCCACAAAATCCAAATTTACTCACTGACACATCACAGACATAAATTCCCAGCACTATTCTAGAAATCTATCACTGAGAGGATGATACAATCGAGAAAATACAGGAAAACGTTCTGCGAAAGGAAGCTTATGTATGCATACTAACGAAATTTTTCAAGAAGTGCAAGTGTAATTAAGATGGCTCGCAAAAAGGAAACAATCACGCTTTCTATTCCACCTGGAACTAAAGAGCAGTTAGAGGCAATAGCTGCTAGCTTAGGCATTATGTGGGGCGATAAGCCCAGTATTTCGGGGCTAGTCGTGGCGATCGCCCAACGCCAACTTGAGATTGGAAGTGTAATTACACTTGACCCAAGTCAAAATACAGCCATTAGGCAAGCTATAAAACTCTTGGTTGACTCTGGTCAGATTGCTGACGCACAAACTTTAGCCCTTTTCCTTTTAGAACATGGCAATTTAGAGACACCTTTCCGCCAAGCGCTGTTAGAACAAGTTAGTCATCCTACTGAATCATGGCGTAGAGTCATTGATCAGCAAATTAAAGCTAAACAGCCTTTTCACCTGTTATATGAAGATTCTCAAAACAAACAGACGGAATTCACCGTTCGCTATGGCGAAATTCGCTTTTGGGAAAAGCGATTCTATCTAGAAGCCTGGTGTGAGGAAACGGAGAATAGCTTGAATCTACCTGAACTAATCCATAACCGCTGCTTCCGATTAGATAGAATTATCAACGTCCTGCCAGCAAGTGGCGATTGGCAAGATCGACTTGAACATATCGAAGTGCAATTACAAATATTGGGAAGGTTGGTAAAAGCTTATGAACCTAAACCAGATGACATAACCAATGAAGTAAAGGACGATGCTCGCTACATAGTTAGACGTGTATCAAATACATTCTGGTTTATTCGGGAGATCCTACGTTATGGGGAAGAATGTATAGTTTTATCTCCTCCAAGTGTACAAAATCAACTAATAAGTAAATTGAAGAAGCTTTGCGAGCACTACAACTTTTTACCATAAGCTTACAAAAAGCTAAAGAGCCGTCTTGCCTGGGAAATTCGTCCCAATTTTGCCAGTACATCTAACGGAATCCCAACTGAGTGGGCTGCCTCCGAAACTATCATATTTTCGGTTCGCATCAGTTCCAAGACCTGTCGAACTTTGGCAAAAACGAGATCATCTCAATCACCCCATATCGCAATGTAGTAGGTGTTATCTTGAGATGATCAGATTGTTTTACTGGCAAATCGGAGCAGCTCAAGGTAGCGTGAACGGATGTCACCTATGCCCTGTATGAGATGGGAGGGCATTCACCCTATTGGGAAAACTCAGAGTGGTTTAATCAGGAATTGGCAAAGTTCGTGAAAACGGTTCTCTTGTATAGTCGTGATGCTGCCTAATAGTAATTAATAGCTGTTGATATAGGCAGTCTTGTTCGATGAAGTATAGGACTATCTTTGGGAGCATCCCGAATGTGAAAAAACATTAGATTGCTAGGGAGCCATTGAGATAAGTACAGCGAAGAGAAAGCATAGCATTGACATTTTCAGCTTTCCACTGAGCCCCCGAGATTTTCAACCGACGGTCAATCTGTTTGACAGCAGATTCCACTGCCCCAGAGCCAATGACCATTGGCTCTGGG
>JBCBTQ010000171.1:0-13404 GCA_039818605.1 Cyanobacteria bacterium J06639_14 | reverse complement strand
GGGCGATCATTTCGCCATCTTTAACCTGGAGACTCACGCCCCGCAGAGCATAGTGTCCCTTAAAGGTTTTAGACAGGTTACTGACCTTAACAGCAGGTTGCGCCAAGGAAGTACTCATAGATATCTCCATCGCCGATTGCATGGCATCTCCCGCTTTCACTCAGACAGCTCTGACTCATACCAAATCTGTAAGTACTCGCTACATACTCTGGCTAGGCACACAGCCGTGCGTCCTTACCGATTCGTAATGTGTAGCCATGACTCGTGGAAATGGTATTACGGCTTCGCTATGGCTAGGAGCCAAACGCCAATAAAAAATATAGACGTCTAGACGAAATTTTCCGCAACATCAACATTTTTTGGGAGAGAGCTTAAGGGCCATCGCATAGTGGGTTAAAAAAAGATTTAACTAAGGTTAAATATTGGGGTTAGATTGCAAACCTTGCTGCCTCCAGATTTCTGTTTTGCTCTCAAGGAATTGTAGGTTGATAATGCTCCGTAGCGTTGGAGCTCAAAGCCTTGCACTCCAAGGCTCGATCACGCCTTAGGACACTGTAAATTAAAGTGCTTGCCGTATCGCAGCAGTAGCTGCTTGCTCTATCCCCTGTCGCCGCCCCTTGAAAAAGAGGCTAGGCAAAACCTGAATTGGGATGCCCTTTGCTCAAGGGATAATGGGGGACCAAGTCGCCATCACCAACGTTCAGAAACTTGATTTATGCTGTCCTGAGACTGCGATGCTATTTAATGGCCCATCCCTTCTGGATCATTATCAATCACTAATTCCATGCGATCGCCCCGAAAACGAGTCACGCCGTATTCAATCACGGCACCCTGCTGATCCATATTGATCGATTCTGACAACAGGATGGGGCGTGTAGCTGGCATTCTTAACAGACGGGCGTCGCGAGGCCGGGCAACCCGAGCCGAGAGCCGTGTTTGACGACGGATATGATCGCATCCATACTCGTTTTGCAGCATGGTTGAAATGGAGCGATAGGTTTCACAATGAGTCACCAGTTCGGGAAAACGGAGACTAGGGAAATAACTACTCGCAATACAAATGGGGATTTCGTCTGCCAAGCTCAGGCGTTCGAACACCACCACAGGTTCTGCCACTTCGATCTCAAGACACTCTGATAGCTTGGCATCCGCTTTAATTTCTACGATTTGCAATACTTGACGTTGGGGATTAAGCGATTGAGCTTTGAGGGCTTCATTAAAGCGCACCCGTTTACCGATAGGAACGGCAATGGGCGTTGCTACGACAAACGTGCCGCGGCCTCTTTCCACTTCGACAATTCCTTCTTGACGCAAGACCTCCATGGCGCGCCGCAGGGTATGGCGGTTGACACCAAAGCGATCGCTCAATTCAGTTTCGGTTGGCAAGCGATCGCCAATTTCAAAAATTGCATCTTGAATATTGCTACGGAGTTCGCTAGCAATTTGTAGATAAACAGGCAGGGCTTCTTGACGCATAGTCAATTTGACACTTTTACGCCAGAGTCAATCGATGTCAGTCGATGACTCCACCGTGAAAGTATAGCGGGTGACAGAAGTCAGTTGCGTATCATTCGACAATGCTCCATAATTTGTCTAGACATCTAGATGAAATTAAAAACCGATTAGATTTTCGTTAAGCCATGGTAAAGCCCGAGCCGTCGAGACAAGCCTGGATAGCAACCCTGGCCAAGGCTCCGTTGGATCTTCTGGAGCAATGTGTCGCCACGCTGGGCGCGTTGCCGAATTATCAGTTTTTGCGATCGCCGGAGATTGGTTTGACTATGGTGCGCGGGCGCGCAGAGGGCAACGGCGAGCCCTTTAATTTGGGCGAAATGACGTTGACTCGCTGTGTTATTCAACTGGCTTCGGCTACAGGCGAACCCATTGCTGGGTTTGGGTATGTCGCGGGGCGATCGCAGCGCCACGCTGAACTTGCAGCCCTCTGTGATGCGCTATTACAACGTGCTGACTGGTGCGATCGCCTCCAAGCACAAGTGATTCTTCCTTTGCAGGCAGCTTACCAAGCTCAACAAGTCCAGCAGGCCCAGCAAGCTGAGGCCACCCGCGTCAACTTCTTTACCCTCCTTCGGGGCGAATCTTGATTGCTGCACATTCATGCACCTGCCACTCCCCATGATCACGACCCTGCCTGCCTTCAAAGACCCTGTTCACGATGCCCAACGGACCTTTCGCGCCCTTCTGGATGCTATGGCTAGGCCAGGGATACCGCAAACTACGGCGACCCTAACGCCGCCAGACGAGTTAAGTTCGAGTTGTGCGGCTGCCTGTCTTACCCTGCTGGATTTAGAGACCGTTGTTTGGCTGCAGCCAGGGCTATCAGAGGCGGTTCACGCTTGGCTGACGTTTCACACTAACTGCCGGTTTACCTCGGCCCCTCAAACAGCTGATTTTGCTCTGATTTGGGACATTGCTACGGCTCCGAGTCTGGCTGCCTTTCATCAGGGCACCCCGGAATATCCGGAAGCCTCCACGTCGCTATTCATCCAGTTGCCGGCCCTTGCCGGAGGAACAGCCATGAGGCTAGAAGGCCCAGGTATTCTGAATTCAATTGTTTTGAATTTACCCTTCGCTCAAAATTTTTGGACCCAATGGCAGGCAATGACAGCCAACTATCCCCTTGGGGTGGATGGCTGGTGCTTTGCGCATAATCAGGTTTTGGGCCTCCCACGTACGGCTCGTCTCAGTCAAGATGTTCAGGAAACCTTGTGATGACAACATGTGTGCGTCTCGCAACGCTGCAGGATTTGGCTGAGGTGCTGCAACTCTATTGTCAGCCAGCTCTTGATGATGGCATCGCGTTAACACTCGACGACGCTGTTAAATTATTCAGAAAGATGCAACGATATCCCAATTACAGTTTATATGTGGCGGAATTGCAGGGGCAGGTTGTGGGTACCTTTACCCTGCTAATTATGGACAACCTGATTCATCAGGGGACTCCCTCCGCCATCGTCGAGGCCGTGGCTGTTGATCCCAAACGACAGGGACAGGGCATTGGCAAACAGATGATGCAGTGGGCGATCGCCCACTGTCGCCAGGCTCATTGCTACAAACTGGTGATTTCTGCCCATCGCCAGCGCGATCGTGCCCATGCCTTTTACGAATCTCTCGGATTTACTAAGCACGGCTACAGCTTTCAAGTTGAGGTTTAGAAAATTTCATGCCTTATGTTGCCGTCAAAGGTGGAGAACAAGCCATCCGTAATGCTGAGGCCCTACTACAGTCCTTACGGCGGGGTGACCCTAATGTGCCTGAATTATCCTTAGCGCAAATCAAGCAGCAAATGCAGTTGGCGGTGAATCGCGTCATGGCTGAAGGTAGCCTGTATGATCCAGAGCTTGCAGCCCTGGCGATCAAACAGTCTTGGGGTGACCTGGTTGAAGCAGCTTTCCTCCTCCGAGCCTATCGCACGACCTTGCCTCGCCTTTATTACAGCAACCCCATCGATACTCGCTGTATAACTCTTCAGCGCCGCATCTCGGCCATCTTTAAAGACACCCCTGGGGGCCAAAAGTTAGGTCCTACTTTTGACTACATCCATCGTCTCCTAGATTTCAAGCTGGCTGCTGAAGACAACCAGTTTTCTACGCCAGCAAGTGAAGACGCGGAGGCTGACGAACTTACGCCCAGGGTATTGGATCTATTGGCACAGGAAGGACTGGTTGAGCGGCAACAGGGAATTGGGAATCGGGAGTTGGGAGTTGGGAGTCGGGAATCGGGAGTTGGGAGTCGGGAATCGGGAGTTGGGAGTCGGGAATCGGGAGTCAGGGGCGACTCGGCTACCCAGTCAGCCAGCCAGTCAGCCACGCCCTCGCCTCCTTTTGACCTTACCCGTCAATCGCTGACGACCCCGACAACTCGGGATGCGCGGCTGCAAAACTTGGCGCGCGGCGATGAAGGATTTTTGCTGTCGATGGCGTACTCCACTCAGAGAGGGTATGGGAAAAACCATCCCTTCGCTGGGGAAATTCGTGTTGGAGCGGTAGAGGTGGTGATTTGTCCAGAGGAGTTGGGGTTTGAAGTCGCGATCGCTGATATCACGATTACAGAGGTGCAGATGGTTAATCAGTTCAAAGGGAGCAAAGAAATCCCCCCTCAATTTACGCAGGGATATGGTCTTACCTTTGGCTATAACGAGCGGAAAGCCATGGCCATGGCTTTAGTCGATCGGGCGTTGCAGGCTAAAGACCTCGACGAAGCCTTAGAGGGACCGGCTCAGGATGAGGAGTTTGTTCTCTATCACTCTGACAACATTGAAGCTCAAGGGTTTGTTCAGCATTTGAAGCTGCCCCATTACATCGATTTCCAGGCAGAACTCAATCTGATTCGCAAACTGCGTCAGGACTATGAGCAAGCCCAAGCTGCACACGCGAATCCAGAAGCAACCCCATCATCTGCAATGGCGGAGAGCCCGTTGGAAGTCAATGGCTCCATAGCCGAAACAGCTATTCAACCCTCGTTCACAACTTCGGAGGTGACCGCCTCATGATTCAAGGTCTGAACCATATTACACTTGCGGTTTCTGATGTGGAGACGGCTTTTACCTTCTACCGAGAGGTTTTGGGTTGCCAGCCCCTAGCCCGTTGGCAACGGGGTGCCTATTTGCTGGCTGGCGATCTGTGGTTGTGTTTATCACTCGATCAGGCGACACGCTCAACCCCGTTATTGGAGTATACTCACGTGGCGTTTACTGTAGAGCCGGAGGACTTTGCCGCGTGGCGATCGCGCCTGACTGCGGCCCAGATTCCGCAGTGGAAGGACAACACGAGTGAGGGAAACTCTTTGTATATCCTCGATCCCGACGGACATAAGCTAGAGCTTCACGTAGGGGATTGGCGATCGCGCTTGGCCGCAGCTAAAGCTGCGCCTTTTGCGGGGGGTATGGAGTTTTTTGTGGAGGTGGCTCATTAGCGTCAACCAATTACGCCTTCATGTCGTTCCGTAATTAGTCACATGGGTTCCTGAAAAGTCTTAGTACTGTTTCGTCGCTACCTAACATCCATCCCTAAAGATTAGTGGAGGTGCGATCGTGAATATTCTCTTCGTTTGTTCTGGCAATCTCTGTCGTAGCCCTCTGGCTGCAGCTTTGTTGCGTCATCGAGTATCCTATCCGCCCACCTCTGACGATGCCATGCAGTCAACCCCAGATATCCAAATCAAGTCTGCCGGAACAGCGGCTTCTGCTGGTCACCCCATGTCATTTGCGATGGAGGTGATTCTGCAAGAACAGGGCATCGACAGTACTCACCAATCACAACGATTGAACTGGCCGTTAATGGATTGGGCTGACCTAGTGCTGACGATGACGTGTCCCCAGAAGATTTTGCTCGTGGCCCAATTTCCTCAGACGACAGCCAAGCTATTTACCTTGAACGAATACGTTGGGAATATCACTCAGCCTGACATTGAGGACCCTTATGGCACTGATCTAGAAAGCTACCGACAATGCGCCGTCGAAATTGAAACCGCTTGCGATCGCCTCCTCGCCAAAATCCATCCCTCCCAAATCTCCCATTAATGCCTCTCCCCATCGTACGGGCGACGCATTGGGAGCAAAATCTTGATCACGAATCCAATACATCTTATTCCCAATGCACTGGCAAAATCTATCCTGCCCCAATCCCCCATTAATGCCTCTCCCATTCCCGCGTACGGGCGACGCATTGGGAGCAAAATCTTGATCACGAATCCAATACATCTTATTCCCAATGCGTCGCCCCTATATCCACCCCATCACCTCTGAAATCCATGAGCCCATCACCCCATTCTCTCTCCCCTCCCGAAACTGGCTTCAACTTCGCCTACCTTGACGAACAAACCAAACGCTCCATTCGCCGCGCCCTCCTCAAAGCCGTCGCTATTCCCGGCCATCAAATCCCTTTTAGTTCCCGTGAAATGCCTATGTCCTATGGCTGGGGCACAGGCGGCATGCAAGTGACGGCCTCCGTCATTGGCCAAGACGATACGCTCAAAGTAATCGATCAGGGAGCCGATGACACCACCAATGCCGTCAACATTCGTCGCTTTTTCCAACGGGTTTGCGGCATTGAAACCACTGAGCAAACCGCCAACGCCACGCTCATCCAGACCCGTCACCGTATTCCGGAAATACCTCTGCAAGAAGGGCAAATCATGGTTTATCAGGTTCCCATGCCAGAGCCGCTCTACTTTATTGAACCGTCACGGACCGAGGCCAACAAAATGCATGCCCTGGAAGAATACGGTCCCATGTATGTGCGCCTCTACGAAGACATCACACGCTTTGGTCACATTGCCATGGCCTACGATTACCCCGTGATGGTCCACGATCGCCACCTGATGAACCCCAGCCCCATCCCCCGTTTTGACAACCCCAAACTGCACATGAACCCCGCCCTTCAACTTTTTGGTGCCGGTCGCGAAAAACGCATCTACGCAATTCCTCCCTACACTCAAGTCAAAAGCTTAGACTTTGAAGATCATCCCTTCACGGTTGAAACCTGGGCGCAGCCCTGCGAGTTCTGCGGTGCAACTGACAGCTATCTCGATGAGGTTGTGATTGATGATGAAGGAACTCGCCTCTGGATTTGCTCTGACACTGACTATTGCAACCAGCGTCAGCATAATAGAGGAAACACGATAAAGAAATTGCGCTAATACAATTCTTGCTTTGAGTCAGTGTGTAAATTTTGGACTTCGAGTTTTACACTCATTAGTTATGAGTGTACCAATTGAGTAAGTGATCTACCCCAATGACAAACTCTTTAATAGAAGGACGTACTAAGAGTGGAAGCCTGTTATTAGGATTAGGCTTCTGTATCCTATTTGGCTTATACATGGTGGAAAGTGGTCGCGCGATACTTTTTATCTCCGCCATGCTTTACCCATGCTTTTCAATGTGGTTTTTTATTGTCTTTTATATCAGAAGCCATCGTATATTTTTAATACTTACTTCGCTGATAGTGATTTTATCCCTTGTCCGTGCTTATAGAGAAGGACAAGGTTTTTTTATGCCTGAATTGGAGCACATACATGGTCTAGTTGGTCACTTATTCTATGGCATGATTGACTATTTTAACTCTAACAACTCTTCATTTACCGGAAAGATTCATCCGAAAATCATGCGCTTACCCGGGAGATTTTTAATCTTATCAATGTTTTTAGTATGTGTTTTTGAAGCCTACATCCTCTCAGCAAAGAAAACGATTAGGTGTAGAGAAATAATCATGAGTAGCATGGCTCTCTCGAATTCACTTGTGACTCAGTATACATGAGGCACCATGAATCCAGGAGAGCCAGCGAAATCAAAAAAGAAAATCTTCATAGTTAAAAATGAAATAGTAGAAGAAAAGGAAATCGATATTTAGAAAAAGAATTACAATGGTAAACATGGAAAATCAAGTTGTAAAAAAGTGATGTGTGGATCAAGAGGCCGGATGTGGCAATCTTATGAGGTTTAGTTATGCAAATTCAAGATACTCTAGAAGCTTTCTCTCCAGAAGAAAAATCAATTGCTCTGCAGGGTGTGAGCTGGACCCAATTTAAAGGCATAGAAACAAATTTAGAAAATGTGCGATCTATGCGACTTACCTACTTACAGGGACTGCTAGAGATTATGTCGCCAATTAGCGATGATCATGAGACAGTAAAAAGCACTCTGGGGGCATTACTAGAAGCCTACATGCGCTCAAAAGGAATTCGCCACTATCGTAGGGGTGGATTTACCTTAGAGGCAGAAGGCTACACTTCAGGCACCCCTGATGAGTCTTATTCAATAGGCGTTCGTCGCGCTTTACCTGATTTAGTCATCGAAGTAATTATTACAAGTGGAACTATTGACCGCAAAGAGCTTTATTTACCTTTAAATATTCCCGAGATCTGGTTCTGGAAATCCGGAAGAATTCATGTATATCAATTGGTTGATAAACAGTATCAAGAGAAACCTTGCAGTCAGTTCTTTTCGGATTTAGATCTCACCTTACTTCTTAAATATGTTAAGCATCCTGATCAGTATGATGCTGTCCAAGAATTTTTAGCTGAAATGGGGAGTTGAAAAGATGACACAGTTTATTCAGGCAAAGGACATCAGTATCATTTGCCTTATCCCTTGAGCGAAAAAACGATGTAGAGAAAGTTTTAGGGATTCTCAAAATAATTCAACAAAGAATCCTGAAAAATACACTCTAAATGTCTACCCACATAGCACTAATTTTCCCTGAGGTGTTAAGGATAAGCTCATGCAGCCGCTACTAACTATCGACAGTCTAACTAAATACTACGGTGATATTTGTGCCTGCGATCGCATTTCATTTTCGCTGTATCCTGGCCAGGTGTTGGGGATCATTGGCGAGTCGGGATCGGGTAAAACGACTCTGCTCAATGCGATCGCGGGTCACCTACCGGTCGATTCTGGCGATATTACTTATCGCGATCGTGTCGATACCCTCATCAACCTCCGGACCTTGCCCGAGCCCCAGCGGCGCAAACTGATGAAAACAGAATGGGGCTTTGTTCAGCAAAATCCTCGCGATGGCTTGCGCATGGCCGTAACAGCAGGGGCCAACATTGGGGAGCGGTTGTTAGACGTGGGGGCCCGCCACTACGGCAATATTCGCGGTGAAGCCCTCCAGTGGCTCAGCCAGGTGGAAATTCCCGATGCTCGCATTGACGATTTTCCGCAAACCTTTTCCGGTGGGATGCAGCAAAGACTGCAGCTAGCCCGAATTTTGGTGACCCGTCCCAGTCTGGTGCTGATGGATGAACCGACAGGAGGATTGGACGTATCGGTGCAGGCCAAGCTGCTGGATTTGATGCGATCGCTGGTTCGCACGCTGCACCTGAGCGTCATTTTGGTCACTCATGATATTGGTGTGGTGCGTTTGTTAGCCCATCGCCTGATGGTCATGCAAGATGGCCAGGTTGTTGAAGCGGGACTCACCGATCAGGTCTTAGATGATCCCCATCATCCCTATACTCAACAGCTCGTAAATGCCACCCTGGTTCCCTAGGGCGATCTTTGCTTCAAATCCCGAAGCTTATCCTCGCGATCGCACCTACTTTGAAACTCTCCTGAAGGCATACGAATTGCCTGCCTTGGAAATCTCGATGTAGTCTCCGTGCTGCTCAAATTCAGTTATTGACGATGACCTATTCAACACTGTCTAAAGAGACCTTAGCGTCCCCTCCAGAAGGGACAAAGATACTCCTCCAAGCCGAGAACCTCAATAAAAGTTTTGTGCTGCATCACCAGGGCAGTGTGAAACTACCGGTTTTAGAAGGTGTGTCCCTAACCCTTGAACCTGGAGAGTGTGTGGCTTTGCAAGGCCCATCAGGATCGGGTAAATCAACGTTTATGCGATCGCTCTATGCCAACTACCGGATCGACAGCGGATCGATTTGGGTGAAGCATCAGGAGAAATGGGTCAATTTACCCCAGCTAGAACCCCATCAACTCATTGAAGTTCGGCAGTATACCATCGGTTATGTCAGCCAATTTTTGCGCGTCATTCCTCGCGTACCGGCTCTCGAAGTTGCGGCAGAATCCTTGATGGATTTGGGCGTTGATCTTGACATTGCCTATAACAAAGTTCGTAATTTATTTGTCCAGTTAAACCTACCAGAACGACTTTGGCATTTATCACCTACTACCTTCTCCGGTGGCGAAAAACAACGGGTTAATATTGCCCGTGCGTTTGCCGTCGATTACCCCATCCTTTTGCTAGACGAACCCACTTCCGCCCTCGATGCGGCTAATCGAGAAGTAGTCATGCAACTTATTGAAGCCAGAAAACTTCAAGGATGTGCCATGGTTGGTATTTTCCATGATGACGAGGTTCGAGAGCGCGTTTGTAATCGTGTTTTAACCTTTGGATGAGACTATTGTGGATAGTCCGTAGTGGATGGTTCGTGATAGGAGGTTGATCAGAAGTCACTCGTAATTAATGCGCTGATTTAGAGAACTAAGATCGATGAAACGTGTACCTTCCATATCCTTCTGCAAGTTTGCTTCCAACACTGTTTGCCGAACTGACTAATACCCATTCTCTGGATGGCAGCTACACATTTGGATCAGGACATACAGCCGTGAGTCCTTACAGATTTCGTGATGTGCAGCCATGCGTTATCGAAATGGTATCACTGCTTGCCCAGCATATCTTTAGCAAACTTATCCTACTCAGAAAAAAGCTGCCAAACCGCATCAAAAAAGCCCTTGATAAACTGATAGATGCTCAAATTCTCAAACGAAGTTCGATGACTCATAAACTATCAAATCTAAGCATTCACCATTAACTATTCACCACTACCTAATTCACTACTAACTATTCACCATCAACCATCAATCAAATCACCCAAAATGACTGAACACATTTACACAAATTACCGTTTGCAACTGCCTGATCAAGAAATTCTCGGCACCCTTATCGTGCGCGATGGCGCGATCGCCGATATCCAACCTGGAACGGTATCCCAAGGTCAAAACGGTGACGGCGACTATCTCATGCCAGGGCTCGTGGAACTGCATACAGATAATTTGGAGCAGCGTTTGTCCCCCCGTCCGAGTGTACGTTGGCCACTTGATGCGGCGGCGGTGTACCACGATCGCGACTTGGCGGCAGCCGGTATTACCACGGTCTGCGATGCCATTTCAGTTGGAGACATCACCCCCACCTCCATGCGCATTACGCAGTTTGGCTCGATGATTAATGCCATTCTTGACGGACAGCAGAATGACCGCTTTACCGTCGATCATCGTCTCCATCTGCGTTGTGAACTGGGGTACGAGCAAACCTACGATATCACCGCAGACTACGCTGAGCACCCGTTGCTGGTGCTGATTTCGTTGATGGATCACACCCCTGGTCAACGCCAATTTGCCAAGCTCGAAAAGTACAAGGAGTACTACATGGGTAAACATGGCGTGACCGAAGCGGCGATTGATGGATTTATTCAAAACCGGATTGAAAACCAAAAGCGCCATGCAGTGACGAACCGCCGCAAACTGGTAGCACTCACCCAAAAACATCAAATCTGCCTGGCTTGCCATGACGACGCCACCCCTGAACACATCCAGGAAGCGTTGCAAGATGGGGCCGCGATCGCCGAATTCCCCACAACTCTGGATGCGGCGAAAGAAGCCCATGTCAGTGGCATTCAAATACTGATGGGAGCCCCCAACTTAGTTCTAGGCGGATCCCAGTCTGGTAATGTCTCCGCCATGGATCTAGTAGAGCAGGATCTCGTCGATATCATCTCGTCTGACTATGTCCCTCAAAGTCTGGTACAGGCCATGTTTTTGATTGCTGCGCAACAGCAAAAACCCTTACACGAAGCCATGCGACTGTTCACGCTAAATCCAGCTAAGGCAATCGGGCTAGATCGCGATCGCGGCAGCCTCGAAGTCGGTAAACGCGCCGACCTCATCACCCTGCACCACGATGGTGTCGTGCCCCGCTTGACCTCGGTGGTGTCTCAAGGACGACGAGTCGCGTAAACGAACGGGTTGGGAGTTGGGGCGAGACATTTGGTACAGCGTTTTGTGATTGACACCCCATTACCCCCACCCTCTACCCTCCCCCTATCCTCCTTATCCCCATGCTTCCTACCTTCCCCAACAAACTCGCCCTCCAAGGAGCCACGGTCCTCACACCTGAAGGCTGGCTAGAAGATGCCACCGTTTTGATTGAAGCGGGGCTGTTCGTGGCTGTAAGTTCTGCGCCTAAGCCGAGTGGCTATGTGGCCATGGATGTGACTGGGTTGCAATTACTGCCTGGGATCGTGGACATTCACGGCGATGCGTTTGAGCGTATGATTTGTCCGCGTCCGGGAGTGAGCATGCCGCTGGAAATGGCTCTGGTAGAAAACGATCAGGCTTTGCTGGCGGCGGGTATCACCACCTTTTTCTACTCCATTACGGACTCCTTTGAACCGGGATTACGTAGTCGGGCAACGGCGCGCCAGCTCATTGCTCGGATTACCGATGCGGACAGCCAACTCCGGGTCGATAGTCGTATCCACATCCGTCACGAGCAGGCCAATACGGATGATTTTGCTGAACTCTGCAAGTGGCTGGAAACGGGGCAGGTGACGCTATTGTCACTCAACAATCACCTGCCTCCAGTACTGGATGATGAGACCCTGCAGCGGTATACCAAAGGACTGCGTCAGCGGATCAAGCTGTCTGAGGGCGAAATTCGGACCCTGATTGAAGCGGCCTGCGATCGCCAAACGCAGGGATTATCTCAGTTCGAAGATTTAGTGCAGCGTTGCCATCAACTGAATATTCCCGTGGCCTCCCACGATGATGAAACCGCAGCCGATGTTGCGCGCAGCCGGGAACGCGGTGTGGCGATCGCGGAATTTCCTGCCTCCGTTCCGCTTGCGGCACAGTCGCGGGACTACGGAGCTGCGGTGCTCATGGGGTCTCCCAATCTTGTCCGTGGCGGTTCCCATGTGGGGTATATGAGCGTTGCCGAAGCGGCCCAAGCGCAGGTCCTCGATTGCCTCTGCTCCGACTATCACTATCCCTCTCTCTTCCATGCCCCCTTTCTGCTGGCCGCAAAAGGACTTATGCCCTTTGCGCAAGCCTGGAAATGCGTCTCGGAATATCCTGCAAAAGCTGCCCGGATTGGCGATCGTAAGGGCAAAATCGCCCCCGGCCACGATGCCGATTTCCTGCTGCTAACCCCCAACCATCCCTTCCCCAATGCCATCCGCGCTGTCTATATCCATGGCCAGGAGGTGGCACGGCATGCACGTCCCTGATACTCCGTAAGGGCGAGGCATGCACGTCCTCGATATCCCGTAAGGGCGAGCCATCCACGTCCTCGATATCCCGTAAGGGCGAGGCATTGGGGCCGAAATTCCTGTAATCGCACCTGATGTTATTCTCCCAATGCCTCGCCCCGACGCCCCGACGCCCCGACGCCCCGATACCCCGACACCCCGACACCACGACACCACGACGCTACTCACGACCCACGACCCATGACCAACCCCATCCCCTCCCTCCTATCCCTCTACCGCCAACGTGGCCAAGCCCAATATGGTGGCGAAGCCATCAGTCAGCTCGAACACGCCCTCCAATGTGCCACCCTAGCCGAACAAGCCAGTGAACCCGCCGCTCTTATCGTTGCCAGCCTCTTCCATGATCTGGGCCATCTTGTTCACCACCTGGGCGAAGACGTCGCTAAGCGAGGCATCGACGATCGCCACGAATACCGTGCCATTCCCTTCCTCGAAACCCACTTTCCAGCCGCCGTTACAACCCCCATCCGCCTTCATGTCGCCGCCAAACGCTACCTCTGTGCGGTGGATGAGCGCTACTGGGATTCCCTGTCCCCTGCTTCCAAACTCAGCCTCGAACTTCAAGGCGGCATTTTTTCGGAGCCTGCTGCTGCTGCGTTT
>JBCBTQ010000170.1:0-13446 GCA_039818605.1 Cyanobacteria bacterium J06639_14 | reverse complement strand
CCTTACGAATGCCTTCTTCGACATCAAACCAGGCTTCCGCCCGGTCGGGCCAACGGCTAATTGGGTTCCCCTCCTTGGGCAGCACCTGCAGCACGTTGAACGCGCTATATTTCCAGCCACAGGGCTTGAGGATAATCGGCAGGACACGGGCAGTCCCCTCCTGGTGACGCTGCACCGCTCGCTGCATTTCTTTCACATAGCAATATTTCGAGGCCAGAAAATTCGTTGTCACCAACAGCAAAATGATCTTGGCCTTTTCGAGCTGCGTCTTGATCGCCGCCTCCCACTCCATGCCCGCTTCAATATCACGATCCTGCCAGGTTTTGATTCTGTCCTCACGCTGAAGAATGGTGAGATGGGGAAGCAGCTCATCTTTGAGCGCTTCATCCTTATGAGAGTAGGAGATAAAAACGTCTAAAGGGTCACCGGCCATGCTGGGACTGCATATTGAGTTGCCTTGATTATATTGGCTACCAACTTCAGGTGGGAAATTCCTTAAGCGCTTAGCCGATGGCAAAATCAGTTAAATCGCGCATCATCGGTGGATCGAATCCCAACACAATATCCTGCTTAGGTACCCCTAGATCAACTCTGTCCATGAGGCACAAGTTGCTGAATCTCAAGTACAGCCACGTTTCCCGTCCTCCCCTTGGTAAGGGGAGGTGCCGTAGACGGAGGGGTTCCAGCCGCTCCGCTCGTGATCGCACCCCCGATATTCACCCTTGTCAAAGGGGACAAAAGTAATCGACCGGGTGTAATGAGAGGGTTGACGTGATTTTGCCCTAGCGGAAGACTCACAACCAGCCCCTCCCCCCCTGCGGAGCAAAGCATTGCTGGAGTTCTGCCTAATGGATAGTTGCTCAAGGGAGGTTGGGGGGATCAAGCCTCCATCATTAATGGAGAAAAACTTTGTTTACAGAGGATTAAAGAACTAAACCCCGAACGGATCAGGTAAATGCCTGTATCCTTCTGCCTTCTTCTATCACTTTGCCTCGGCTACGCCTGATGGGGGTTGGCGGACTAACTAGTGACTGTGGACCTTGATTGATAGGTTGTATCGGAGGGGAAGCAGACTTCAGCAAATAGTTCCATAAGTTGGCTAAAACCTTTTCAGAGGTGATGGGCTTAGTCAAGAAACCTGAGGCACCTAAAAGTTTGGCGCGGGCTCGATCCGCGATGCCATCACAGCTGGTCACGAAAATTACAGGTGTATGCTTAAAAGCCGAAATTTGGCGGATGCGGGCACAGACTTCATAGCCATTGAGAACAGGCATAAGGACATCAAGGAAGATGAGATCAGGCTTTTGTTCGATGATCTGGGGTAGGGCTTGCAGCGGATCACTCATACCGGTGAAACGATACCCCGCCTGGCGGAGAATTTGCCCCATCGCCATACGGTCGAAGCGACTGTCCTCTAGATAAGCCACGAGGGGACGTTTGGTTTGGCCATCCAAAGGCTGGGCTGCAACATTGTCGGTGGGGTAAGCGGGAACGGCAATATCGGTAACGGTTACTAACCTGATAATTCCTTGCCTCACATATGGCAGGAGCGATCGCATTAGCAGGAGGGCATGTTGCTTGAGTTGGATAGCAAGATCGCGAATCGTACGCTCACTATTAAGGCATTGAGTAAGGTTTTGGTAGACCGTGGGCGAGGTCTGTTGTTTTAAGGCTGCTACATCCTGAATGATGGGGGTGAGATTAGGCGAATGTTGGGCTAAGCCTGCGCGGTTCCAAGCAGTCCAAACCTGTACAGTTTGCTGCCAAATATCGCTGGGGTGAAACCCAATTGAAGGCGGCAGAGTCATCTTTTGGCCACAGTCGTAGTGGACCAATTTGATAGTCGAGGCGCGATCGCGGAATTGGCAGGCTTGCATAAAGTCAAACAGTGTTTCAATCAGAAACCCTCTAATAACTGCCATTTTTTGACCGCGAGAAATTTGTCCTTGCTCAACTCGTTGGCTAAGCGCTGAGTAGTCCCAAAGATAGGCTGAGCCTAGGGTCTGAGAAGGGAATTCGCAACTCAATTGTGGACAATAGCGAATGATTTGTCGGTACCAACAACGAACAGGATGAACACCACCCTGGCTACCGACAAGTCTCCCATTCAGAAAATAGAAGTTCCAAGGTGTGGTGTCATTTCCTCGTAAGGTTAAGGCTAAATAGCCAGAGAATTTCTTCCTACTACAATCTAAGAATTTCTGCAGTAATGCCTCACAACTACTCAAAAAATCGCAGGCAGTGGATTGACACTCGATAGTGTTGAATGGTCGAGGAAGGAACATGTGAGGATTTAGAACTCCTAAGCCTTGGCTTAAAAATCTGCTAGAATCTTTTCAAAAGCCTAGCAAAGCAATAGAAGCACCTCAGAAAAATCTATTGATCAATTTGCTGATTCAAGATCAATATATTGAGCCAATTATAAATTGGCTTCATTTAAGTATCATGAATCTTTTCTTAGAATCAGCCTGATCACAATGAGACTTCTCTTATCAACCTGCTGAGGTGCCGTGGACTCGCTAATATCCAGTAGCTCCTTGCGTTTGTGACGTTTAGAAAGTCATTTTAGTTCCGTCAAAGGATATTGGTTTATCAAAACTCTAACGGCAATAGCAATTAACCCATGTTTTGAAGCCGTGTAAGGATTGGTCGCGGTTGTCTAATTGACCTGCGGAGGAACCTTGGAACAGGACAGATTTTTAGGCATCATTCGAGTTGAATTTATAGGCTAGACGCGCTCAATATCCAGAACAAAGTTGAACCGGGCCTGTTTAACTCCATTGCCATCTTGCATGACCATTAATAGTTGGGGCTGAAACAGTCCATCATCTTGGTTTGATGGTTCATCCGGAAAATAAAGCTGGGTTGTGAGGCCGGGGTGAGCAGGCGCTTGGACTCTGACATGAAAGTGACGGGTGCGCCCAGGATAAAAACCTGGAACAATCGTTTCCAGCCGATAACGTCCTTCGGCATCGGTAAACTGATGCCCACGCAATCTGTAACCGCTGTTGTCATACTCACCCTGGTCATTGGCATGCCAAAAGTCTACGAGGGTCTTGGCAATAGGCGTACAATCTGACGCTAGCACCTGCCCCGTCAGAACGATCGGAGTCCCCGTCAATTGGGGTTCCCGCAAAGTGGTGCGCTCTGGTGAATCCGGCGTATAAAAAGGTCCTGCTGTTTGGGCGGGGGTGAAACCGTCAGCGCCACAGGCCGGGGTCGGTGGCAATCGCTGGGTCGGGGCCGATGGATTTGTCGTCTGCAGGGCGCGACTAGTCGAGCGTCGATTACAGGTCGCCAACACAAACGACGCCAATAGCGGCGGACAAACACGCAGAAATCCTCGTCGATGTAGGGAAAGTCGCCATGGCTCAGGCATCACAGATGTCCTCTATTAAAAAGATGTGCCCTCGTAATTTAGATTTTCAACCTGAATCTAGGATACGAACAGTACCCCAGCCAGAAAATAAGGAGTAAACTAAATAAGCATATATACACACGACCTTCTTTGACACTTATGGCCAGTACTGAGTCTCCCAAAACTCAAGTTCACGGAACCCTCTCAGACCGAGAGTTGCAAATTGTTGAGTTGGTCGCGGCTGGTTTGACCAACCAGGAGATTTCGGAAAAGCTTGAAATCAGCAAGCGCACTGTCGATAATCACATCAGCAATATCCTCAACAAAACGGCAACGGGCAATCGGGTCGCTTTAGTCCGATGGGCTCTGCAGTGGGGGAAGGTATGCATCAATGATGTAAACTGCTGTGCGCTACCTAATAGCGAAGAGAATAGTAGAGCGTCCCTGTAAATATGGCTAATTCTGTAGCGCCAGAGAGTTCCCCAACTGGAACCATAGAGGCTGTTGAAACGCGTGGCAAGGAGAAAGAAGTTGTACCCCAGCAGGTAGAGTATCGACTTCACAGCCCTCGTTTACCCCTAGCAGTTTATCGAGAAGTTGCAGCCCATCTGCGCCAGATTGAAGGCGTGACTACTGGATTGCTGTCCCAAACGTCAACTAAGTTTGATTATCTTCAAAGCCAAGTCGGAGGGTTGTGGATCCGCTACAATGCCGATGCTGCCGACATCTGCGAAGTTCAAATCGAGACGATTTTGACCTATTACGGCGATCATTATGGGAACTGGGAAACACTTAACAAGTAGAACATGATTGGCAACGGCATCGTGTTTTAAAGACCACGCTAGTGGCCACGAAAAGGTTTTCCTCTAGCAGTCGATTTTATTGAACAAGACGGTAAAGCTATGACGAGCATTCAGGCACTTCGGGGTACCCGTGACATCTTGCCCGAAGAAACTCCCCTTTGGCAGTGGGTAGAAACCACTGCCAGGGTGCTGTTGCATCGGGCTGCCTATCAAGAAATTCGCCCCCCCTTAATTGAACAGACAAACCTGTTTGAGCGAGGGATTGGTGAGGCTACGGACGTCGTCGGCAAGGAAATGTATACCTTCGAGGATCGGGGGGGACGCTCTATTACCCTCCGCCCCGAGATCACAGCCGGACTGGTACGTGCCGTCAACGCACACAAGTTGATGGCTCAAGGTGGCGTGCAGCGGCTCTGGCATGTAGGCCCAGCCTTTCGCTACGAACGCCCTCAGGCAGGCAGGCAGCGGCAATTTCACCAATTAGATGTCGAGCTGATTGGCAGTGGCGATCCGCGGGCTGACGTCGAGGTGATTGCGATCGCGACCAATATCTTGCAAAAGTTGGGGCTTAAGTCCCTCACGATGGATTTGAATTCTGTTGGCAGCGGGGGCGATCGCCAACGCTATCGCGAGGCTTTGATCAACTTTTTGCTGCCTTACAAGGCCGACTTAGATGCCGACTCGCAAGATCGATTGGAACGCAATCCCCTACGCGTTTTAGATAGCAAAGACGAGAAAACGCAAGCCATCGTGAAAGATGCCCCCAGCCTGTTGAGTTATCTTAGCGATGAATCCCAACGACATTTTGATCGGGTGCAACAGGGATTGACCGATCTCGACATTGAATACCAGCTCAATCCTCGGTTGGTGCGGGGATTAGATTACTACACCCACACTGCATTCGAAATTCAATCAGCCGATTTGGGAGCCCAAGCAACTGTCTGTGGGGGTGGTCGGTACGATGGTCTAATGGCCCAACTGGGGGGTGCCGATACCCCAGCAATTGGGTGGGCGATCGGGCTCGAACGGCTCACGCTGCTGCTGAAACAACTATCCATCGATCCTAAAACCGCCATGGATGTGTATGTGGTCTCCCGTGGCGAGGCCGCTGAGAGCAGAGCCTTGAAACTAGCACAGGCGCTACGACAAGCAGAACTGGCAGTCGAGATGGATTTAAGCGGGTCAGCCTTCGGCAAGCAGTTCAAACGCGCCGATCGCAGCGGAGCCATCGTGTGTCTGATTCTTGGGGATGCCGAAGCTGAAAAGGGAACGGTACAACTCAAGTGGCTGCATACAGGCGAACAGTCTGAATTGTCTCAAGATGAAATCCTCCAGAATGCGACTATCCTGCGTCAGAAAGTGATTGCAGCGAAGCAGGGGGATAGATAGGGGAGTGGAAGGGTGGAAGGGTAGGAGAGTAGGAGGGTGGAAGGGTAAAAGGGTGGAAGGGTAGAAGCGGTGGAAGGGCTTGCCCTAACTAACTAACTAACCCTAACCAACTAACCCTGAGCCACTAAGCTGCTTACCTTTAATTTGCGCCGTAGTATCTCGCTGGGCAAGGGGTACAGACATCAAACTACACAAAGTAGTAGATGGGTTTTAGCTTAACCACGAAGCACTCACTATGAACTGTGAACCATGAACCACAAACTATGAACCCCATCAAAACCGAAATCTTTGCTGGAATCCGAAGCAGTCGTTAGGATGACCGCTATACTGCTTGGAACCTTAGACTTGCTGAGGCAGGATTGGCTATGGCGTACTGGGAGTTTCTGCTACAAAAAGAGGGCGATCACGATTGGCTACCGCTAGAGACTGCTCATGTAGAAATTTCAGAGGGGCGATACCGCATCATCGCCCATACCAGCTACTGTGAGACTCCAGTGGCCATTCACCTCAGCCAACTGTTAACCGATCAGGTGCCGCCCAAGTGGAAAATCCGCAAGCGTTTGGGGCAAACCACACAGAGTGGTTTGATGGTTGTGATTCCCTTTACCCATCTCACGGCGGGCCGCTGGACCGTAAAGTGTACAGCAGTTCCACCTGATACGGCAGCGTCTGAAGCAACTTGGGAATACGGTGTGCAGCTCCAGGTTCTTTCGATAGAGTCGGGCCTGGACTATTGGGATGCGGATTTAGAAGACTCTCATACGGGTCATTTGCCCTTGCCGGAAGGGGCCTCAGCTAAAGATACTCAGCTCCAACTGCCCACTCACCCGGATGCAACCGAGACCACCCTGAGTTCAGTGCCCCCTCCTCCCGCCCAAAGTTCTGAGCCGCCATTCTTTGACCAGGTATCGCCCAAGGAAGCTCCCGAAGCATCGGCTGCTAGCACAGTCCCATCCTTAGAAGCAGCTCCGATTGAAGATTTACCGCTGCGCTTGCAATTACAACATCAGGCCATCGTGGCCCAACAGCAAACCCCCTTGTCTCTGCAGGGACAAGTCACAACCTTTTCCCAAGTAGAAGGTTTATCCTCAGAGGGGACGCTGTGGATTCAGTTGCGCGATCCAGATACCAATGCAGTCGTTCATCGAGAAGCGCGATCGCTCTCCCTAACGTCTGTCCCCAGTCGATTCGAGGTGCCGATTTCGTTACCTGACCAGATTCCTAGTCGATTGTTGGTCGGCGAACTGAGTTTATGGTCAGCAACCAATCCTCCCCAGGTTTTGGCAATTCAAGGCTTTACCGTCACGCTTAACTTGGACGCCCTGCTCGAACTAGTTGCTAATCAAGGCGAGCAATCAGCTGATACAGATTTTGAAGACTTAGCCACCACTCCATCGACCCCGAAAGCGACAGAAACTGAGGCTACGCCGGTCAACTCAACGGCCAATAAAGGGAGCTTGTCACTGTCCCCGCGCGACATTCCCTTTCAGCGTATCTATTTGCCGTCCACTGGATTGACCCTGCCACCGGTCATCTATCGTCCTATGGACAGCAAAGCCATGGGCGCACCGAGTCTACCGCTGCTGGCCAACCAACCATCACGCCGCCAGTCAGCGGATACAGCAACACCAGCACGTCCAGCTAAGCCCCTCTCTCTACCGCCCATCGGCAACGCCCCTTCAGGACGCAGTCGTCAGCGCCCTGCCACTCCAACAAGTCCAACCCCATCATCTTTAGATCTTCCCCCCCTTGAGCAACCGCCATCAGTCACACCAGTAACGACCAATCCCCCCGCATCACCCGATACCGATACAACCGTTCCAGCAACAGAGCCGCAAGACTTTCAGCCTGACTATCAAGGACGATTTTGGTCCCGTTTGAGGGCATTGGCTCACGAGGCTCAGAAGACCACCGCCGATTTAAAGGCGCAAATGGAAGCCGCTGGGATTGAGGTCCAAACTCCTACACCACCGCCGATTCCTGCTGATGCACCCCCCATCAATGTCGCCAGTGAGGCCCCCATCAATCATGAAGTTGTCGTCTATGAAGAAGTCGATGCGATCGCACCGACAACAGCGATAAAAGCCGCAACAGCCAATTCACAGCAGCCAGAATCCCTATCGACAAGTGATCCCGAGGAAGACTTCGGGCCGATTCCAGTACCGCAACTGAGCTTGCCTGAGGGTGAACTGATCGCCGGAACTCTACTACCCATCACAGTGAAGTTACCTTTGTACCCTCGGCGGCTGGCCGTAAAAGTCTGGGTGACTGACATCCAAAGTCGTAGCCTTGCAGATCGTCCCCGTTGGCTGATGAATTGGACTCCCAACAGTGAAGGTGAGCAAACCGCTTTGTTACAACTGCAGGTCCCCTTTGGTAGCCTGGAGGCTCAATTTGAAGCGATCGCGATCGACCTCACCACCCAACGGGAAAGCTACAAAACCACCCTAGTGCGATCCATCGTTCCCCCGAATTTGCCAGAAGCAGACCTCACAGAACTAATTTGAGGCGACTAACCGCCCACCATCACTCAAAGAGTGGCTAAAGAAAGCACCGGATCCGGATCCGGATCCTGCGACACGGTCGTCAGAGCGTCGGTTAAATCGTTCGTCAGTCGGCGCGCTTTACTTTTCAGACAATTAGAGTCCATAGCGTAATCAGAACCTTGGCTTGCTAGGTACGAAGAGACTTCTAGAGCAGCTCCAATCCTAATTTCTACGCGACTGCGCCATCGCGGAAAAGGCGTGTCATAGTGAATGCTAATGGGTAAAATCTTGACCCCTAGCATCGACTGCGATTCCGCTTGCAGCGCGAGACGAGCCAAACCAGGCTTGAGGCGATGTACCTGATTGTCCCTAAAAATGCCGCCTTCTGGGTAAATCACCATCATCTTCCCATGCTGGAGAAGCTCGATGCCATGACGCAGACTGGACACACTGGGCGATCGCACATTGACCGCAAATCCGCCCAATCGACGAATAAACCAGCCCTGGATACCTGTGACTTCATCCGAAGTCACCATAAAGTGTAAATCGCGTCCTGTCGCGATGCGTCCAGCAACCATTGGCAACACGAGAGAATCCCAGCGCGCCCGGTGTGTTGGGGCCAGAATGACCGGTGTGGCCAGCGGGATGTTCTCCTGGCCTTTAACGGTGATTTGGCTAAAGTAACCTGGTAAAACAATGTGCCCCCCTAGAAAATAGGCCAATGGCGTGAGCCATGGAGAGCACCGTGATGTCGTAGTCTGACAAGGCTTTAGAGAGGTAAAGCCAAAACGAACGGAGGACATAGGCAAAGAAATCTTGGCAAGCATTGTTTTCAGGAACGCACGGGATAACTGCGAATTAGATTCACAATACGGGCTCAGACAAAGAACACAAGTTTGCTTCAGACACTTTTTCAGAGTGTCATGTAGGGCACAAATTCAGACTTCAAAAGAACGATGCAGAACTCCTTAAAAGTCTTTACATGGGGGTATGAAACAAACTACAGGGCAATTTTTCTTGGATAAACGCCAATCTGACTGAATCAAGCTAAATATTTCCCCAAAACGTTTTCGCCAACTTTCCTAATGATCAACTGCATTAAAAAATTTAGAAAAAACAGATTTGACTGGCAGGAGCTCTTAGGCCCTATTCTAGGGGAAAATTTGTGGGATTTTGAAACCCCATAACCAAGATATTTTCTCTTGAATGCATAGGGTCACGAACACCCTATTGCGATCGCTAATCGTAAACATCCTGCGGCACCTTTAAGCCCCTTTTGTGAGACTATGGCCTATTGCAGATTGGCAATGGAATTTCGATAAGCAGCAGCGGTATAACGCATCTTTACACCTTGAATGCGTCCTCTTTTATCCTCTCCCTTGCATTTCAACCCTCTGCCCTAACTCGCTTTAAGTTGGTTGCCAGTATCCCCTTGGCGTAATCAGTTTGCCCTCATAAAACTGGGTACTGCAATTGCCGATGATAATGGTGGTGAGCATATCAATGGGTTGATTCAGCATGTCGGCCACCGTCGTGAGAATAATTTTTTCCTGGGGACGGTAAGCAGACTGGACAATCGCAACAGGTGTCTCGGGCGATCGATGCTGGGCGAGCAGACGCTGAGCAATTTCAATCGGCTCAGTACGCTTTTTTGATTTGGGGTTATAAAGGGCCACCACAAAATCAGCTTCAGCAGCAGCCTGGAGACGTTTTTCGATAACTGGCCAAGGCGTCAACAGATCGCTGAGACTGATGGCGCAGAAGTCGTGCATCAGTGGCGCTCCAACCCTTGCCGCTGAAGCCTGCAGTGCCGAAATTCCAGGAAAGCTCTGGACTACTGGGTTTTGGCCATCCCATCCCCGAACCTTTAGCGTTTCCAGCACGAGCCCCCCCATGGCGTAAATGCCACAGTCGCCCGAAGAAACGACCGCGACCGTAAGGCCCCAGTTAGCCAGGGCAATCGCGCGGTCGGCCCGCTGCTGTTCCTGGGTGATGGGCATTTTCTCGACAATTTGCCCCGGTCGCAGGAGAGGACGAATCAAGTCGATATAGAGGCTATAGCCGATGACGGCATCCGCTTGGGAAATCGCAGCTTTGGCCGCAGGCGTAATTTGATCCAGGCTACCAGGTCCGGTCCCCACCAAAGACAGGTGCCCGGTGCGTCCAGTGTATTCTTGCTCGGCCTGGGCGATCGCGATCGTCATGGCACCGGGGTAATCGGGGTGACGGATGACTTTTTTGGGCACGCAGAGGCATTGGGGAGGGGCAGGGTGGAGGGGTGAAGGGGTGGAAGGGTAGGAGGGGGGCAGGGGGGCAGGGTAGGAGGGGCGCGGTATTGGGTTCGTAACGGCGGTGTCGTCATGCAGCTCTGGGCCCCCATGCCTGGCTTGCACAGGTGGGAAGGTGGCGGCGAGGGTGGCGGCGGCTTCAGCGACGCTGGGGGTACCAACGGCCTGAGCAACAATTTCGGAGGGATTCGGGACGGCGATCGCGCTCAGTTCGGCAGCGGTGAAGCAGCGCAGGGGCCAGACATGGTCCTGGCACAATTTGACCAGTCCGGTTTCGTCGGCTTTGAGGTCGAGGGTGGCAATGCCTGCGATCGCTGCCATCGCCAGATGTCGAGACTGACAAATTTCAGCGATCGCCCATTCCATCAGGGCTTGGGAGGTACCGCGTTCGCAGCCCAGCCCCACCCACAGAACACGCGGATGCCACTGCACTTTAGGCATATCGGCCTCGGGGGAAAAGCGACGCTGGATGGGGCTGATCCACACTCGCGCTTGGGGATCAGGCGGTTGATCAGGCTGTAGGGCAGGGACATCGGGCCAGCCGAAGTGAAAGGGATGCTTGGCCGGGAGGTGTGCTCGCCACAGGTCGTTCCCCGCTTCTTGAATCACTTGAATGGGTTGGTTGCGGGCGATCGCGCTGGCCACCCCAGTCCAGTCGCCTGTACCTTGGTGCCAACCAAAGGGACGTCCCAACACATCAATACCCGGCAGATTCAAATGATTGGCAGCCCCGGTAAGCACGGGAGTAGCGCTGAGGTAGTGACTAACGGTCTGGGCGAGGCGATCGCCCTGGCCCTGGTGACCACCACACAGGCTAATGGCAAACTGTCCTGCTTCATCCACGACGACGACGGCGGGATCAGTGGCTTTGTCTTGCAAGAGGGGGGCAATGAGGCGCACGACAGCCCCGGTCGCGAGGGCAAAGATGAACCCTTCATGGGAGGCCCAGAGGTCGGCAACGGTCGCACGCAAGGGTCCGGTGTAAATCTGGATAGCGGTTCGAGCATCGTCGTCTAAGTCAGTAGCCAATCCTTCGGGAATCCAGAGGGTCGCAGGCAGTGATGAGCAGAGGGGGAGGAGCGATCGTAGTCCGGCAGGGGTGGTAGTGATAGCCACGAAGGAAGACAATGGTAAAACCCCCAATTCTGGAAACAACATCATACCGTTTCGCTTTTTGCTGGCTATCGATGTTAAGGCTGAACCGCTGTCATGCAGGCATGTTCTCAGCCAAAATCGAAAATCCAAAATCGCGAATAGGTATCACCCAACCGTAAGAGCAGGTTCAGGCAAAACATCAGCCCTCCAACCCGCAAAACTGCCATCAAAACCTGTCCTCAGATCCAGATCGTAAGAGCAGATTCAGCCAAATTTTCAGCCTCATGACCTGCAAAGCCGCAGCCAAAACCTGCCCCATTAGTACAGGTCATCTATCATAAGCCGATCTGGTTCGGCTAAAGCGCTAGGCTATTCTAAGGAATTTGTAAGCGATGAGTGAAAACGTGAACACCTCACAAGTCCAATACATTTCAGACACGCAGGGGGAGGTCACTGGTGTCATCATCCCCGTTCACCTTTGGCGAGATATCCTGTCCGAACTGGAAACTCAGCATCTCCTAAAGAGTGATGTCATGCGCCAGTATTTACTAGAAGCTAACAATCGTTGTGAGGGAATAGTTTTTGAAACTGCGATCGCTCAGCTAGAACTGGAATGAGGTTTGAAAAATGTCTGAGTCAATCCTTCTCAACGTTCCGGATATTCTTTATCAACGCTTGGCCAATACGGCTCAGGCGACCCAACGACCATTGGAAGAGGTGATTCTTCACGCCTTACGAATTGGCAGCCCTCCTGACTGGCTTAATGTTCCTGAGGCATTCCAGGCTGATTTAGCAGCGTTAGACAGATTGGATGATGACACGCTTTGGACGATCGCTCGTAGTCAGAAGACAGAGGATGATATGCATCGTTATGATGAACTGCTTGACTTTAAGCAAGCGCGCGAATTGACGCCGGAAGAGATTGTAGAGCTTCAGACTTTGCGTCTAGAGAGCGATCGCTTCATGTTGCGCAAAGCTCACGCTGCAGCCCTGCTCCACTGGCGGGGCCATAGAGTTCCGGCAACTGCAACTTAGAGAGTATTTGGGTGTCTTATTATCTCTCCAATGAGCTGCGGCAAAAGATTATTGAAACAGACAAACAGTTCTGTTGTTATTGCCAGACCAGTCAAATTAACAGTGGCATGCCCCTTTCTTTCGACCACATCAAACCCCAGTCAGCCGGTGGGGAAACTTCTTTTGAAAATGTTTGCCTATCTTGTAGAACATGTAACGAGTTCAAATCCAATCGGGCTGAGGTTGTTGACCCATTAACTGGGGCAACTGTTTTTCTCTTCCATCCCAGAAGGCAGAGGTGGTCTGATCATTTTGTATGGAGTGCAGATGGAGTTCATATTGAGGGACTAACACCTGTTGGCCGAGCAACGGTTACAGCACTGAGGATGAATAATCCAATCATTACAGCAGCACGAGAAAGGTGGGTAATCAGCGGATGGCATCCCCCTAGTGATTAGTTGTTCAAATCCCAGGGTTCTTATTTTGGGATAGCCAGACGCGCTGCAACCTCATCTTAGAACCCTGGGATTTCAGGCTCCTGGGATTTCTTAAAACAACAAATCAGGATCCTGCTTGGCCGAGACAGTCCCTAGACGTTGATCGAGCACCTCTTGCAGGCCAATCACGGTATCTAGCCCCTCAACGTCATCCCAGATCGTGTTTTCGTTCCATTGAACAGCGCCGTCTTCACCCAAGAAAATCGCGTCAGTCAAATCCACATTATTGCAGTCTGCACTATCGAAATTAGCGCCGCTCAGGTTAGCCTCCTGGAGATTAGCATTACTGAGATTGGCCTTGAACAGATTGGTATCGCTGAGATTAGCTGCTACCAAATTGGCTTCAAACAGATTAGCGTTCCGGAGGTCAGCGTTGCTTAGTGTTGCCTCTTGGAGGTTGACATTGCTGAGGTTGGCTTCAAACAGGTCCGCATCGCTGAGGTCGGCATTGCCTAGGTCAGCTTCAAAGAAATTAGTCCGGCTGAGATTCGCGCTGCTGAGATTGGCCTCGGAAAA
>JBCBTQ010000169.1:0-13451 GCA_039818605.1 Cyanobacteria bacterium J06639_14 | reverse complement strand
ACGCCTTCAATCACTTTGCTACATTGCGTATGACTTCTAACAAAGCTAATGCGTTGGAATAACTCATACGCAATGTAGCAAAGTGATTGAAGGCGTCATCACAGGCATGGAATACGTCAGCCCAGTCGTTGCCCTGGCTGAGAACATTGACTATGGCTGGACTTACACGATTCGATGTGAGTCTGGCCTTGAAAAGCCCATAGAAGAATATGTGGGTTGTAATTTTTATCCTCATAACGTTTCTGAAGAGGACATTCTCAGTAGATAGCCCTGTTTAGCAGAAAGAGGAAACCCCTCTCTCTACCTCTCTTCATCAAAAAAATTGGGAATAATTCCATGAACTTGTTTGACGAATGGAAGCGACTCTCAGGGATTTCAATCACCTCCCTGAGTGACAGTATTTTTGTGATTGTTACTGATGCCAAGTCCGCACGACATGTCCATAAAAGTTGGTGCGATCGCGAGCATTTAGTCTTAGGCAAATCGCTTTTCATCAAAATTGAAGGCGAAGAGGATTTATATGGGGCTTCACCTCTGCATCTTTGCCTGTAATCACAACTGTAAACGTTTACAGTTGTGACCTCCCTGAAGCAAGGTGGTTAGCGATCGCGATCGTAGTAAATTGATTTGTGTATGATGAGGGTGATTATTACACCTTCTGATGTCGAGAAGAACGTACTACCACAACGGGAAGAAGGCTGCGATCGCTAAGCGTAGAGCCATGGCGCTAAATCTGCGTGCGCAGGGATTAGGGTATGACGCGATCGCAGAGGCGCTCTACGAAAAGGGCATCACTGGTGAGAATGGCGGGACTGTGGCGGTGTCCACCATTTCAAAGGACATCCGGGCCTGCATGGAGCAGCTGGCTGAGGAAACAAGTTCATCGGCTGAAGAGTTCCGAGGTCTGGAGCTACGCCGCTTAGATATGGCTCTGTCGGCATTAGCCAAGAAGGTTAGGCGGGGGGATGTGCCCGCGATCGCGGCTTGGCACAAAAACATTGAAATCCGCGCCAAGTTGTTGGGCCTTAATGCGCCGGTTCAGGTTCAGGTGCAGCAGACAGTCAAACACGAGATAGAAGTGTTCGTGCAATTCCTACAGGGCAGGTTGTCTGAAGAAACCTTTGCTGAGGTAATGGACGCGATTGGTGAGTTGGGCAGCGATCGCGGCATAGACATGTCTGAACCGTTGCCGCAGTTACCGTCAATTGAAGACATAGACGCGATCGCCGTTGATGAGGATGAGGATGAGGGCGCGATCGCTGTTGATGGGGATGAGGATGGCGCGATCGCCGTTGATGAGATGAGTGAGATAGGTGACCCCGAGATCACCGATGAGACTGAAGAGTGATGGACACAAAGACGGCCCTCAATCAGTCTCAGATTCTCCAGTCGCTCATGCGGCTCAAAGAGACCATAGGGTCAGACGGCGTGGCCCAACGCAACCAGTTCATCAATCAGAGCATGGAACTGGGCGGCCAACCCTATGCAGAGCGTGTCGCGCGGTATGGGGTTACTGAGAGAGGCGCAAAGGTAACGCTCGACCAATGGCAACTGGAGCTAGCCGAGGGCATCGGTGACCTACGGCTAGCCCACACCATGACTACTGGCCCATCACAGCTGGGTAAAACGCTCACCCATATATGGATGGTCTGTGATGCGGTGACCACTGGACGCATCAATGTGGCCTGGATTTTCGACAGTGCCCAAAACCTTCAAGTCAACGTTCCTCTGCAATTCAGACCCGTCGTTGACCACTGGCTTGCTCGGATGCAAAAGGATGGCAAGCGATTTAATCGGGAACGCGATCGCCAAATGGCAAGCCGCTACCAAGTCGAGGGTTGCAACGTCATTTTTTCGTATGCCAGTACCTCAAAGGCATCGCTGAGAGGCACTGGGCAAGCCGCAGCCGGTTCTGCTGTGGTCAGTTTCCAGGCAGACATGATGTTTTTGGAGGAGCGATCGCAGTATCCACCCGGGGCATCCGACCCGCTCCCCCGTCGCCTCGATGCATCGGTTGTCCCAACCAAGCCAATCCGAGAGCTGGGCACACCCGGTAGCGGCACCGGGATTGAGACAGAGTTTCGGACTGCCGATTTTCACTTTTACCCCCACTACACATGTCCACATTGCCAGCAGGTAAGACCCCTTGACCCCAAGGGATGCCTGCTCAAGCCGATGCAGCGCATTGGTGCAGATGGCATACCCAAGTTGAGTTACCTGTCTGAATCTGGGCGCCCAGTTGAGTGGCACCACCGAGACCCAGAACGCCCCGTTGATACGGCCTACTTTGGCTGTTCTGCTTGTGGAAATGAATTGACGCTGAGCGATCGCCTTAGTGCCCGATTCAAATGCATTAAAACCGGGGAATGGCTAAGGGATTTTCTCGACAAGCTGCCGCCAGGGGCTCCACAGGAACGATACAAAGTCGGGTTTCATTTGACCCCGCTGTCTCGACGAACTGAGACAAACCTTGCCGCTGAACTGATTCGCGGGGGGCTAGAAGCCATCGACCCCGCTGACTGGCAGCAGCAAGGCTTGGGCCATCCATCTGAGACATTCCAGAACTCACTAACAATCAGCGTGCTCGAGCGCGCGATCATTGCACCCCCGGCCGACCGTCGCCCTGAGTTGCGATGTGCTGGCATCGACCAGGGGCGTGGTCAATATTGGCTATGGGTGGCTGACTATTGCCTTCCCCATAACTGGCGAGAGAAGGGGGTTGAGGAAAATATCGATAGCGCCATCCGTAACGTAGTTTGGGCTGGTGACGTCACCAGTTCATCCATTCCTGACCGACTGCGATCGTTTGGCGTGAACTATGGGTTCTGCGACAACGAACCCGAGCGCACCGAAGCCGCCAGAATTCAGCGCACCACCGTCCTGAGGATGGCCGACCAAAAATCAGGCCAGGCCGATGCCATTAAGGAGGACTCAGTAGAAGAGGGGGGAGAGCGCATCCCCTGTCTGTTCATCCGTAATGAGAAGTTTTTATCTCAGGTGCTCAATTCATTTTTGAAGGCAGCTGAGGATGGCTACCCGCTGCAGCGACTGCCAGAAGATTGGCGACGGTGGATAGCTAATCCCACTGACCGCTCACCCATTAAGCACTTGATGGGGCCAAAGCGTGATGTATCGGGGAAGTGGTTTCGCAGCGGCATTGATGACATCTACTATGCCGCCATGTTCTGCGAGGCTGCATTTTACTGGTGGCTTCGTAAAGCCGCCGCAAATGCATACATCCCCGGCACCGTTGGCTCAGTTAAGCGCGGGGCACCGGGGAGAGTAGGGGGATTTGGAGGGGGTAGAAGTCGGCTTATGCCTTCGCGATCGCGGTTCACACGGGGTCGATAGATAACGGAAAATCAGATGCGATCGCAGCAAGGCCACAGAACTCAGGAAAACACTCATCTACAACAACAATATCTCCAGTAAATACCCAAGCCTATTGTCTGTTGATGAACTCATGGCAGATAGGGGTATAGCACCGATTCGTGTAAAAATGGGCCACATCTCCTGAAAGCCTTACGCGGCGAATCCATTGCACATAGGTTTGTTCTGTGCGGTAGGAATAATGCTTTAAGTGAACCGCGTCCCGAACCTGGTCGAGTAGCTTCTTCGGACGAGGTTCTGCTTGCATGGGTAGACAGCCCGAAAAGAGATGATGAATAAACTCTAAACAGGTTCAGCCTGGAATCGGAGGGATGATTATACTGAATCATTCAACCTATTTACCCGTATGGGGATCTTAGGTGGAAACTTTCCCTCTACAAAATAGTTAGCTATTACTATTTGGAGAAAATAATGACAAGTAATGCTCAACAAGATCAATCGAATGAGCCACTGTTTTTACATATTTCTTCCACAAGACTCATTTTTTTGTCCATCGCTTCATTCGGAGCGTATGAAGCATATTGGATTTACAAGAACTGGCAATATATTAAGAAAAGAGATGGTTTAAGTATCAGACCGTTCTGGCGAGGATTCTTTGGAGTTCTTTTCTGTCATAGCCTTCTCCGACGGATTTACGGAGATCAAGAAGCAAGATCCATTAAGCAACCAACCTTTTCGGCAAGCGGACTTGCAACTGGCTGGATAATACTTGTTGTCGCCGCTAATATAATCAGTCGTGCCAGTATTGAGGCAAGTTTAGTTGCAGGAATTATACCTTCTTACCTATGCCTTTTACCTGTGCAAAACTACATCAACTCTGTAGCTAAGAAAGCCAGTTCAGCACATGAGTTTTATCGATGGTCTTTTGGACATATCTTTTGCCTTATTTTCGGAATTATTGTTTGGATATCTCTCTTACTTGGCCTTGCTGAGGGGGAGCGCGTCATCATGCAATGAGAGAAAAACGAATATAGAGAGGTCGCGCTCTACCCCCAATCCTCATGACTCCCGAGCAACATCAACAACTGCAAGAGCATGTCAGTGAAATTGCCAAGCTACTTTATGCTGATGCCCAAGCCCAAGCGATGCCGATGGAGAGCTTAGCCGCCATTGAGCAGACCGTGCGCAGCCAGATGCTGAGGCATGTTTCTCCAGAAGTGGGAAATTTTTTATCAACACTTGCACAGGCCCAGACCCAGGATACACCCGCGCTCTGAAGAGTCTGTTGGGCAAAGTGCGTTTAGGCCCCAAGCAAGCCCAGCGATTGGGTGTTAAGCCTGGAGTGCAGCATAGTCCAGGACTCGAAAGATGCTGTTTACGCATGAGTGCAAAAGCGTCTTATCGTCAGGCCCAACAAGATGTGGCCATGCTCACTGGCGTCGAGGTGAGTGCGAAAACCCAAGAACGCATGGTTGAACGCAATCCGATTTTGGCCCCGATTGTGGCAGAACGAGTTGATGAGGTTGCCCTCGATGGGGGAATGGTGCGTCTGGTGGCCCCCAAGGGTCAACCTAGTCCATGGAAGCAATACAAAGCCGTTCGCCTCAACGCTGATGGCCCTGGTATGGCATGGTTTCAGGACAACGCAGCGCTTCTGCAATGGATTCAAACGACCTCACTGATGAGTCTGTTCTACTGTTTGGGGGATGGTCATCCCGGCATTTGGGCACTCTTTGCCCGATTAAACGTGCCCCAAATCGCTGACGAAATCCTCGACTGGTTTCATTTGATGGAAAACCTGCACAAAGTGGGGGGCTCAAACCAGCGTCTACGACAAGCTGAATCGTTGTTATGGGAAGGACAAGTGGACCCGACCCTGACCCTATTCTCAACGCTTAAAACTAAACCATCCCAGCGGTTTCAAGCTTATCTAAAGCACCATCGCGCCCGCATTCCCAACTATCGCTACTATCAAATGGAAGGGTTGCCGATCAGTTCCAGCCCGGTTGAATCCTGGATTAAGCAAATTGATGAGCGAGTCCAAGTCACTGGGGCGAGATGGAAACCTCAGCGGGTGCCGCAGATCCTTGCCCTACGTTGTGCTTACCTCAATGGCGACCTTGATTCTTTTTCTCTGACAAAATCTTGACGCGCTCCCTTGCTGAGGGAACTTAACAGAATCACCAGTGCAGTCAATTCATGCAGTAGCTCTATATTCCTTGTACCGCTCTTTTATGCTGGGGATGAAGCTTGGGCTAAATTATTTTTGGGTTGCTCTCTGCTCTTTCAGTCAGTTGTGCCTCGTTTGAGTTTGGCCTATGGTTGGGTGTGCTGGTTGGCTAACATAACGCAGGAGCGGACGGAAGTTATAATCCAGGCGTTGATGCAAAAATACTGGCCGCCGCTCAGCTCCACGTTATTCCATTCTTTTAGTAAGACTTGACTGTGAAGTCGTTGCAAAAACGGCCATTTTTGACACGGGTCTTCAGTCATCCCTCATTATCCAATTTTTGGGATTTGACATGTCCTAAAAGCCATTCCTTAATCTATGTCACCTAAAGTCCTAGGTAGATGAGTATTGGCACATGTCTCTGGGCTTCGACTAGTTGCCCCGCGCCGCAACCGCTCCGTCTAATTTGCGTAGAGAGGTGACCATCCAGCAACAAAAGTCAGACACGAGACGTGACCGGAAGTCGTCAAAGATTTCTAAAAGGGTTAATTCTCTAAGGGTCAAAAATTGTGTCATACTCAACCTCACTCTTGATCACCACTGATTTTATACGTGCCTGCAACCTGCATGTCCGCAACATACCACCCCACCCGCGCCGTCGTTGCATAGTGGGTGCAGTTCTCAGCCCCAAACCAACCCGCAAGGCGGTGCAAGCGATTTAGACGGGTTTCCGTAGACTTGGCCCGATAAACCCGAAACTTGCCCGTCCGGTTAACTTTGACCGTGAGAATATCGTCCCCATAGTCGTTGAACTCAACCTCAAACAACAGTTCGACGAAGTGCTCAGGGCGATCGCGATTCTTCTCACTCAGAACTTCCATCAGCGCATAGTCGAGGCTATCCCAGGAAACGCCCATATTTGCCTCAAACCTGTCCGCAACCCGGTTTAGGGCATCGATTGCATCGTCATAGGTGACTAGCGCTTGCGGGTGACGATCGCGTGCCACACTCAAAACATCCTCTGCTGTCCATCCCATCACAATGTCCCCTGATGAATCGTGAGGATATTTGTCCAGCGATCGCCGGGTTAACTCATCAATCAATTCATTGTTTGCAAGCTCACCCAGCAACAACTGAAGCTCATTGATAACATGCTGGGCTGCCGGGTGCAGCGTAATTCCGCTATTTTGTTCCACGAGTCTTTTCCTCAATCTGAGTATCAATACCGTTCCAAGGCTTCCAATCCAAAATCTGTGATTCATCTCGAAAGATGCGATCGCTAGGCAGTTGCAACCGATACCGCCAGTAAGCACCACCACCGCGCCGCGTTTCTGTCATTACTCCAGTCACCTGGGCCGGCCACCCTTGCGGGCTAGTTAGTTCATCACCAATCGCAAACTGGGCTGGGTCAATCGGGATGTAGACGCTAAGCATTGCTAACACTCCATTGGCAGGCATTTACTTGGCAGGGAAAGCAAATTAGAATCCCATCTTCATTTCTGCGAACAGATGCAATTCCACGGTGGGATTGCTGCAACGACTGCATCGCCTCTACTTCGTTCAACCCTAGCCACTCGCGAGCATGGTGAGCGCAACATTTATCCGCAGCTCTGACGCCACTTAAAGGAAGATCTCTTTCTACGAGATGTGTTGCCTCATGAGCACACCAGTTACAGACTGATGAGATTGGACGCCCACTTGCAGGTTGAGACATCCCTGGCAAAGCAGAAATGATAATCAGACTCATGTCAATTTATCCTCATGCAGATTGAAAAATCAACTTTTTAACGCCAAAAAAATATCCTCACCTGGGCACGGTGCAGAACGCGATCGCAGTCATAAAGAATAAAGATTGAACTTGGGCACCCTGGATCTGTGGTTAGGGCGTCTTTATGGTTTTGGCAATCATTCAAGAATTGATTTGGTGGGTTCTGGCGATCGCGCTTGTGACCTGGTTGATGACTGGCAAGCCAGAGCACCCTTGGCCGTGGCCGTGGCGAGAACCTGAATAGGAAACCGCGATCGCCAAAATCACCACGCAAGCCCCTTGTAATCACGTGTGTCAAGAGCCTTAGCGAAGTCGCTCAAGCCCTCACCCGCCATTTGCTTTGAAGCAACCTTTTCAGCCTCTGAAATAGCACTCCTGTAAATCTCCAAGGCACGCCTTACACGGGGTATGTATTCATCCCATGCACAAGGATGTTCTTCATTGACTGAGGACAACTGTGTTTGTAGCCCATACGCCTCAAAAAGCACATTGACCGCAACCTCAAAGCTTTCAACCTCACCACGATATAGAGAATCAGATAGCTCATTAAGCTTCAGTCGAATCTTCTGTTCTCTGGTTAGATGTTGCATAACTAAACCCACAAAAACTAATCAATACTCACCGACATGACCGAACCATCGGGCAACCGCTGGGTAAACACCTCAGCAGATAACCCCCAGTAGTTGGAATAGTAAGCAGAACTCCCCCGATTTTGAACATCCCTCAACTTGCAACCGTTCCGAACTGATGCCGTAACCCTCATTCCAGCATCATTAAATCTGGCTATTCGTTGTTCGTTCACGACTTGGAAACCGCGATCGCGTTCACTCAGATACTCGTCAACCCCATGGCGCGACACAAATCGACTAAATCGCACACCGTCACGCCCCGCTCTATAAACCACACTCAGCACCCTTCCACCACGCACTACTCGAACCTTCAGAACCGCGCTGGATTGAATGTCTAGGCGCGATCGCAAATAACCATTTATTTCAGCGAGAGAATAAGCCATGACTCGAAACTGGATTGAATGTTTGTTGACCGTACCTCTATTGTACCTCTAAAAGTACAATGTGTGTATTTTGAGGGGCTGAAACCCTCATGGATTCATAAAATCCTCAAAATATGAAGTGATTATGAAAGCACATATTGACTACCAGCGATCGCGATTGGGGCTAAAACGAGCGACCATGGCTAGCGATCGCGCTTTATCCGAAATCCGTCAATAGGAGGGTGTATATACGGGGTTTTAAGGGGTATATATTCCCAAAAGTGCAAAACGGGGCGGGCTAGGTGGCGATCGCGATTAGGGAGTCTAAAAACCGGGATTCCGGGTTTTAGGTGTTGAGGTGTTCTAGTTCCTTGGGGGAGATGCAGTAGCGATCGCGCACCCACCAACTGCTGTCGTCAGCAAATAAGAGGCGATATTTCGCTTCTTTTGTGGGGGCTGACTGTAGCCCGGTGATGTTGGCGGATTCACCCTTGAGTTGTTTTAGTTGAGGGGCCATGGCGTGGTGAGTTTTGTAGAGCACCACGCGATCGCCGATACTGAACCGATGCCATGGGTGGGGATGGGGCGACTGTAAATATTTACAGTAGTCACGCCAGTTGAATAGTGCGTGTACCCAGTCATCGCGATCGCGTTCCGTATGGCTTGGTATTGGTGCAACGACAAACCCTTGCAGCCCAACTATCCGGTGGATATCGCTAGGCGTACACCGGCTGGTCTGACGCCAAAGCGATAGGGCTGTGTCTGATGGTTGCCCATTGTGCCTAGCAATGAACTTTGGCCATTCTTCCTTACGCAGTGTTCGATATGCCCGTTTGATGCTGGCGGTTACCCTCTTTAGTTCCGCCCTATAGTACGCGCATACCGGGTGGGTAAAGTCGCGGGGGAGCTGTGTGGTTGTCAATGAAGCCATGCTGTCCCCCATCCCATAGCTATGGGGATAATGAGCGCTAGTCCGAATGCAGTAATCAGGCACACGAAGGCGGTTAGCAGCAGGTTGGCGATCGCGATTAGTAGCTCAAACAGTTCATCATTCATAATTTTCAGTTTGCGGATAGGTTAGGGATAAAAAGTCGAAAGGAGGGGTTGTTTTTGCGGTTGCGGGGATGGCGCGATCGCTTACTGACCTCGCAGTTCCCTCACCTCATGGCCATGTTCGCGGTTGAAAATCCTGGCTTGCTCATGGATTGATGTGACCACAACCGCCTGTTCAAATGCCTGCTTAAATGCTTGTTTGGCAATCTCAAAAGCTTGTTCGTCCTGGGGAGAGCATGAGATAGACCATTGATAGTAGGCATCATCCATGGCTCGTTTTGCTTTTAATTGAGTTACTACGGTGTCTTGCATGAGTCTGTTCTCTGTGGCGATCGCGATTGGGTTGGAGCGTAAAACTATGCAGACTTTGTGGTAACCAGGGACGCAGCTGACACAGCGCGATTGCGCCCATTACCCTTGGCTTTGTATAGGGCTTCGTCAGCAAGTTCGATTAATGTTTCTGGCATTACGTCCTGGGTTGGAATGACAGAGACGTAACCCACAGATACGGTGACCGGGGACAGGTCAGCCGTCATCTTTACTAAGTCGTCTGCATTTGCACCCGTCGTGTGTTCATCCGTATCAGTCAGGATGATTGCAAATTCCTCACCGCCATAGCGGGCTAGGCAGTCTGTAGAGCGGCGGGCAAACGTTTTCCAGAGTCGAGCACATTGCTTAAGGGCGCGATCGCCTCCTAGGTGCCCATGCCTCTCGTTAAACCGGCTGAAGTGGTCAATATCGAGTAGCAGCAGTGATAACCATGAGCCGGAACGCACTGCCCTTGCTATCTCACGCTGTAGAGCGCCATCAAATGCCTTGCGATTAGCAATGCCTGTCAGAGGGTCAATCCCTAGTTGGTATCTAAGATTTTTGTTCTCTGTCTCTAATTGGGCGATTCTCTCAAGTAAGTCTTGCTGTCCCATAGTTAGCCCGCCTTATTTAATAGCGTTTGCTCATTGGCGATCGCGTTTTTCAAGCTCCCCACGCAATCTAGGGGCACTTCAAACGCGACGCCCATGCCGGGCCCACTCCAAACAAAATGAATAATGTGATCCTCATCGCCAATCATGGCCAGTGAGCCGCCGTCTGTATCGCGCACTGATGCAGCAGCATGACCATGGGCGATCGCGTCTAGGTCTGTCAGAATGTCGGGGATAATCGCAGCGTCTAAGCAGATACTGAAGCCACCAAGGGCAAGGGAGACGTATTTATCAACCCCATCGTTGTATGCCTCAACTTCAATGTTGTTGCCGTCGCCCAAGGCAACTGAGCTAAAGGCGTTTGGTGTTGTTGTCATCATCTTGAAGTCCTCTGAAATGAAGTGAACAGGGACGCGATCGCGGGGAGTAAAGCGATCGCGTTCGGCATAGCTAAGCCGCAACCGAAACACCTACCATCTGCCGATAGGCGTTCAGTTGCTTCTGGGCCTTGCCACCAAACCACAGGCTGTTCATGTGCGCCTGAGCACCGAAGGGCTTCATAACCCGATGGTTTTGGTACTCAGTGACTGAGTTAACAACCCCCCAAGCTGTGTTGTAGGCGCTTAGGCGATCGCTACCGATGCCTTTGCCGTGGTAAAGCTCCAGGCATTCCTGCACGGCCTTGGGCTGCTCATCAACGCTCTTATTGATGTCGCCCAAAATGTTGATAAGCGCGACGTGTGCTTCTTCTTTAGTCAGCGCCCGTTGAGCAAGGGCACGGGATTCAGTCTCGATAGTTCTGAAGTTTGAGCGGGCAGCGTTCAAGGCGTTAAGCGTTGCCTTGCGGTCAAACTCCTTCAGATGAGTGATCACCTTGCGGCCAATGGTGACGGGTACTGTCATGCCGTTTGTGCAGACAAGCCGCCGAGTCATCAGACTGATGCGTTGCCCACGCCCCTTGCTGTGGCTATTCGTCAGGATGATTCTACCGTCTACGATATCTTCATCCGGCAACTCAAAGCTGTCGTTCATTCTGGCGACAGCAAACACGAGGCGATCGCTGTCTAGCGCACCAACCCGCTCAAGCTCTAGGTCTGTGTCGCGGCAGAACTCAACGAAGCTACCCACAATATGGGCGTTCTGGTAGGGATGCCAGCCCTTACGGACAACATCAAATACAAAGCTGGGGTCATTCTCACGACATAGAACCTTATAGTCATCGGTGCGAATCTTGCCGCCGTTGCCGTCATCGTAGATAACGTCACGCTCTACAACTTCCCAATCTAGGCCAGCTTCCGACAGTATCTTGTCAGTTCCCCATTCAGGCTGAACGAATGTACCAACCCCGTTATAAAGCTCTTTATCTAGCTTCTCTGTATTGCCCCTAGCCTGCTGGTTACTCTCTACGTGAGCCTCCAGACTTTGCGATTCTTGCCCCGAGGCGATCGCGCTATTGTGTCGATTAACTATCGCTTCCAATGCCTTTTTAGAAGGGTTTGAACCCTCAACCAAGCCAGCCTCACGGGCAGTATTCAAATCAGCAAAGTAGTTGCCACTTAAGGCGATCTCGTCTTTAGAAATAACAGCAACAGCAGAACTCATATCGAACCTCGGTGAATGTTTGCGGCAAGAGGGTGATTTATCAACCTCGTATTTATATTGTACTCTCACAGGTACAATACGCCAATGCTTTTGGGCTGCTTTTTATGAGGTTTACTTAAAGATAGTCGAGGGTTTTAGGCGCGATCGCATTATCTAGTTTTGATGTACTATTTCTATGCATACGGTTGTACCCTTCTCTTGGCTAGAGTAGGTTGGAGCGCGATCGCGGGGCACCCCCTCCAGATTAAAAGGCACTGGTACTTCTGTACTGGCCCCTCTCCTGAGTCTTGGATATTTCCGAGTTTTGGGAAATTTGGAGTTAGCGATCGCGCTTATTTCTTACCCATCCAACTAACACGAATCGGTATGTAAGGGCGAGACAATTACACCCCTATGACTGTAAACGTTTACAGTTGAGCGGATTAAAAGGGGGGGTAGCGCTTGGGAGAGAGTGCGGAAATTATTTTTTGGAAATTTTTGAAATGATGACTTTCACATGCGAAATATTGCCGGGGATGTATGAGATAGAGGTCCCCGGCGAGTTACAGGAGGACTTTCGGGAGAAGCAGAGGGTTGCGAATGAGGCGATCGCGAGTGATTCAGATACAGAAGATGTTGATGTGAAACTAGAACGCTGCAATCTGATATTTGCGGCGAATGATGCGCGAGAAAAGATTGCGTTGTGGATAGCGGAGAGGGTGGTTGAGAAGATAGGGCAATCAGCGGCGATCGCGGTCGAGGCGGAGAAATGGTGGTTTGTGACCGTGAGGGAAGCCGAAATAGGTGAAAGGGTTATCCCATGGGACAAGATATTTGAGGTGAATTTCCCACTTCCAGAGGGTGTGGGTAGTGTATCCGATGAATTGCGCAAGTGCCCAGAGGAATGGAAGTTGAGATTTGAGAAAGGTGGTGGCGATCGCTGTTTTTACCTCAAGCCTGGGGAAGTTGTCGTTTCGTTTTGGGGGTTGGAATGAAGGTTAGGACTTATCAAAACATTGAAGCCGTAGTAGACGTTGATATTACGACTCAAGATATTGTCGTCGCACTAGATGAACTGAAGGCAGACTTGATTGAAGGCGATCGCAAAACGGTGATGGATGCAATTAACGCGGCCTATGAGCTTATGGATGCAATTGAAGTGAAGCATCTTGATACGGTAAGGGCAGGCATCAAGCCCAAAATTGCCAGTGCATTTAGAAAGATTGCTGACAAATTTGAGGCGATCGCAGCTGAGGAAATGGAAAGTGCACTACCACAGATGGTAGATATAACAACGTTTGGAGACAGCGAAGTAAGGCAAATAGAGGTTGATGTTGATGACAGTATTGAATAACGGCGAGGAAGAAAAATACAAAGTAACCCGAGAAGAGATTGAAGCCCTATTGAAACAAGCACAGATTCAAGAGCATGTTTTCTGGGGTAAAGAAATGGTGGTTAGCTACTTGTCGTCCTACTTCTGCATCAAAAATTTCTGGCGACACACATGCAGCTTTTCCAGAAATCACGAATCCAGACGGCAACCTATAGCTAACCACCATTTCTTTACCCGAGAAGAGATTGAAGCCCTATTGAAACAAGCACAGATTCAAGAGCATGTTTTCTGGGGTAAAGAAATGG